>JBKGHK010000061.1:0-25064 GCA_046520375.1 Pyxidicoccus sp. 3LFB2
CGCCCCGGCCCGCGTGCCGCCCGGCCCGCGCATGTCCTGGACGAACTCGGTGAATCGCCGCCCGGTGAGCTGCTCCGCGCGCTCGAAGCCCAGCGTGGTGACGAGCGCCGCGTTGGCGTAGACGATGTGGCCGTCGCGCTCAATCGCCGCCGCGTCCGGCACGCCTTCCAGCAGCGCGCGGAAGCTGGCCTCGGACAGCTTGAGCGCCTCTTCCGCCTCGCGGCGCTCGGTGATGTCGCGGGCCAGGCCCTCCACCGCCACGACGCGCCCGGAGGCGTCCAGCACCGGCGCCACCACGTGCTCCAGCCACAGCGTGCGCCCGTCCGGGTGGAGGAAGCGCACCACCACCGGCGCGCCCTGGAAGGGCTGCGGGGCCTCCAAAAGCTGCTCCAGCAGCGCCCGGTCCTCGGGGTGCACGCGCTGGTACCAGAGCTCCGGCTCCGCGTAGTGCGCCACCGGGTCGAAGCCGAGCTTGGCCTGCGCCACCCGGCTCACATAGGCGAAGCCGCGCGGGGCCTCGCGCCGGTAGAGGTACAGCACGTCCGACGCGTTCTCCGCGAGCTGCCGGAAGCGCCGCTCGCGCTCGCGCAGCGCCCGCTCCGACTCGCGCCGCTCCAGCGTCACGGAGATGGCGCCCGCCGCCGCGGAGAGCAGGTCTACCTCCAGCCGGTCCCACGCCCGCGCCTCGGCCACGTTGTCGAAGCCGATGAAGCCCGCGAGGACGCCCTGCACGCGCAGGGGCAGCGCCACCAGGGACAGCACGCCCTGCGGGTCCAGCAGCGCGCGCTCCCCTTCCGGGAAGTCCACCACCAGCCCCGCGATGACCTCCCCGCGCGACAGCATCTCCACCCAGCGCGGCAGCAGCGGCTCCATGGGCAGGTTCTGCAGGTCGGGGTTGTCGATTTCGGGCTTCACCCCGGGCGCGCACCACTCCGCGCGCTGGCTGCACAGGAGCGCCCCGTCCTCCCCACGGTGCGTCTCGAACACGTACACGCGGCTGGCGCCCGAGGCCGGGCCCAGCGGCGCCAGCGCCGGCCCATAGAGGTCGGCCCCGTCCGGCGTCGTCAGCAGCCGCTGCTGCATCTCCACCAGGGCGATGAGGTAGCGCTCGCGCCGCGCCAGCGCGTCGTCCGCCGCCTTGCGCTCCGTGACGTCATTGAGCGTGCCGGACACACCGAGCAGCTCCCCGTCCTCGCCCAGCATCAGCCGGGCGTACACCTCCACCCAGACGCTGCCACCCGTGCGCGTGACGTAGCGCACCTCGGTGCGCAGGGACTCCACCTGCTGCGCCACCATGGGCGCGAACAGCCGCGTGGAGCGCTCCTGGTCCTCCGTGTGGATGAACTCCAGGAAGGGCTTCCCCAGCACCTCCTCCACCGTGAAGCCGACCAGCTCCGTCCATGCCCGGTTGAGGAACGTCCAGCGGCCCAGCATGTCCGTCTGGAACACCACCTCCTTGAGGTTGTCGATGACCAGCCGGTAACGACTCTCACTGGAACTCCAGTCAGGACTGGAGTGCGGCTTCTGCATGATGAGACTCGAGGATGAGAACCGCCCCGCTCGGACGGGGGGCGTCCGTGCGGTTTAGAATTTCGTAACGATTCTGGATTTTCTGCCCTGCAAGCAAGAGGGCCAGGAATGACCCCGGGACTTCGGCGGCATGCCGTCCGATGTTGAGCGAGACACGGGGGGCATCGTCTTCCTTCCAGAGGGGCGGGGATGCCACCATGGTCGCCATGTGAGGAAGTCCCTCATGCCTTCTGGACGTGCCTGGCTCTCGATGACCCATCTGGACCCCGAGGAGGGGGTGGACGCCCTCCTGAATGATGCGGTGCTCCGCCTGCTCCTCGAGCAGGCCGGGGATGCCCTCGTCCTGGTGGACCTCAAGGGCCGGGTGCTCGCCTTCAATAGTGAGGCGGGTCGGCAATTTCGGATCTCCCCGCCCGAACATCTGGAGGAGGGCCGCCTCCCCGGATGTGTCTGGGTCCGTCCCGAGGATACGTCACGAGCGCTGGAGGTGTCGCCGCTGACGCGCGCCCTGGCGGGCGAATGGGTGAAGGAGGGGCGCTGGGGCCTGCGCCGGCCGGACGGGACGCTGGTGCTCTTGAAGGGCTCCGTCGTACCCCTGGGGGTGCGTGACGGGCGGGCGGCGGGCGCCCTGCTGCGCACCCGCGAGGAGCCACGGCTCGGGCTGAACGCGGCCAGCGCCGCCCGGCTGCTGGCGGAGGCCGGGGCGCTGCTGGGCGCCGCGCTGGATGCCGAGGGACGCGTCGAGCCCCTGCTGCGCCTGCTCGTTCCCGCGCTGGCGGATGCGGGCGTCCTCTACCTGGGGACGGCCTCCGAGCCGCTGCGCGCGGTGGCCGCGGTGCACGCGGAGCCGGAGCGGCATGTGCTGCTGGTGGAGTTGCTGCGCCGGCAGGCCCCGGAGCCGCTGGTGCCGGGGAGCCTCCTGTCCATGTTCGACACGGGCCGGACGGAGCGGCGGCACCTGTCGGAAGCGTCCGCGGGGGCGGAGGACGCGGCGGTGCCCCGGGCGTTGGGGCTGCGCTGCTACCTGGGCGTGCCGCTGGTGGCGCGCGGGCGCGTCATCGGCGCGCTGGCCCTGTTCCGCTCGGACGCGACGCATGACTTCACCGACGACGAGGAGCGGCTGGCGGAGGAGCTGGCCCGGCGCACGGCCCTCTCGGTGGACAGCGCGCGGCTGTTGCGCGAGGCGCGGGAGGCGGTGCGCCTGCGCGACGAGTTCCTGGGCATCGCCAGCCACGAATTGAAGACGCCGCTGACGCCGCTGCACCTCAAGGTGCAGCTCTTGCACAAGCAGGTGGAGTCGCTCGCCGCGCGGGGGCAGCCGGTGTCCGCCGAGCGGGTGTCGGAGACGCTCGAGGTGGTGCAGCGCCAGGTGCGCAAGCTGACGAGCCTGGTGGACAACCTGCTGGACGTGTCGCGAATCACCGCCGGCCGGCTGAAGCTGGAGCTGGAGGAGATGGACCTGGCGAGCGTGGTGGCGGAAATCCTCTACCGCTTCGCCCCGTCCGCCACGCAGCTCAACTGCTCGCTGGAGCTGCACGCGCCCATGACGGTGGTGGGGCTGTGGGACCGGCTTCGGCTGGAGCAGGTGGTGACGAACCTCCTGTCCAACGCCCTGAAGTATGGCGCCGGCCACCCGGTGTGCGTGCGGGTGGAGGCGGAAGGGCGCCTGGCGCGCCTGACGGTGACGGACTGTGGCATCGGCATCTCCGCCGAGGATTTGCCGCGCATCTTCGAGCGCTTCGAGCGCGCGGTGAGCGACAGGCACTACGGCGGCCTGGGCCTGGGGCTCTACATCACCCGGCAGATTGTGGAGGCCTTCGGCGGCACCGTGACGGCCACCAGCGTGCCGGGCCAGGGCTCCACCTTCGTGCTGGAGCTGCCGCGCGGCGACATCCCCGACGAGTGGGTGGCCGTGCCGCGCACCGAGTTCAAGTAGCGCTCACGCCGCGTGCGCGGACGAGGACTCCGAGCGGGGCGGCGAGGCGCTGTCCGACGCGGGCACGGGGTTTCGGGCGTCGCGGGGCAGCCGCACGTGGAAGCTGCTGCCCAGCTGCGGGCCCGGGCTCTCCGCCCAGATGGTGCCGCCGTGGCGCTCCACGATTTCGCGGCAGATGAAGAGGCCCAGCCCCAGCCCACCGTAGTGGCGCGCCTGCGCGTTGGAGGCGCGGGCGAAGGGGCGGAACAGGCTGGGCAGACTCTCGGGAGGAATGCCGATGCCCTCGTCCCGCACGTGCACCACCACGTGGTGGGCCTCCTCCTCCAGGGAGATGCGCACCGTGCCGCCCTGCGGTGAGTAGCGCACGGCGTTGCTCACCAGGTTGGTGAGCACCTGGTCCAGTCGAGGGGCGTCCCACTCGCCCTCCACGGCGTGGCCGGGGGTGTGCAGCTCGAAGGCGAGGCTGCTCTCTCCGCGCAGCTCGAAGCGCTCCAGCACCTCCTGCAGCAGCGGCACCAGGTCCGCGCGCTGGCGCTCCAGCTCGAAGCGGCCGCCCTGGATGCGGGCGGTGTCGAGCAAATCGTCCACCAGCCGCGCCAGCCGCTCCGTCTGCCGGGCCATGGAGCGCAGCGCCTTGAGCAGCCGCTCGCGCTCCGGGAAGTCGCCACTCTTCTCCAGCCACTGGAGGGTGAGGGCGGCGAAGCCCTTGAGCGGGGTGAGGGGCGTGCGCAGCTCATGGCTGGCCACGCTGATGAATTCCTCTCTCGCGCGCACCGCGTCCTTCAGCTCCATCTGCGCGGCGCCGGTGCGGGCCGCCATCTCGTTGAAGCTGCGCGCCAGCTCACCCAGCTCGTCGTCCTCCTCCACCTCCACGCGGCGCTCCAAATCCCCGGCGGCCAGCGCGGAGGTGGCCTCGCGCAAGTCATCCAGCCGGCGGATGACGTCGCGGGCGACGAGCTGTGACAGGCCCAGCGCCAGCAGCACGCCCAGGAACACGAGGCCCACCACCGCGGCGCTCATGCGGGTAATGGCCGCGTAGGCCACCACCAGCTCCTGCGTCACCAGGACGCTCCACTCGGTGTCCTCGACGGGGGCCTCGGCGGCGAGGATGCGGCGGTCCGCCACGTCGAAGGCCTCCATGACGCCGCTGCCGGGGCGCACCAGCTCGGCATGCAGCGCGTCGGGCAGGTGGGCCTTTTCGAGCAGCGGGGCGCCGGGCGCCGTGTCTCGCAGCACCTTGAGGCCGCGCCGGTCCAGCACCTGCACGCGGAAGCGCCGCGACGCGGGCGTGGTGGCGTCGCTCAGCCGCTCCAGGGACAACAGCCCCACCAGCATGCCGCGCAGCTCGCCGTCATGCTCGAAGGGGCGCGCCACCGCCACCAGCGGCCGGTCCGGCGGGCGGATGAAGGCGGGGGACACCTCGGTGCCGCCGTGGGCGAGCGCCTCGGAGAGGAAGGTGTGCGTGGGCAGGTGCCAGTCCTCCACGCCCGGCGACGTGGCCAGCACCCTGCCCGACGCATCCACCGCGAGCGCCGCGTCGAAGGCGCGCGCCTGGGCGGCCAGGTTGTGCAGGTACGGCTCCAGCCGCTCGCGCTCGCCGGTGACGAAGGCGGCGCGGAAGCCGGGGGACTCCAGCATCAAGTCCAGCGCCTCGCGCGAGTCGTCCAGGTAGCGGCGCAGGAAGTCCGCCTCGCCCGCGGCGGCGCGCTGCGTGTCGTCGCGCACCTGCTGCTCAATCGCGCGCTGGGCGAGGAAGGCCGCGAGCCCTCCCAGCGCCAGCAGCGGCACCAGCCCCGCGAAGGCCAGCCCGCGCAGCAGCTTCCACCCCACCGTGCGGGGGCACGCGGGCGCCAGTCCAGAGACTGCGCCACGCATGCCAGGGTGAGCACCGCGTAGACGCTGGCGCCCAGCCACGACGAGCCGCGCCCCAGCGCATACGCCAGCAGGGCGAAGGGCACTGCAAGCACGCCCATCAGCACATGGGGCAGCCGCGCGTGCAGCCGGCCCGAGGGCAACAGCAGCCCCACGCCCGCGATGATGAAGAGCGCGCCCACCAGGGGCCGGAGCGGGGCCAGGTGCGCGTAGATGGAGACGGGGAAGCGCTCCGGCGCGGCGAGCATGGCCACGCCGAAGGCCGCGCCGGTGAGGGCCACGAAGGCGCGCAGCACGGGGCGCTGGCGCATGGCGGGCCACGCCTCCAGCACCATGCCGCCGAAGAGCAGCGGATAGAGGATGATGCCCGTGAAGCTGCCGGGCAGCACGTTGAGCACCCACCAGTACAGCGCCATGGCCGCGCCCAGCGCGAGGCGTCCCGCCAGCCCCAGCCAGCGCGGCGCGCGCGGGTACAGGAGCGCGCACATGAGGGCGATGCTGCCGGCCAGGTAGGTGAGGCCCAGGACGCGCACGTACGGGTAGAGTGGCCGGAAGGGCGCCATCCGGAACTCGTACGGCACGTAGGACATCAGCACGCCGAACAGCAGGCCCACCAGCGCGGCGGGCCACGTCAGCGGCAGGGGCGAGGGCGGGGGCGGAGCCGGCGCCTCGATTGGCGGGGAAAGGGAAGAAAACATCTTCCCGGATTCACGCGCGACGGGGGCTCGGGGTTCTATTGCCCCCAGGGCTTACGTCGGGGGCCGGACAGCGCAGGCGCCCGGAGAGTCACATCCCGGCTCACGCCACCTCGAGCACCGTCCATTCGCGCACCTCTCCCGCCAGCGTCACCTCCACCACGTCTCCGGCCTTGCGGCCCATGAGGGCCCGGCCCACGGGGGACGCGGGGGTGATGACGGACAGGAAGCCGTCGCCGCCCGGGCCTGTCAGCTCGGTGCCGGCGCCCACGGGGAGCACGAAGAAGGTGCGCTCGGCGAAGCCGTCATCGTCCTCGGTGCTCATGTCGACGATGGCGCCCAGGGCCACGGGCCCCTGGCGCGGGAAGCGGGGCAGCTCGCCCTGGCCGAAGGTGGAGAGCGCGTGCAATTCCTCCTGCACGCGGCGGGCGCGGTTGGCCTGGCCGGTGGCGAGGCTGCCGAACTCAATCGCCGCGCGGCCGTCCTCCCGCTTCTCGGACTCCGTGGCCAGGCTGCGGGCCGCCTCGCGGGCCTCGGCCTCGGCCCGGTGGGCCAGCCTGTCGGACTGCTGGAGCCGCTCGGCCAGCTGGTTCAGGAGGGCATGCTTGTCGAGTCGCATCGTGTCGGTACAGGACTGTAGCGTCGGCCGCCGACACCTCCAGTTTTCAGCCACGCACGGCGGCGCGGGCGGACCTACAATGGAGGCATGACGCCCCAGGAGCTCTCCCAGAAGGCCCGGCAGCTTGTCGCGGAAGGCGCGGTGCTGCTGGATGTGCGCACCCCGCAGGAATTCCAGCAGGGCCACCCCGAGGCCGCCCGCAACATCCCCGTGCAGGAGCTGCCCCGGCGCCTCTCCGAGGTGGGCCCGCCCGGCACGCGCGTGGTGGTGTACTGCGCCGCCGGAGGCCGCAGCGCCCAGGCCGTGCAGCTGCTGCGCGCCGGTGGCTACACGGACGTCTTCGACCTCAAGTCGGTGAACTACTGGTAGCCCCCGCCCGGGGTGCCCCGTAGGAGTCAGGGCGCCTGCGGGACGCGTGACACGGGCACGCGGTTGGAGCAGGGTTCCGGCGCTCCGCCATGACCCGCACCGCTGGCTTCCTCATCGTCGCCCTGTCCGGGGTGTGCTTCGGCGCACTCGGCCTCTTCGGGCGCACCGCCTACGCGGCGGGCGCGGACGTCGTTTCACTGCTCTTCCTGCGCTTCACCCTGGCCGGGGCGGTGCTGGCCGGCGTCATGGTGGTGCGCCGGCAGCCGCTACCGGGCCTCAAGGTGGTGCTGGCGCTGATGGGGCTGGGCGGCGTCTTCTATGTCACCGAGGCGGGGGCCTACTTCGCCGCCCTCCAGCACGCACCCGCGGGGCTGGTGGCGCTGCTGCTGTACTCCTTCCCGGCGCTGGTGGCGCTGCTCCAGCGCTTCGTCTTCGGCGAGCGCCTGGGCCGGGTGAAGTGGCTGGCCGTGGCATTGGCCCTGGGCGGCACCGCGCTGACGGCGGACCTGGACCAGGGCGGAGTGAAGCCGCTGGGCGTCATGCTGGGGCTGCTGTCCGCGCTCCTCTACGCCGTCTACGTCGTCCTCAGTGCACGCGTGGCGAGCCAGGCGGGGCCACTGGCCTCCAGCACCCTCATCCTCTGCTCCGCGGGCGCCGCGCTGGGGCTCGTGGTGCTCGTACGCGGCCCGGCCTTTCCCACCACCTCCCTGGGCTGGGCGGCGGTGGTGGCGCTGGCGCTGGTGTCCACGGTGGCCGCGGTGCTCCTGTTCTTCGTGGGCATGGCGCGCATCGGCCCGGTGAACACATCGCTGGTGTCCACCATGGAGCCGCTGACGGCGGTGGTGATTGGCGCGCTCTTCATGGATGAGCGGCTCAGCGCCCGACAGCTGGTGGGCGGCCTGCTCATCCTCACCGCGGCGGTGATGCTCGCCCGGTCCGATGCGCCGGACCCCTCGCGGCGGCCACCCGAGGGCTCCGGCGCCACCGGAACGACGAAGCCCGGGTAGCCAGGACCGGAGCCGCCACGGGCCCGGAGGAGGACGTCACGAAGCGCCTCTCCTCCGAGCCCGAAGCCCGAAGCCCCGGGCCCGCGCGTCCGCGCTACTTCGTCACTGACTTCAGGAACCGCTTCACGTCGTTCACGAAGCGGTGCGCCAGCTCCGCGTGCGGCGCGTGGCCGGTGTCCGGGTAGAGGACGTAGGTGACGTTGGGGAGCGCGGCCACCAGCGCCTGCTGCTGCTCGACGGGGAAGAAGCCGTCCTGGTCACCGCCGACCACGAGCACCGGCACGTCAATCTCACCCAGCCGCGCCGAGTGGTCCTCCGCGAGGAGCCCGTCCAGCGTCGCCTGCCACACGCGGGCCGGCACCTTGAGGCTCTCCGACACGAGCGTGTCGATGTACCGCCGCGGCACCGGACGCACGAAGGTGCTCGTCTGGAACTCGCGGACGAAGTCCGGGTCCACCGTGCCCACCTGCGTGTCGACGATGGACTTCAGGAACAGCGCCACCTCGTTGCCCGCGACAGTGGGCGCCGAGCCGACCAGCACCAGCGCCTGCACGCGGTCGGGGTAGTCCAGCGCGACCTGTTGCGCGATGAAGCTGCCCATGGAGTGGCCGACGAGGATGGCCTGCTCCTCACCGATGGCATCCAGGAAGGCGACGACATCCGCGGCGAAGTCCTGCTGGGTGTAGCAGCACTCGGGACGGGACGAGTCACCGTGGCCCCGTTGGTCCAGCGCATAGACATGGTAGTTGCGCGGGAAGATGGGCAGGTTCAAGTCCCACGTGTTGTGCGAGTCCGTGTAGCCGTGGAGGAAGACGACGACGGGGCCGTTCTTCGAGCCCTGCTCCACATAGCGCAGCGTCACCCCGGTGCTCAGCGTGACGGACCGCTCACGCGGCGCGGCGGACAGCTCCTGCGTCTCTGTCTGGGCGGCGACTTCCTGCGACTGGCCGGGCATCGAGGCGGCCTCGGGCTCCGGTGCGGGGCCACAGGCGACGAGAACGGGAAGGGCGAGCAGGGCTGCCAGGAGCTTTCTCATGCGGTGACGCCTCGGTCATGCGCGGCGGGAGAGTCCGCCGTCGTTGCAGGAATCATCATACGCCTACCTCTGACATTGCCTGACGAAAGGTGACTCGCGGAGTTGTCAGGGATTCACTGTCTTTGATGCGAGGCGTGGATGAACGGCGGAGACAGACATGTGACATGAGGCTTATCTGACCCATGTTGGACGCGACGTGACACCCGGGTCCCCGCTCCGGTGTGACGCATGTGTCGCATCTCCCGACGCGCGTGTGTCGCGCGTGTCCGTCGCGGAAGCATGAGCGTGAAAGTTTTCAGCGTTTGTCGATTGGGCGCTGGCTGCGGGGGCGCTGGCCGTGGAATGAACGTTCCTTCCGCCGCACCCCCTCGCCCCCGGGCGCCGCGTTTCCCGGGTTTTTCTCACGCCTGTAACCTTCTGCCCGCCTCCGTCGTGGAGCCGTTGGATGCCCGGAATCACCCGGGCGCACAGACGGAGGACGACATGCGGGCGACCCGAGTGGCGGTGGTGGGAGGCGGGCTGGGCGGGCTCACGGCGGCGGCGTTGCTGGCGCGCGGGGGCTGTGAGGTGACGCTGTACGAGCGCGCGAAGCACTTCGGTGGGCGGGCGCAGACGTCGGAGGTGGAGGGCTTCCGCTTCAACCTGGGGCCTCACGCGCTGTACCGGGGTGGGGCGGCGATGCGGGTGCTCGGCGGCCTGGGTGTGAAGCCCCAGGGCGGAATCCCAGGCGCGACGGGCACCTACGCGCTGCGCGCCGGCCGGCTGCACACGCTGCCTCGGGGGCCCGTGTCGCTGATGACGACGGACGTGCTCACCCTCGCCGGCAAGCTGGAGCTGGCGCGGCTGCTGGCGGGGCTGCCCCGCATCGACGCGCAGGCCCTGGCGCGCACGTCGATGCGCGAGTGGCTGGACACGCGGCTGTCGCGCGAGGACGCCAGGGCGCTCGTCGGCGCGCTGACGCGGGTGTCGTCCTACTGCGCGGACCACGAGGCGCTGAGCGCGGAGGCGGCGGTGTCACAGCTGCAGTCCGCGCTGGCGGACAACGTGCTCTACGTGGACGGCGGCTGGAGCACGCTGGTGGACGCGCTGGAGGCCCGGGCGCGCGAGGCGGGCGCGAAGCTGGAGACCTCGGTGCGCGTGGCCTCCGTGGCGCTCCAGGCGCCTGCGGCCGAGGCACGGGTGCGAGGCATCCAGCTCGCGGACGGGACGGTGCGCGAGGCGGACGTGGTGGTGCTGGCGGGAGGACCGGAGGAGGCCGCGGCGTTGATGCCGGGCGACGCGGTGCTCGCGAGGGAGGCGGCGGAGGCGGTGCCGGTGACGGCCGCAACGCTGGAGCTGGGGCTGTTGCGCCTGCCAAGGCCGGAGGCACTGTTCGCGCTCGGGGTGGACGGTCCGTGGTACGCGTCGGTGCACTCGGCGTCCGCGAAGCTGGCGCCCGAGGGAGGCGCGATGGTGCACGTGATGAAGTACCTGGGCGGCACGGACACCCAGGCCCGCGAGGCCGAGCTGGAGGCGGTGATGGACGTGCTCCAGCCGGGCTGGCGCGCGTACGTGGTGGCGAGGCGCTTCCGGCCCACGCTCCGGGTGAGCCACCTGCTGCCGAGCGCGAAGTCGGGCGGCCTCGCGGGGCGCCCCACGGCGAAGGTGCCACACGTGAGCGGCCTGTACCGGGTGGGAGACTGGGTGGGGCCGGAGGGGATGCTCGCGGATGCGTCCTTCGCGAGCGCCGAGTCCGTGGCGCGAGCGCTCCTCGCGCCCGAGCAGGCCGGGCTCCGCCGGGCGGTGGGGGCGTAGCGCATGGAAGGCCAGGGACACGACGCGGTGGCGGAAGCGGCGCGGGAGCATGAGCGCTTCCTGTGGGGCCTCTGCTACCGCATGACGGGCGTGGCGGCGGACGCGGACGACCTGGTGCAGGAGACCTACGCGCGGGCCCTGACCACGCTCCCGGAGCGGAAGGAGTCGCTGCGTCCCTGGTTGACGCGGGTGGCGGTGAACCTGGCGAGGGACCACCTGCGCCGCCGCCGTCGTGAGAGCTACGTGGGCCCCTGGCTCCCGTCCCCGCTCGAGACAGGTGATGCGGCGACGGACGCGTCCCAGGGCCTGGACATGCCCCCCGGCGTGGAGGCGCGGCTGCCCGGAGGCGGCTCGACGGAGGGGCGCTACGAGCTGCTGGAGAGCGTCTCCTACGCCTTCCTCCTGGCGCTGGAGGCGCTGGCCCCGAAGCAGCGCGCGGTGCTGCTGCTGCGCGACGTGTTCGACTACTCGGTGCGCGAGGTGGCCGAGGCGCTGAACATGAGCGAGGTGAATGTGAAGGTGGTGCACCACCGCGCCCGGGCCGCGATGGCGGAGTACGACCGCGAGCGCTGCGTCCCCACGCGCGAGCTGCAGGAGCGCAACCGGGTGGCGCTGGAGGGCTTCATGTCCGCGCTGCTGTCAGGAGATGTGGCAGCGGCGGAGGCGCTGCTGTCCGCCGACGTGCGCCTCCTGTCGGACGGTGGCGGCCAGGTGCGGGCGGCGCACGTGCCGGTGGTGGGCGTGAAGCGGGTGCTCACCTTCCTTCAGCGGCTGGTGGTGCTGCGAGGCCCGCCGGCGGCGGTGGAGGTACAGATGCTCAACGGCCTGCCCGCGCTGGTGGCCGTGTACGCGCCGGACCCGAAGGACCCGATGCTGGCCCTGCACGCGGTGGTGCGGGTGGACGTGGGGGCGGACGGGCGCATCACCGAGCTCCACTCGGTGCTCACGGACCGAAAGCTCGCGGGCCTGCGTCTTCCGTCACCCGCTTGACTGGCACGTGCCGTCAGCCCGCGGGCCGGCGGGCGATGATGAGCTCGCTCATTCCCTGGAGCCGCTGGACGCGGCGGACCACGTCGAAGCCGGCCTGCCGCACCAGGAAGCAGGTGTCCCGGTTGAGGTGGCACCCGCCCGTCATCCACTTCCACGCGGGGGTGAGCAGGTCCTGCGTGGTGGCCAGGCCGGCGGATGGCGCGCGCACGTGCTCCAGCATGCGCAGCTCCCCTCCGGGACGCAGCACGCGGAAGACCTCCGTCAGCGCACGCGCCGGGGCCTCCACGCTGCAGAACACGAGGCTGGACACCACGACGTCGAAGGACGCGTCGGGAAACGGCAGGTCCTCCACGCTGGCGTGCACCAGCTCGGCGCCGGGGCGCCGCTTGCGGGCCCGCTCGAGCGCCTCGGCGTCCACGTCGATGGCGGTGACGGACGTGACTGTCTCGGGGTAGCCGGGCAGGGCGAGCCCCGTCCCGGTGCCCACCTCCAGCACGCGGCCCGTCAGCCCGCGCACCAGCTTGCGCCGGGCGGCCGTGAGCCCCAGCCACCCGAGCGGAGCCATCACCGCGTCATAAGCGAGCGCCTTCATCCTGAAGCCTCCTCCCACCGGAACCTGACCCGGAGGCCCACGGGCCGGAAATGACTCGGCCCGGAAGGTCCCCGGCGAGACGCCAGGACCCTCGGGCCGATGATGCTACCGCCACCCTGCGTCATGCCGCCGGAAGCCCGGGAGCCGCCGTGCGCTCCCGGACGCTTCTACCGTGCGCCCACCGTCTTCCCCGAGCCCGGGGACGCGGGAGGCACCGGAGACGCACCGGGCGCGCGGCGCCGCAGCAGGCCCCACAGGCCATACGCCACCAGCGCCATGCAGCCGTACTGCGCGGGCGTGAGGCCGAAGTAGCGCGCGTCCACATAGGACATGTCCGTGGCGCGCAGCGTGTCGAAGTAGAAGCGGCAGAACGAGTACAGCAGCGCGAGCAGCGGCAGGAGCCGGCCCTTCATCCGCTCCGAGTCGCGCAGCGCGTACAGCAGCCCGCTGATGGCGAAGAGGGCAATGGCGTCGTACATGCCCAGGTCGTGCCGGGGGCCGCCGGGGAAGTCCACCGCGAGGAAGAAGTCCGTCGGCACGCCCGGGTGGTCATGCACCGCGAAGCAGCCCAGCCGGGCCACCGCCCAGCCCGGCGCCACGCCCAGCGCGAACGAGTCCGCGTAGTCGTTGAAGCGCAGCTTGCGCACCCGGAAGAACACCACCGCCGCGAGGATGCCGCCCAGCAGTCCGCCGAAGGACGACAGCCCGTCCCACACCTTCAGAATCTGGAACGGGCTCTTGGACAGCTCCTCCGGGTGGTAGAAGAGCAGGTGCACCAGGTGGCCCATGACGACGCCGCCCAGCACGCCCCACATCGCGTAGTCGGCCAGCGGATTCGGGTCCAGCTTCTGCCGCTCCGCATTGCGGACGAGCAGGCGAGCGGCCAGCAGGATGCCCAGCGCCACGAAGATGCCGAAGGGCTCGATGGTGAGCGGGCCCAGGTGGATGGAGGGCGGCTTCCAGTAGGGAATCACGTCGAAAGGCTCCAGTACGGGCGAACGCCCCTCCCTTTATCCGGGCGGAGGGACGGAGGCGAACAATTGTGGGAACGCGGACTTTCCCGTCCGCGCCGCGGGGCCCCCCACCCGGCGGGTCCGCTGGAAGACACAGTCCCTGTGTGCCCCCTGGCACTCCCCTCGTACCCGGGAGGGAATCACTCCCACTTCCAGACGTTCGGGGAAGACCCGTTAGGACCGAACTAGGGGGTCTCACGCGTCTACTACAGGAAATCCTTGGTTTTTTGTCAGGCCCCTCCTGTCCAATCGCACCGTGGGCCCAGGGATTTCGAAGAACGCGGTGACGACATGATGCAGCGGAAGGAAAGCCACCACACCCCGGACGCGCCCTGGTGCGCGGGGCCGGCGTGTGTCCCCGCGCGGATGTCGGAGTCACCCACCACGGTGGTCGCGCCGCCACGGGCGCGGGCCACTCTTGTCGGGGGCACGTCGCCACGAGCGCGCCCCCATTGCCACCGTCGCTCGCGAGAGGCTCCACGCGCGGCGGGCGCTGAACTGGTGCCGGCGGCCCTTGCCTCACGCGGCCGGCCTTGCAAGGTCGTTCAAGGAGTACACCAACCATGAAGTCCTACCTGTTGGTTCCAAAGGAGTCCATCGAGTCGCAGGCGCGCGTGGGGCCGCGCGGCACGGAGCAGGGCGAGCGCGTCCTGCCCCGCACCACGGCGCTGCGCTTCGCCGTGGCCAACAAGGCGCCCGACACGCTCACCTCGCTGGGCCTGCGCTCGGCCACGCTGCCCGGCGTGCGTCCGCAGGTGAGCGGACAGGAGGCGCGCCGTGTGAAGAAGGGCGGAAAGAAGCAGCCCGGCACGCGCGGCGGAGACTCGTCCACCGTGCCCATTCCGGGCTCGGGCGTGACGGAGCAGACGGGCGCCGAGGCGGGCAGCTACCGCTTCATGCCGCTCATCGGCGCCACCATGGCCCACTTCTACGAGGACAGCACCGAGCGGGCCGCCCGCGGCGAGCTGGAGCAGGAGTTCGAGTTCATCCCCGACGTCGTGCCCCTGTCCTTCCCCGGCCCCGTGTCCGCGGGCCAGACGGGGCCGCGCAACCGCGGCATGTCCTCGCTCGCCGAGCGCGAGTGGCCGGACGAGTGCGGTGTGCCCCTGGCCCACGCCCAGGGCATCCGCGGCGCCGGCGTCATGCTCGGCATCCTCGACACCGGCGTGGACGCGGACCACCCCGAGCACTTCAACCGCGTCATCCAGTTCCGCTACGTGTCGCTGTTCCCCAACTCGCCGCACAACCCGGCCCGGGACATCCGCGGCTTCGACCCGGACGGGCACGGCACGCACGTGTGCGGCATCGCCGCCGGCATCCACCACGGTGTCGCCCCGGAGGTGGACCTCTATGTCGCCTCCGTCATCGAATCGGAGACCATCCGCACCAGCCTCGGCCGCGTCGCCGCCGGCATGGAGTGGCTGCTGCACCAGTTCAGCCGCCCGGAAAACTCCATGCGCCCGGCTGTCGTGAACCTGTCGCTGGGCTTTCCACTCGCCCCGCCGCCCGGAATCTCGGAGGCCGACTACAACCTCAACCTGCGCGCGCTGCAGACGATGATTCGTCGCCTGCTCGACAGCAATGTCCTGCCTGTTGTCGCGGCAGGCAACAGTGGACCCGACACGGTTGGTTATCCAGCCGCCTTTCCGGAGTCCCTGGCGGTTGGCGCAGTCGACTTCGAGCGCAACGTGGCCACTTTCTCCGCCAGCGGGGCCGTGGGTAGGCGTGTCGTCCCCGACGTCATGGGTTACGGTGTAAACGTGTATTCGTCCACAGAGCGTCGCTGCAACAACCAGGCGTTCTACGAGCGAATGAGTGGCACGAGCATGGCTGCGCCTTATGTAGCGGGTATTGCAGCACTGTATCGTTGCCGCGCCCCTGACTTGACGGCGATTGAAGTGAGGGATTTGATCCTGGCCAATGCGGTCAAGCTTGCTCGCTCGGGCACTCACCGGACGGGTAAGGGCCTGGCCGTGTTCAGGTGACGGCGGTGGGTTGATACCGGGGTCGGCGCCAGCTGAGCGCCGGACCCGGGGGAGGAAGAGGCCATGAGCAGGAAGATGGGCGAGCCGGGAACCATGTACGCCGAAGGTGCGCCCCGACTGTCCTCGAACGTGCGCCCGCTTCCGGGCTCCGCCAGCGCCACGGCGGGGCCGGAGGCCCAGCCCGAGTGGATTGACGTCACGGTGATGCCCCGGGAGGCCCCGGCGGTGCCGCGCGCGCGCGCGCCTGTCCGGCCGCCCCCCCGCTCTCGCGCGGAGGTGCACCAGTCTGGCCTCGCGGAGAGCGCGCGCTTCCACCAGAGCTTCATGCGATGGCTCGAGGAGCGGCACCTCTTGGGCTCCGTGCGCTCGGTGAGCGAGCCGGGCTCACTGCCCATGCTCCACCTGCGCTGCGCGCCACGCGTGTTGGACCAATTGCGTCGCGAGCCGGAGTTCGAAGCAGGCACGATGCTGCCCCTCGACCTCATCTAGCGGTGGGTGCCCCTCGCCTTGCACCCCTGGTCTGGGTCTCCCTCCGAGCGTGAGGAGGGCTGCCCGGGTGGCCTTCGAAGGCCACCTGTGGCGGCGCAGCTTCGCGCCACCTGAAGAAGCTTTCCCACCCCGTCGTTTCCCGCCACGGTGAACCGACGTCAGGTCCGCTTCTTCCTGATTAACTTAGAAACTCGGGATTGCCTCGCCAACTGGCCAGCGGCCAGTGGTCGGAGACGGGCGTTCAGCGGCGGACTCAGCGCACTGAGCGGCCGGGAGCGGGCGCACGCGGCGGCGCTCCGAGCCTCAAGGCACGTAGGCGATGCAGTCAATCTCCACGCGCAGGCCCTCGTCGGGAAGGGAGACCACCTGCACGGTGGTGCGCGCGGGGCGGTGGCCGGCGAAGACGCGCTCGTAGACGGCGTTCATCCGGGGGAACTCCCTCATGTCCACGATGAAGACGCCGCAGCGCAGGACGTGCTGCAGGCTGGAGCCGCCGGCCACGAGGATGCGCTCCAGGTTGCGCAGCACCTGCTCCGTCTGCGCTTCGATGCCCTCGGGCTGCGTGCCGGTGGCCGGCTCCCGGGCGCCCTGTCCGGAGATGAAGAGCAGCCGGTCCAACTGCATGCCGGGCGAGTACGGGCCCGCGGGCTTGGGTAGGTCCGGCGAGACGATGGGCTGGTGCTTCGCTGACGTCACGGGCTTCTCCTTGTGGCGGGAGACCCAGGCATAGCGAATGCGGCGGCGGGGTGCACCCCCGGGCGGGAACACCCAGGCGGCCAGGCCCCGGTCCGTTTCGCGTGCGGCGCCACCGGACGTCGTTAAAGTGGTACAGGTGTACCATTTTCGGGCCGGGCGCCCGGGAGGTCGTGTCATGGCATGGGTGCTGCTCGTCATCGCGGGCGTATTGGAGACGGGCTTCGCGGTGGCATTGAAGCTCAGCGACGGCTTCAGCCGGTTGTGGCCGTCCGTTGCCTTCATCGCCTGCGCGGCCGCCAGCTTCGGTCTGCTGAACACCGCGCTGAAGTCGCTCCCGGTGGGGACGGCCTACGCGGTGTGGACGGGCATTGGCGCGGCGGGCACGGCGGTGGTCGGCATGCTGTTCCTGGGAGACGCCTTCACCTGGACGCGGGTGGCCTCCATCGCGCTCATCATCATGGGGGTGGTGGGGCTCAACCTCTCCGGAGCCGGCGCTCATTGAGTGCGACCACCCTCAAGGGCGAGCGGCGTCGCGAGGCGCTGTGCGAAGCCGCGGCCGCGCTGCTGCGGGAGGAGGGCTTCCTGGCCGTCACCCACCGTGCGGTGGCCGCGCGGGCACGGCTGCCGCTGGCGGCCACGACGTACTACTTCGCCTCGCGGGACGAGCTGGTCGTCGCGGCGGTGGAGCACCGGGTCGGGGAGGAGCTGAAACGAGGCCGGAGTCTCGTGGAGTCCCTCACGGTCCGTCGGCGCTCGCCACGCGCCATGGCGGAGCTGGTGCTGGAGGTCCTGCACGGGGAGGCGGGCGACGATGCGCGGCTGCTCACGTATTACGAGCAGTTCCTCCAGGCCGCGCGCCACGAGGGGGTGAAGCAGGTGCTGCGGCAGGCGCGCACGGAGGTCGACGCGCTCCTCACCGAGGCCCTGCGTCGCAGCGGGTACACCCCGCCGCCCGTGCCGCTGGCCCGGCTGATCGCCATCGTGGATGGCACGGTGCTGAGTGCCCTGACAGAGGGCACGGGCCAGGCGGCACCTGCCGCCCGGGCGGCGCTGAGGGAGCTGCTCGAGGAGACCTCGCGCGGTTGACGAGCCCCAGCACCTGAAGCACGTCGAGGTGCGACATGCGCCTCCCACTCCCTGCCACCGCCGCCGCGCAGTGTGCGAGCCGCTGCACACGCGCGGAGTCGCGACCTGGCGTGCGTCCCCAGCAAAACCGCACACCTGGCTCCGCGCGGAGGGGAGGCACAAAGGTTGCGTTGGAGCCTCTCCGTCGGACGAGCACCCTTACGGAGCCCATCCATGCAAGTGGCGAGGAAGTCCTCCCCGGTAGCGAGGTATTCGCGGACCCCCGGCAGCACCCCCGGGGCGAGTGGCCTGCACTTCGACCTGTACTCCACCGCCGAGGCGCTGCCGGACACGGACTGGAGCGCGGTGGTGGACGCGGGTCACGTCTTCCTCCAGGCCACGTACCTGCGAGCCCTGGAGCGCAGCCGCCCCGAGCGCATGACGTTCTTCTATGCGCTCTTCCGCGAGCACGGCCGTCCGGTGGCGGTGGCGAGCTTCCAGTGTGTGGACTTCGGCATGGACGGCTTCGGGCCGAATCTGCTGCAGGAGGGCGCGGCGCCGGAGGAAGCGGCGGGCACGTCCTTCTTCGTCCGTGCGCAGCTCAAGCGCGTGCTGGGGCGCATGCGGGTGCGCGTCCTGGTGTGCGGCAACCTCTTCGTCTGCGGGCCGCACGGCTTCGCGCACCGGCCGGAGCTGGACGCGGAGCGCGCCTGGTCCGCGCTGGCCGAGGCGGTGGATGCGCTCCAGGCGCAGGAGCGCAACCTGACCTTCGTGCTGGTGAAGGACCTGGCACCGGAGGCGCACGGGGCCACGCGCGCGCTGGAGCGGGCGGGCCTGGACAAGGTGCGGGTGGAGCCGACGATGGTGCTCACCGTGCGTCCGACGTGGAAGCGTTTCGAGGACTACCTCGGGGACCTCACGACGAAGTACCGCGCGCAGGCCCGCCGGGCGCGGCGCCAGTTCGAGGGCGTGGAGCGGCGGAGCCTCGACGCCAGGGGCATCGCCGCGCTCGCGCCCCGGGTGGAGGAGCTGTATGGCGCGGTCCATCAGCGCTCGCGGCTGCGGCCCTCGCGCGTGAGTGCCGCGTACTTCGTGCAGCTCAAGGAGGCCCTGGGCGACGACTTCGACTTCGTCGGCTACTTCGAGGGGGAGGAATTGCGCGCCTTCAACACGCGCCTGCGCGCGGGTGACGAGCTGGAGAGCTATTACCTGGGCCTGGACTACGCGCACAACGAGCGGCTGGCGCTGTACTTCAACGCGATGCTGGACGACGTGGAGCACGGCATCCTCACGGGGGCCCAGCGGATTCAGCTCGGGCGCACGTCGCTGGAGCGCAAGAGCGCGCTGGGCGCGGAGCCGGTGGACCTGAACCTCTTCACGCGTCACCGCGAGCCGCTGCTGTACCCGATGGCGAAGAGCCTGCTGTCGCTCGTGCAGCCGAAGTGGACGGCCCGCCATCCCTTCCGGGAGGGTGCATGAAGCGCCGCGCGCCGGAGCCGCTGATGGATGGCGAAGCGCCGGCTGTTTCGCGTCCAGCGAAGGTGGCTCGTTTGTCACTCCTGTGGCGGTCGCGCATGAAGCGTCACGTGCCGGGGGCGCTGAGCGCTGAGGATGCGCCGGGTGTCACTCGCCCAGCGAAGGTGGCCAGCCCCTCACTGTTTTCGTGGGCGCGCATGAAGCGCCACATCCCTGGACTGTTGATGGTGCTGGGGCTGGCGGCGACGCTGCTGATGTTGCGTCCGCTCGCCACGGGAACGCTGCCGGCGCTCGACACGGTGCGCGCCCTGGGCGTGCAGGGCGCGGTGCTCTTCTGCCTCACGTACAGCGTGGCCACGCTGTTGCTGCTGCCCACCACGCCGTTCACCGTGGTGGCGGGCGTGCTGTACGGCCCGTGGGGTGGTGGCGCCCTGCTCCTGCTCCTCAGCCTCGGCGTGGACCTGGTGGCCTTCTATGTCGCCCGCTTCGCGCGAGGCCCCTTCGAGGGCATGCGCGACCGCTTCCCGGGACTCGCGCGGCTCGACGAGGCGCTGGGGGAGGGCGGCTTCGGCGCGGTGTGCCTGCTGCGGCTGTCGCCGCTGGCGCCCTATGGCGTGCTCAACTACGCGCTGGGGCTCACCCGCGTGAGTCCGGCCGCGTTCCTCGCGGGCACCGCGGTGGGAAGCCTGCCGGCGACGGTACTCTTCCTGGTGCTGGGCCACGGCGCGGCGGGAGTGGTCGAGAGTGGCGGTGGCTCGATTGGGCTGTGGGCGACGGTGGCGCTGACCGTGGTGAGCGCCGTGGGGCTCACCGCGTGGGCAAAGCGCCGGCTTCGCGCGCCGGTGGTTGCACCGGAGGAGATGGGCCGCACTCCTGCAAGTCCGGTGTCCTCACCTGAGCCTGCCACGCCGCCACGCCCGTCAACGGCGGTGAAGTTCGCGGCAAGGACGAAGCGGCGGCTCTCCATGTCGGTGGCCGCGCGGAAGGTGCTGGCAAGCAACTCCGGCCGCCCGTGGAAGAAGTGGCGAGGGCTCTGGCCGGTGAGCGCGAGGGACGTCGCGGCAAGCAACACCGAACGTCCACCGAGGAAGTGGCGAGGGCTTCTCGTCTCCGAACGTCCATTGACGAAGTGGAGGAGGCGTCTCTCCGCAGCCGTGCGGAAGGCCACGGCAGGCAACACCGGCGCTGAACCGACGACGTGGCGCGGACTTCGGCCCTGGCGACTCATGAGAAGAAAGGCGGTGACGACATGAAGCCCTGGACGTCCGTGGAGCGCGTGGCGCGGCTCTCACCCGAAGCGCTCGCCGCGCGCACCACTCCGGTCATCCTCACCCGCGCCATCCACGACTGGCCCGCGCTGGGGAAGTGGACGCCCGCGCACTTCCGCGACGTCTGCGGCGAGCAGGAGGTGTGGCTGCACCGCTTCACCCGGCGCAATGCGCTCAAGGCCACGTTGGGCACATACGTGGACGGACTGGAGGGCAGGGGCCCGCTCGCGGACGGGGGACCCGACCTGTACTTCGCCTACGACGCCTCCGTGCTCGGAGGCTCCACGCGGCTGCGCGACGACTTCGACTTCCGCCCGCTCTTTCCCTCGGGCATGGGCATGCCGAAGACGGGGCTGTGGATGGGGCGCCGGGGCGCGCACACCCCGCTGCACTACGACATCGACGCGCTCAACCTCCACGCGGTGCTGCGCGGCCGCAAGCGCTTCCTCCTCTTCCCGCCCGAGGACTCCGCCCGGCTCTACCCGTCGGACATCTTCGAGTGGACCACCGTCTTCAGCGAGGTGCGCATCGCCCGCCCGGACCTCGCGAGACACCCGGCCGCGGCCCATGCCCGGAGCCACGAGGCCGTCCTCGGTCCTGGCGAGGTGCTGCTGCTTCCCCCTGGCTGGTGGCACGACGTGCTGTCCCTGGAGGACTCGCTGTCGCTCAACGCGTGGTGGGTGACGCCGGGGTTGTTCGCCGGCCCGAGGCTGTGGCGGGAGAATGCCCGCGCCCTGCTGCACCGGCTCGGCCTGCATGCCAGAAACCGCTGCACCTGCTGTGGCCACGGCGACCTGCGCATCCACCTGGGATGGGACGCGGCGCCCGAGCACGCCATGCCGAGGACTCGCGCGGCCTGAGCCCTGGAGCCACCGCGCCGCCCGTGCACCGTGCCCGGGCGACGCGAAGCCGGACGCTACTCCGACCAGTACGAGCCGAGGCCCGCGCGAACGAGGTCGCAGATGTAGATGATGCTGTCGTCCCCGTTGTCATAGACGCCGCGCGAGTGCAGGCAGCGCGCGGAGCTGGGGTAGGGCGCTCCACGCTGCGCGGCGAGCCTGCGGCAGTACGTGTCGCCCGCGGCGCCCGCGGTGCACTCCACCGTGCACGCGTTCCCACTCTCCCAGGACGGGTTGTAGGTGGGGTACGAGTCGGCCGTGTTCCAGCACAGCCCGCTGGAGCACTCCGAGTCGCTCGAACAGGACGCGCCAATCGCGCTCAGCGACTGCTCCTGCTCGGAGACGGTGGGCTCGGCGGGGGCCTCGGGGGCGCCGGCGCCACAGGCCAGGGTGAACAGCGAGGCCAGCACCAGCAGGGACTTCGCGACAGGGATTCGCATGGGGGACTCCATTCCAAAGGGGGGAGGCGGGAGTCACATACTTCCCGTAATCAATGCAAGTCACGAAAGCACTGCCGCGCGCCGGACGTTGAGCCCCGCGTACGCAGGGCCCCCCAACCGTGGCACTGCCGTTACGGAGCGGAGCGCCGCGAGTGGACGGCGGCCTCCAGCCTGGACAGGCCCCGCTTGAGCTCCGCGAGCTCGGCCTTCAGTGTATCGACCTCGGCGCTCTTCGCGCGCAGCTCCTGGGTGCGCCGCTCCAGGGCCTGGATGGCGGCCATGTTCACCCCGTCGATGTCGAGCAGGCCGATGCTGCGGTCATCCGTCCCGAGCCCGAAGGCCGCGCGGAAGTCCTGGGCGACGGGGCCCAGGTGGCGCACGCCGTTGCCCTCGTCCTTGTAGCGCCAGCTCTCCACGGGCATCCGCGCCACCTTCGCCAGGATTTCCTCCCCGTCGATGCGGCGGAAGTCCTCCTTGGTGTCCCGGTCCGAGGTGCACGTGAAGACGCCCGAGCCCGCCGGCAGGTCACAGCCCGTGGCGAGCGTGGCGTTGGTCCGCAGCCGCACGCCGCCCGCGGCGCGCACCATGAACTGGTTGTTCGCGGTGCTGGCGGCCACCGTGGTGGTCGACTGGTCACCCCAGATGAACGACCCCGTACGCCCACCCGTCGTCACCCGGTGGCCCAGCGCCACCGAGTAGTCCGCGTCCGCCGACACCCGGTAGCCCAGGGCGACCGCACCCTGGCCCGAGGCGACGTTGGTGTAGCCCAGGGTGGTGGCTCCGAACCCGCTCGAGACGGAGGAGGCGCCAGCCGAGAAGCTCGCCGTCCCCGAGGCGGTGTTGCTGCTGCCGAAGCACACGGAGGCTGTTGCGCTCGCGGCGCACGTGTCGCCGAAGGCGAAGGCGCCGAACCCGCTCGCCGTGGTTCGATTGCCGCCGGCCCAGGAGTAGAAGCCAATGCGGGCCTCATCCCACTCGTCCTCGGCGCTGCCGGCACGGAACGCGGCCTTGAAGGGGTGCCACATGAGCCGCAGCCCCTTGCCCGTCATGGGCAGGGTGCCGTAGCCGAGCTCCCCGCGCGCCAGCAGGCCTCCCGCCGAGTCCACGGTGAAGAGTGGGAAGCGGCTCCACGGTGGCTCGGCCGCCGAGGTGTTCTCGATGCGAAACAGGTGCGACGATTCCTGGACGGGCGTCGTCGCCTCGATGCGCAGGCCACTCTTCGTCGTCAGTCTTCCGTTCGTGCTGCCCGTTCCCGAGAGCGCGAACGAGCCCTCCTGGGGCTCCGTCCCGTTCTGGATGTAGCCACCGTTGCCCGGCAGGGGCGGGCGCGCATCGGTGAGGCGGGCGTCGTTGCCCTCCACGGAGGTGCCAGGCCCGTTTCCGTACCGCACGCGAAGGGCGCCGTCCTCGACCTCCAAGCCCGTCCCGGCCTCCCAGGACTGCCCTTCACCCTCCGAGCTACACCCTCCCGCGCTCGCGGCAATGCATCCCAGCGTGGCCCACAGCGTTGCGACTCTCATGGTGTATCCCCTGTGCAGTGGCTCGGCGGCGGAGGTACAACGCGCAGTGCCCCGAATCTTCCCCGGAAGTGGATTCCAGGCTGCCGGGAGGACGCTATCTGCATACACCTGCATACGTGTTGCAGGATTTGTCGGAAGGCGATGTAGGGGCTGGCGCGCTCCGGCCCCGCGCGGAGGGAAGGCCCGGGTGGTTCCACCCACCACCCGCTCCCAGGGATGCCCACGTGCGGGGCCCTCGAGTCGTCCGGTTTCGAGCAGATGGTCGGCGGCGGCGCGTCGGCGGTTATCGCCTGGACGACGTGCGGGCAGGCGTCCTGCGCTGACCCAGTCCCGTCCGCACCGAGCGTGACAATCCATTGGCGCCCCAGGTTTTCACACGAGGGCTGCAATGGACGGGCTTCGATCGGGAGCGGTGGTGTTCCTCGCCTGCGCGAGCATGCTGGGAGCAGGCCCCACGTGGGCACAGGAAGGCGGAGAGGCCGGCCCGGGTGAGGTGCTCTCGGAAGAGCAGCTGGAGGCGCTGCTCGACTCGCCCACGGCGCAGCCCGACAAGGACGAGGCGTCCGCGCCGTCCTTCGGCCCGGAGCAGCTCGCGCCCTACTTCGCGGAAGGGACGCTGGCGAAGGCGCGCGCGGAATTCGACCGGGGCCGCTACCAGCGCGCCCGCGCCCTGCTCGCGCAGGAGCAGCCCACGCTGCAGGTGCGCTTCCTCCAGGCGCAGAGCGCCCTGCTCGCCAAGGACTTCGCCGTGGCCGCGGACGAGTTCGCGACGCTGGCCAACGACTACATCCCCCTGCGCGACCACTGCCTCGTCCGGGCCGCCCAGGCCAACGAGAAGCTGCGCCGGTGGGACCTGGCGGCGGGGCAGTACCGGGACGTGAGCCCCGGCTCTCCGCTCTACCCGGACGCGCGCTTCAACCTGTCGCGCGTGCTCCAGCGTCGCGGTGACACCAGCGGCGCGCTGGCCGCGCTGCAGGAGCTCATCGACAGCCGCCAGTCGCGCGGGCCGGATGCGCTGCGGATGAAGGCGCTGCTGGCCATCTGCGATCTGGCGCGGGCCCAGGGCCAGTACAACGCCGAGCACCGTGCGCTGCTGGAGGTGTGGGCCACGAGCCCGCTGTCTCGCGAGGCGCAGCGCGCCGCGCAGCGGCTCAAGGGGCTGCCGCTGCCCATCAAGTGGCGGGTGCGCCGGGCCGAGGCGCTGGTGGAGCTGCACCGCAACCACGCGGGCATGGAGATGCTCAATGGCGTGCTGCCCCACGTGCAGCTCCCGGACGAGCTGGCGTGCCGCGCGCACCTGACCTACGGCCGGGCGCTGCGCAAGGAGCGGCAGCACCGCCGGGCCATCCAGGTGCTTCAGCCCATGGTGGAGACGTGCACCTCGCCGGAGCAGCGGCCTCAGGCGCTGTACGTGCTGGGCTACTCGCAGTCGGTGGTGGACCCGAAGTCGGCCATCACCACGTACGCGACGCTCGCGCGGGACTATCCGGAGCACGGCTACGCGGATGACGGGCTCTTCTTCTCGGCGTGGTTCCTCCAGCGCACGGGGGACACGGACGCGGCGATGGCGCGGTACGAGGAGACCGCGCGGCGCTACCCGTCCGGCAACTTCGCCTCCGAGGCCCTGTTCCGCGCGTTCTGGCTGCACACGCGTCGCCAGGAGCCCGAGGCCGCGCTGGCCGCGCTGACGGCGGTGGAGAAGCTGCCCGAGGCGGCGCGAAGATGGCCGCGTAGCGGATGGAGCCGTTCGTCAGGTAGCTGTCCACCTGCAGC
>JBKGHK010000620.1:0-6075 GCA_046520375.1 Pyxidicoccus sp. 3LFB2
CGCCACTGGCGCGACTGGGGCAGGAGTCCCTCCACCTCGAAGGCGCCCGTCTCCGTCGCTCTCCACCTCCCCCCAGGCGCCGCACGGGGAGCGAGGCTCAGCACCATGCGCGGCCCGGGCCACCCCACCCGCCGCATCCCACCACCTGGCCCATCAGGCGCTCACCGGCCGTCACCACCAGGCGCACCTCGGAGGGGCCCGGCTGGACGTCCAGGGCGAGCGCGGCGGGGCGGCCCTCCACCTCGGCCAGCAGGTGGTAGCGCCCCTGCGGGACTTGCAGCGAGAAGGCTCCGTCCGGGCCCGTGGGGGTGGTGGCCCGCGGTGAGTCCTCCAGTGCGCCCGAGGCCACGCGCCGCTCCAGGCCCTGCTGCGTCTCCTCGGGCCCGGCCTCGAAGGCGAGCACCCGGGCGGCCACGGGCCTCCCCTGGTCATCCTGGACCCAGCCGCTCAGCTCGGCGCTGTCGCCATCCGACGGGCCTGTCTCCGAGGCGCTCGGGCCCGTGTGGGGGCCGGCCGCTCGCGACGCGCCGGACGCGCCGCGTCCCTCGGAGCCACAGGGCGCGGTGGTGACACCGAGGAGCGTCACCAGCAGGAGCAATGCGCCCCCCGCCACGAGCCCGTACCGCATCGGAAGCCCTCCATTCTCAGCGCGCACCGACATGCTCCTCGGAGGTCTCGGGCCCCGATGAATCTCACAAAATTTGATTTTCCATTTTTATTGAGATTCCGGGGAGGGACTTCCCTCCATGGGTTTGCAGCTCCCTTTGGAGGAACCCATGAAGCCTCTCTCCGCCGCAGTCCGTTCCCTCTCCGGGCTGGCGATGGCCTGCGCCGCCACGCTGACGCTCGCCGCGACTCCCGCCCTGGCCGCTCCGACGTTCCAGCTCCCCTTCACCTGTGGGGAGTCGTGGAATGCCAGCACCTGGTCCGGTCACAACCCGGCGAACGCGGTGGACCTGAACTTCTACCCGGCGGAGGCGGAGGTCGGTAAGCCCATCCGCGCCAGCGCGGCCGGCACCGTCACCCGCTCTGAGTACAGCACCACCAGTGGCTACGGGCACTTCGTCGTCGTCGACCACGGGAGCGGCTGGACGACCTGGTACGCCCACCTGAGCAAGCGCAACGTGACGGTGGGACAGAAGGTGACGCTGGGCCAGCAGCTGGGGGTCATCGGCAACACGAGCGCCACCGCCAACCTCGCCATCCACCTGCACTACGAGCAGCGCCTCAATGGGACGGCGCAGCGCGCGGTCATCAACGGGCAGGCGCTCGCGTACTACGACAACACGCAGACGCTCGTGAGCAGGAACTGCCCGACGACTCCGCCGCCCTCGGGCCTCATCGTGGACAGCGACAACGCGAGGAACGACTCGACCAAGGGCTACATCGAGGTGTCCGCCAACTGGACGACGTCGTCGGGCACGACGGGCTACTACGGCACGGGCTACGCGTTCGCCTCCACGGTGGCGCAGTCGGACGCGGCGACGTTCTGGTTCTACCTGCCGGCGGCGGCCACGAAGACGATTGATGCCTGGTGGACCGCGGGCACCAACCGCTCGCCCGAGGCGCCCTTCATCATCTGGAACGCGAACGGCACCCAGCTGGGCACCGTGAAGGTCAACCAGCAGGCCAACGGCGGCAAGTGGAACAGTCTGGGCGCCTTCAGCTTCACGGCCGGCTGGAACAAGGTCCAGCTCAGCCGGTGGGCGCCCGAGGGCTCCGTGGTCATCGCGGACGCCATCCAGGTCCGCTGAGGCACCGACGCCCCCAGCACCTTCGACACCGCTGGCCGCGGGTTTCGCGGCCGGCTCCCTTCACCGCAGTCCCCCGCCCCCCGTCTGGAGAACCACCATGAAGCCTCTCAGCCGCCGCGCCCCGAGCGCGGCTGTCGTCCTCGCCACCTGCCTGGGGAGCGCCGTCTCCGCCTGGGCTGCTCCTCCGCGGCCGGTCTACGCGCCCGCCGGCACCAGCTTCGCCGACCCCTCCGTCGTCAGCGACAGCGGCCAGTTCTTCGGCATGGCGACCGGGAGCCATGTCCCCTCGGCCATGGGTGACGTCGCCTCCGGCCCCTGGACGTCCCAGGGCCCATCCCTCACCGCGAAGCCCTCCTGGGCCACCAGCGGCGTCATGTGGGCCCCGGACCTGGAGCGCATCAGCGCGAACGCGTGGGTGCTCTACTTCGCCGCTCCCGTCGAAGGGCTGGGCGCCGGTCAGCGCTGCATCGGTGCGGCCACGGCGAGCTCGCCGCTCGGGCCCTTCACCCCGGTGGCCGGTGGGCCGCTGGTCTGCCCGGGGCTGGCCAACACCCCCACCCCCGGCGACCCCGTGCCGAACCGGCCCATCACGAACGCCGGCGTCATCGACCCGTCCGGCTTCAAGGACAGCGATGGCACGCGCTTCCTGCTCTACAAGACGCAGCAGCTGCCGTCGTCGCTGCGCATCGTCCGGCTCAACGCGGCCGGCACGCATGTGGCCGCCGATGCCACCAGCCGACAGCTGCTCCGCTCGGACCGCATCGTGGAGAACCCCGTCCTGGTGAAGCGCGGCGGGGCCTACATCCTGTTTGCCTCGCGCGGCCCCTACAACCAGTGCAGCTACGAGACCATCTGGATGCGGGCTCCCGGCCTGGGCACCAATGCCTTCAACACCGTGACGCAGCACACGCTGCTCACGCCCGGAAGCACGGATGGCGTGTGCGGCCCCGGCGGCGGTGACATCGCGGCGGCGCTCGACGGCGGACAGCGCCTCTTCTTCCATGGGTGGCTGTGCGGCAGCGGCCCCTGCCCGTCCGGCTTCAACTCGCACACGGACGATGGGGGCCGCCGGGGAATGTATGTCGGCGTGCTCGGCTGGAACGGCAGCAACGACCCGGTCGTCAACCTGTTCCTCAGCCCGGGGGACTGACGGCGGCGCTCACGCGTCCAGCAGGGCCCGCAGGTCCTCGGGGATGGGCATGGGCGTGAGGATGCCCACGTTGGCGCCGCCGGTGTTGCCGAGCGGCGCCCGCCCCAGCCAGGAGCCCGGCCCGGCGACGAGGATGCGCGCGAGCTGTCCTGCCAGCTCGCGGGCGTCTCCGCGCCGCCACCCGAAGGCGAACATGCGGCAGTGCACGCGGACATGCGGGCCCGCGTACGCCTGACTCAAGATATGGGCTCGCTCCAGGTGCCGCCAGGCGTGGGCCACGTCGCCTCGCGATTCGGACTGGTGCGCTTCGCGCAGCTCCGCCTCGAAGGCGGCGCGCAGCTTCGGTTGCATGGGCATGACTTCCTCCCGTGAGGTTGCGGTGCCTTCAACTTCGCGCGGGAGGCAGCCTGGGGCTTGTAAGAACTCGCTACTCCGGTGGCGGGAGGACCCAGTCCACCACGCCGGCGATGTCGGACGGGGCGAGCCCGAAGGTGCGGCGGAAGGCATGGCTCAGGTGCGCGCTGTCGGTGAAGCCCGCGGCGTGGGCCGCCTGTGTGAGCGAGGCTCCGCGCTGCAGGTGCCCCGCCGCGCGCCGCAGGCGCAGCCAGAGGATGTACGGGCGCAGCGGCAGGCCCACCTCCTCGCCGAAGAGGTGCGACAGGCGCCCGGCGGAGAGCCCCACGCGGGGCGCGAGCGCGGCCAGGCGCACGTCCTCTTCCAGCAGGTCGGGCAAGAGGCGCAGCAGCTTCTTCACCGCGGGATGCGTGGGCGGAGCCTGCCCCGTGTCCGCCTGGAGGGCGCGCAACAGGGACCGTTCGAGCGCCTCGGCGTCGGCCCAACGTCGGGGCAGCGCGGGGAGGCCCGGTGACAGCAGCGGTGCGCCAGCGTGCCGCCAGGCCTCCACGTCCGTGCCAAGGGCCAGCGTGCGCAGTTGGCGGCCCACCAGGTCATCCGGGTTGATGTGCAGGATGACGACGGCGGGCGCCATGCTGACCACGGTGTGCTCGACGTCGGGTGGGATGACGGCCGCGGGGCAGGCAGCCTCGCGCAGGTCGGTGTCCCTCAGGACGACGGGCTCCCCGAGCGACAGGAGCAGTTGGAAGGTGTGATGCGCGTGCGGCTGCGTCCCGCCCAGTGGGCCGGCGTAGAGCAGCCGCTGCGGCCCGAAGAAGAGCCGCCCCTTCCAGGCGCTCCGGCGGCTCACGGTGCCGGGGCGGGCACGGGCGCCGGCATGGGCTTCGGTGCTGGAGCCAGGGCTGGCGCTGGCGCTGGCGCTGGCTTCGGAAGGTTCGCGTCCTTCAGCACCGAGCCTCGCGCCTTGCGCTGCGTCGCGTCCTCGTACCCCTCCACCACCAGCTCGCTCAGGTCGAACGGTATGGACTTCGCGCGCTCCAGCTTCTCCGCGCGCGCCTCCAGCGCCGCCTGCGTCTGCTTCTCCGGGTACCCCACGCCCACCAGGATGCGATTGCCACTGCCCCGCACGTCGAAGGTGTACAGCTGCCGGAAGCCCACCTTCCACGTGTGCACCATGGAGTCGAAGCGCGGGTTGGGCGGGAACTCCCAGACATTGCCCACCACCGCGCCGCGCTCCGTCAGCCGCGCCCGCACCGCCTTGAGGAACTCCACCGTCGCCAGGTGCTCGGGGATGCTGTCCGGCCCGTACGCGTCCAGGAAGACGAGGTCATACGCCGGGCCCGCCGCCTCCACGAAGCCCCGGCCGTCCGCCACGTGCGCTCGCAGGAGGTCGTCCTCGCGAAAGCCGAAGAAGCGCTTCGCCACGTCCACCACGTCCGGGTCGATGTCCACCACGTCGATGTGCGCCCCGGGCACCACCGCCCGCAGGAACATGGGCATCGCCCCACCGCCCAGCCCCACCACCAGGATGCGCTTCGGCTCCGGCACGAAGGCCAGCCCCACCATCGACACCCGCGTGTAGGGCAGCTCCAACTCCAACGGACGCTCCGGCCGCACCACGCTCTGCAGGGCCCCCGTCTTGTCGAACTGGAGATAGCGCCGCCCCTCCACGTCCTCTGTCACCGAGATGAAGGTGTAGGGTGACTGCTTCTCGTAGAGGACGGTGCGCGGGCTGGTGGCCGAGCATGCCAGCAGCGCCAGTACCGCCAGCGCCAGTCGAAGGGTGAGGCGCCGCATGTCCGCTCCTGTCGAGTGCCTCTAAAGTAGCAAGTTTCCCAGGAAGAACAACGGGTTGACCTGCACGCCCTCAGGGTTCACCTTGCCGCGCATGAGCCACCCCCATGGCACCCTTTCCGAGCACGCCCTCGCCGTCATCGCCGAGGAGGAAGCGCTGCTCGCCCGCGTCCAGGCGACGCTGGAGACGGCCCGGCGCAAGGCCAGCGGCGGCGTGGACACCCGGGGCCTCGTCGCCCAGCTCCAGGTCCTCCGCGATGAAGCGGCCGTCGCCTCCGTCGCGGACCTGCCCCACATCTTCACGGAGATGAACCATGTGCGCTCCCTCATGGAGCGCCAGGAGACCGCGCGCCTGCCGGACGCCCAGGCCCCCTACTTCGCGCACCTGCGCCTGGACGGCGCCAACGGCCCCCGCGACTACCTGCTGGGCCGCACCAGCTTCGCGGACGTGGGCGCCGGCGTGCGCATCATCGACTGGCGCTACGCCCCCGTGGCCCGCGTCTTCTACTGCTACGAGGAGGGTGACGCGTACGAGGAGTACTTCGGCGAGCAGCTGGCCGAGGGCACCGTGGAGACGCGCCGCCTCGTCGTCATCGAGCGCGGCGTGCTGACGCGCATCATCTCCGGCGCGCTGGTGTTGGAGCGGGCGCAGGACGGCACGTGGCACAGCGTGGGGCTGGACATGGCCACGCTCCAGTCGGGCGCGCGGGCACGGCCGCGCGGCCCGAGTTCCTCGGCACCGGCAAGGGCGCGCGGCGCAGCGAGGATGCCTTCGGCGTCACCGCCCTCCTGGACTCCGAGCAGTACGAGGCCGTCAGCACCGGGCCGGACCGGCCGCTGCTCGTGCTGGGCAGCGCCGGCAGCGGGAAGACGACGGTGGCCCTGCACCGGCTCGCCAAGATTGCCTTCGACGAGCCCCAGACGTACCCCCAGACGCGGATGAAGCTCATCGTCCCCGAGGAGGGCCTGGCCCGGCTGTCGCGCCGGCTGCTGGCGCCGCTCGGCCTGGGCGGCGTGGCGGTG
>JBKGHK010000621.1:0-6069 GCA_046520375.1 Pyxidicoccus sp. 3LFB2
TGCCCAGCACCAGCCGCGATATCGCGCGCTGCGGGATGCCGATGCCCTTGGGCCGACCCGTGCTGCCTGACGTGAACATCACGTACGCCAGGTTGGCCCCGCCCACGGCGGGACGCGGATTGGTGGCGGGCTGCCGGGCGATGGCGTCCCAGTTTGCGCCTCCCGCGCCGGAACGCGAGCTGCTCTCGGGCTGGGATTCGAGGCTGGACCCGTCCGTGTCCACGCACACCACCAGCTCACTGCCCTCGGCGATCTCCTCCGCCAGCTTCTCCTGCGCGACCAGCAGGGCGATGCCCGCCTCGCGCTTCATCCATCCCAGCCGCTCCAGCGGATAGCTGGCGTCCAGGGGCACGTACACGCCTCCGGCCTTGAGGATTCCCAGCATGCTCACCACCAGCTCCAGTGAGCGCTCCACGCACAGCCCCACCCGCACCTCGGGGCCGACTCCCATGCCTCTCAGGTGATGCGCCAGCTGGTTGGCCCGGCCGTTCAGCTCCGCGTAGGTCAGCCGCTGGCCCTGGTACTCCACCGCGACCGCATCCGGCGTGCGCTGCACCTGCGCTTCGAACAGCTCCGCGAGCGACTGCTCTCGCGGGTACTCCACCCTCTTGCCGCCCCACTCCTCCACCAGTCGCCGCTGCTCCTCGGCGTCCATCAACGGCAGGTCGGCCAGCCGCTGCTCGGGCCGGGCGACCGCCGACTCCAGCAGCACCCGCAGGTGTCCCAGCAGCCGCTCCATCGTCTCCGCTTCGAAGAGGTCGCTGTTGTAGTTCACCGCCGCCACCACTCCGTGCGGCAGCTCGTCCACCAACAGTGACAGGTCGAACTTCGACGTCCTGCCTTCCGACTCCACTCCCGCCAGCGTCAGCCCCCGGCTCAGCTTCACCTCTGTCGCCGGGGTGTTCTGCAGCGTCAGCGTCACCTGGAAGAGCGGACTGCGGCTCAGGTCGCGCTCCGGTTGCAGCTCTTCGACCAGCTTCTCGAAGGGCACGTCCTGGTGCGCATAGGCCCCCAGCGTCACCTCCCTCACCTGCGCCAACAGTTGCCGGAAGCTCTGTCCCGGCTGCAGCCGGGCCCGGAGCACCAGCATGTTGGCGAAGAAGCCAATCAGCCCCTCCGTCTCCCGCTGCGTGCGCCCCGCGATGGGCGCTCCGACGCATACGTCCTCCTGCCCGGAGTACCTGGACAGCACCGTCTGGAAGGCCGCCAGCAACACCATGAAGGGGGTCGCCCCCTCGCGCCGGCCGAGCGCTTCCAGGTCGCGCCACAGCGCCTTCGGCCACAGCACGTGCCGGATTTCGCCGCGGTACACCTGCACCGCCGGACGCGGCTTGTCCGTCGGGAGCTCCAACGCGGCGGGTGACCCTTCGAGCTGCTGCTTCCAGTAGCCGAGCTGCGCGTCCAGCACCTCGCCCTTCAGCCACTCGCGCTGCCACAGCGCGTAGTCGGGGTACTGCACGGGCAACTCGGGGAGGACGGGCGTACGAGCCTCGGAGAAGGCCTCGTACAGCGCCGCGACCTCCCGGACGAGGATGTCGGTCGACCAGCCATCCGACACGATGTGGTGCAGCGTCAGCACCAACAGGTGCTCCTGCTCCGCAAGCTTCAGCAGCGTCGTCCGCAGCAGCGGCCCCTGCGACAGGTCGAAGGGCCGGAGTGACTCCGCCTCCGTGAGGCGACGTGCTTCCTGCTCACGCTCGGAGTCAGGTCGCCCGCTCAGGTCCACCACGTGCAACGTCACCCGGCCCGCCGGTGAGACGACCTGCACGGGCAGGCCGCCTTCCGCACGGAACGTGGTGCGCAGGGACTCGTGCCGGCCCATCAGGGCTTCGAAGCTCTGCTCCAGCGCGGGCACATCCAGCGGGCCCGTCAGTCGCACCGCCGCGGGCACGTTGTAGAACGCGCTGTCCGGCGCGAGCTGCTCCAGGAACCACAGCCGCTGCTGCGAGAACGAGAGCGGCAGCACGTCCTGGTGCTCGGGCCTGCGCCTCAGGGGCGGCGACTGGAAGCCCGTTCCCCCCCTGACCGCGCTGTCCACGCGGCTTGCGAGCGTGGCCACCGTGGGCGCCTCGAAGAGCTCGCGCAGCGGCAGGTCGATGCCGAAGGCCTCTCGAATCCGCGAAATGGCCTGGGTGGCCAGCAGGGAGTGTCCACCCAGCTCGAAGAAGCTGCCGTGGACGCTGACCTGCTCGAGTCCGAGGACCTCGGCGAAGACGCCCGCCAGCACCTCCTCCGTCACCGTCCCTGGCGCGGTGAAGCGCTCGGGCTCGGTGCCATGGAACTCCGGTGCCGGCAGGGCCGCCCGGTCCACCTTGCCGTTGGGGGTCAGCGGCAGCGCGTCCAGCAGGACGAACGCCTGCGGCACCATGTAGTCCGGCAGCGTCCGGCCCAGGAAGTCACGGAGCGCCCCCGCCTCCAGCGTCTGGCCTGCTTCCGGAACGGCGTAGGCCACCAGCCGCTTGTCACCCGACTGGCCTGCGCGCGCGAGCACCACCGCCTCGCGCACGGCGGGGTGTTGCTCCAGCGCGGCCTCCACCTCGCCGGGTTCCACGCGGTAGCCACGGAGCTTGAGCTGGTGGTCCACCCGGCCGAGGAACTCGACCCGCCCATCCGCCAGCAGCCGGGCCCTGTCTCCCGTGCGGTACATCCGCGCTCCGGGCATGTCCGAGTACGGGTCCAGCACGAAGCGCTCGGCCGTCAGCTCCGGGCGGCCCAGGTAGCCACGCCCGACAACGTCGCCGCCGATGCACAGCTCTCCGGGGACTCCCGTGGGTACCGGAGACAGCCGCGCATCCAGCACGTAGATGCGGGCGTTCGGGATGGGCCTCCCCAGCGGTACGGAGGAAGAGCCGCGCCCCTCCGTCCCGCGCGGCACCTTCAACGTCAGCACGCCGACCGTGGTCTCGGTGGGCCCGTAGTGGTTGAACACCTGCACCCCGGGCGACAGCGCGTGGACCCGGTCGATGAGCGACCAGTCCAGCACGTCTCCGCCCAGCACCAGGCGCTGGCGTGGGAGCACCCGCTCCGGGCGCTCGGAGGCCAGCAGCGCTTGCAGGTGCGCGGGGACGACCTTGAGGCAGTCCACGCCCTCCTGCTCGAAGAGCGCGGACAGTGCCGCCGGGTCCGATGCGTGCTCTCTCGACACCAGGTGCAGCACACCGCCCCGGCAGAGCGCCGGGAAGACCGCGGTGTTTCCGAGGTCCGCCGCCAGGGTGGACACGGAGGCGAAGCGGGCCGCGTCCGGCAGCTCCAGCCTGTGCGAGACGCCTTCCACGTAGTTGACGAGCTGCCGGTGCTCGATGGCCACGCCCTTCGGCCGGCCCGTGGAGCCCGAGGTGAAGATGACGTAGGCGAGGTTCTCCGGCACCGCCACGGGCGCCAGGTTCGCGTCGCTCCGCAGGGCCAGCAGCGCGGCGTCGCTGTCGAGCCGGAGGATGGCGCCCTCACTCCAGCCGAGACTGGCGGCCAGGGCCGACTGCGTGACGAGCGCTTGCGCACCCGCGTCCGTGAGGATGGCTCGCAACCGCTCGACGGGGAACGCCGGGTCCAGGGGGACGTAGGCGCCACCCGCCTTGAGGATGCCCCACAGGCCCACGAGGGCGCTCGCGGAGCGGTCCAGGTACAGGCCCACCCGCACGTCAGGGCCCACGCCCTGCTGGCGCAGGTGGTGTGCCACCTGGTTCGCGCGCCGGTTCAGCTCCCGGTAGGTCAGCCGCGAGTCCTCGGCCACGACGGCCTCGGCGTCGGGAGTCCGGGCCACCTGCGCCTCGAAGAGGGCCTGCACGGTGACGGGCGCGAAGGTGGCGTACGTGTCGTTCCACTCCACGAGCAGCCGCCGCTGTTCCGCGGCTCCGAGGAGGGGGAGGTCCGCCAGCCGCGTGTCCGGAGCGCGGAGGGCCGCCTCCAGCAACACGCGCAGGTGACCCACCATCCGGCTCGGGGTGTCGCGCTCGAAGAGGTCGCGGTTGTACGCGACGGTGACGGAGAGCCCCTGGGGCACCTCGGTCATCCCCAGCGACAGGTCGAACTTCGACGTGCGGACCTCCGTGTCCAGGGGCGCGAGCGTCAGCCCGGACAGCCGCAGCTCCGGCGTCGGCGCGTTCTGCAGCATGAACATCACCTGGAAGAGCGGGCTCCGGCTCAGGTCTCGCTCCGGCTTGAGCTCTTCCACCAGTCGCTCGAAGGGAATGTCCTGGTGGGCGTACGCGCCGAGCGTCGCCTCACGCACCTGCGCCAGGAGCTGCCGGAACGTGGGGTTGCCGCCGAGCCTTGCCCGCAGCACGAGCGTGTTGACGAAGAAGCCGATGAGGCCCTCGGTCTCCGAGCGCGTGCGGTTGGCGATGGGCGAGCCCACGCTCACGTCGTCCTGCCCGGAGTACCTGGACAGCACTGTCTGGAACGCCGCCAGCAACACCATGAAGGGCGTCGCGCCCTCGCGGTGCGCCAGCACCGTCACCGAGTCCCACAGTGCACGGGGCCAGCGGAAGTCGAGGTGCTCGCCTTCGAACCGCCGCACCGCCGGGCGTGGCTTGTCCGTGGGCAGCTCCAGTGCGGCCGGAGCCCCGTGCAGCTGGCTCTTCCAGAATGCGAGCTGGGCTTCGAGGACCTCTCCCTTCAGCCACTCGCGCTGCCACACCGCGTAGTCCGCGTACTGCACCGGCAGCTCCGGGAGTGGCGAGGGCCGCTCCTGGAGGGACGCGTCGTACAGCTCGCCCACCTCCCGGACGAGGATGTCCATGGACCAGCCGTCGGAGACGATGTGGTGCATCACCAGCACCAACACGTGCTCCTGCTTCGACAGCTTGAGCAACGCCGTTCGCAGCAGGGGGCCGTGCTCCAGCGAGAACGGGCGCTGCGCTTCGTTCGCGATGAAGCGTGCTGCTGTTTCTGTGCGCTGTGCCTCGGGAAGGCCGGTGAGGTCCTCGGTCGTCAGGCGCACCTGTGCCGTCGGCGCGATGACCTGGATGGGTGTGCCCTCGTTGACGTGGAAGGTCGTGCGCAGGGGTTCGTGGCGGAGGACCAGCGCCTCGAAGGCACGCTCCAGGGCGTGGACGTGCACCGTCCCCGTCAGCTTCACGGCCGCAGGGATGTTGTAGGAGTGGCTTCCGGGTTCGAGTTGGTCGAGGAACCACAGGCGCTGCTGCGCGAAGGACAGCGGCAGTGGGGCCGTGCGCGGTACGCGCTTCAGGGCGGGCGCCTGGACGCCCGGTCCGGTGGCCATCGCGGCGTCGATGCGGGCGGCGAGCAGGCCCACGGTGGGGGCTTCGAAAACGTCTCGGAGCGGTAGCTCTACCTTCAGCTCCTGCCGCACTCGGGAAGCCAGTTGGGTGGCGAGCAACGAATGCCCGCCCAGCTCGAAGAAGTCACCGTGCAGGCCGACTCGCTCAACGTGGAGCACCTCCTCGAAGATGGCTGCCAGCTTCTGCTCCGTCTCGGTTCTTGGGGCCTCGAAGCTGTCCGGATTGGCGGACTGGGCTTCGGGCTCGGGCAGGGCCTTGCGGTCCACCTTGCCGGTGGGCGACATCGGCAGGGCGTCCAGCACCACGTAGGCCGTGGGCACCATGTACTCTGGCAGCCGCTGCTTGAGGTGGGCGCGCAGGGTGGTGGCTTCCAGTGCCATCCCCTCCTTGGCTGTCACGTATGCCACCAGCCGCTTGCCCTCGGGCCCCTCCCCTCTTGCCATCACCACCGCGGCGCTGACGTCCGAGTGGGCCGTCAGGGCGACTTCCACTTCTCCCACTTCGACTCGGAAGCCGCGCACCTTCACCTGGCCGTCGCGCCGGCCGATGAAGTCCAGCGTGCCGTCGCTGCGCCACCGCACCAGGTCTCCGGTGCGGTAGAGGCGCTCGCCATCTCCGAAGGGGTTGGGGATGAAGCGCTCCGCGGTGAGGTCCGGCCGGCCGACGTAACCACGGGCCAGGCCTTCACCTCCCACGTACAACTCTCCCGGCACTCCTACCGGCACCGGCTGCAGGCCTTCGTCCAGCACGTATGCGGACGAGTTGGTGAGGGGGCCACCAATGGGCACCGAGGCGCCCAGCTCCACCGGGCCGTCCATGCGGTAGCAGG
>JBKGHK010000622.1:0-6060 GCA_046520375.1 Pyxidicoccus sp. 3LFB2
CCCGCCCGTCCCGCGAGCGCCGCCACCGCCGCCCGTCCCCGCCCTCTTCCGCGCGGCCCTGATTCCCCTCCAGGCCTTCTTCCGGCTGGAGGCCAGCAGCGGCATCCTCCTGGCCCTGTGCGCGGTGGCCGCCATGGTGTGGGCCAACTCGCCCTGGGCCGCCTCCTATAACGCCCTGTTCGACGCCCACCTGGAGCTGGGGCTGAACGGTGTCCGGGCGGGCTTCACCTTCCGGGAGTTCGTCAACGACGGGTTGATGACGCTCTTCTTCTTCCTGGTGGGCATGGAGATCAAGCGCGAGCTCACCGCGGGCGAGCTGCGCACCCTCTCCCGCGCGCTGCTGCCGCTCATCGCCGCGCTGGGCGGCATGGTGGTGCCCGCCGCCCTCTACGTCGCCTTCAACAGCGGCACCCCCGCCATGGCCGGCTGGGCCATTCCCATGGCCACCGACATCGCCTTCGCCATCGGCTGCCTCACCCTGGTGAAGGCCCGGGTGGGCCACGGGCTGGTGGTCTTCCTCACCGCCCTGGCCATCTTCGACGACATCGGCGGCATCCTCGTCATCGCCCTCTTCTATGGCACCGGGCTGCATGTCGAGTGGCTGCTGGCGAGCGCCGGCGTGCTGGCCGCGCTGGCCGTCCTCAACCGCTTCTACGTGCGCAATGGCCTGGCCTACCTCGTGGCCGGGGCGGCGCTCTGGTACGCCATGCACCACGGCGGCATCCACGCCACGCTGTCCGGCGTGGTGCTGGGCATGTGCATCCCCGCGCTCCCCACGCGCAGCGGTCGCGAGGTGCTGGAGGAGCTGGCGGGCTTCGCCGCCCGCTGCGTGCAGGAGGTGGGCGACGAGCAGGTGCGCGGGGCGCAGATTCTCTACATCGAGGACCGGCTGGAGGATCTGGAGCCCCCGCTCAACCGCTTCGTGCACCTGTGGCACCCGTACGTGGCCTACGGCATCGTCCCGCTGTTCGCCCTGGCCAACTCCGGCATCTCCCTGGAGGGCATGCGCTGGGGGGACCTGCTCAAGCCCCTGCCCCTGGGCATCATCGTGGGCCTGTTCGTGGGCAAGCAGGTGGGCATCTTCGCCTTCACCTGGGCGGCGGTGAAGGCGCGGGTGTCCGGCATGCCCGGCGGGGCGGGCGTGGGGCAGGTGCACGGCGTGGCGGTGGTGGCGGGCATCGGCTTCACGGTGGCGCTCTTCGTGGCGGGGCTGGCCTTCCTGAAGGAGCCGGCGCTGCTGCGGGAGGCCAAGCTGGGCATCCTGGTAGGCTCACTGCTGTCCGCGGTGGTGGGCTACGTCCTGCTGCGCTTCGTGGCGAAGCCGGTGGCCCCGGCGTAACGTAGGGCCCAAGGGGCGGCGCTCGTGATTCTCCAGGACCTCAACCGCGTTCGGCAGATCTCCGTCATCGCGGCGCGCCACGGCTTTGGTGAGCTGGCCGAGCGCGCCGGCCTGTGGCGCATCCTCGGCCGCAAGGAGAAGGTGGAAGTCTCCCCGGAGCTCCAGCGCGCCTCCACCGCGCGGCGCTTCCGGATGCTGCTCAGCGATTTGGGCCCCACCTTCATCAAGCTGGGCCAGGTGCTCTCCACCCGCGCGGACCTCTTGCCCGCCGAGTACATCGACGAGCTGTCGATGCTCCAGGACCACGTCGTTCCCATTCCCCTGGAGCAGGTGCACGCGCAGATTCGAGACTCGCTGGGCAAGGAGGTGCAGGAGCTGTTCGCGCAGATCGACCCCACCCCGCTGGCCGCCGCGTCCATCGCCCAGGTGCACCGGGCGATTACGCTCGACGGCGACGAGGTGGTGGTGAAGGTGCAGCGGCCGGGCATCGCCGCGAGCATCGACTCGGACCTGGGCGTGCTGCGCAGCCTGGCGCGGCTGCTGGAGGCCGTGGTGGAGGAGACGGGCGTGTACACGCCCACCGGCATCGTCGACGAGTTCGACCGGGCCATCCACGAGGAGCTCGACTTCCTCAACGAGGCCGACAACGTCCGCGCCTTCCTGGAGACCCACCGCGAGCGGCCCTTCCTGAAGATTCCGCGCGTCTACCAGCCGCTGTCCAGCCGCACGGTGCTGACGCTGGAGTTCATCCGCGGGGTGAAGATCAATCAGGCGCAGCTGCCGGAAGCGGACCGGAAGGTCATCGCGCAGCACGTCCTGGAGGCCTCGTTCCGCCAGCTCTTCGACGACGGGCTGTTCCACGGCGACCCGCACCCGGGAAACATCCTCCTGTTGGAGGGCAACCGGCTGGCGCTGCTGGACTTCGGCGTGGTGGGGCGGCTGACGCGGCCCATGCAGGAGACGCTGGTGATGCTGTGCCTCGCGGTGGCGCTGAAGGACAGCGACTCGGTGGCGCGCATCCTCTACCGGGTGGGCGTGCCGGACGCGCGCGCCAACCTGGTGGGCTTCCGCAACGACATCGACGCGATTCTGGGCCAGCACCTGGCCACCACGCTGGGGCAGGTGGACACGCGCTCGCTGCTGAGGGACTTGCTGGACCTGGCGGTGAAGTACCGCATCCGGATTCCGAAGGAGTACGCGCTGCTCAGCCGCGCGTCCGTGTCCACGGAAGGCATGCTGCGCAGCCTCTACCCGGAGATGAACATCATCGAGGTGGCGCTGCCGTACGCGAAGGAGCTCTTGGCCGGGCGGTATGACCCGTCGCAGCTGCAGGGCGGGCTGATGCGCACGCTGTTGCGCTTCCAGTCCATGGCGTCGGATTTGCCCACGCAGCTGTCGCAGATCCTCCTGGACATGGAGTCCGGCAAGTTCACCGTCACGGTGCGCGCGGACCAGTTCGAGAAGCTGAATGAGAACCTGCGCAGCGCGGCGGTGATTGCCTTCCTGGGCCTGTGCGCGTGCGGGTTCATCGTGGGGGCGTTCATCGCCTTCGCGCCCAAGCCATGGATGTACGGCAACGTGCCGGTGCTGGGCGTGGTGGGCATTGCCGTGGCGGCGGCGCTGTTTGGCGCCGTCTTCACCTGGTACCTCTTCGGCGGGCGCCGGCTGGGCAAGGTGCGCTTGAGCCGCTGGCTGAAGAAGCCTCAGAAGAAGCGCAGGTAGGGCGGGCGTCCGGAGCGCCGCCCCCCAGCTACACCGGGCGGCGGAAGAGGTCGGCGAGGTCCGCGGGGAGCTGCGAGGCCACGGCCGCCACCTCGTCCTCGGGGATGCGGTCGCGGATGGCGGTGAACACCGTCGTCACCACGCGGAAGGCCTGGTCCACGGGAATGCGCAGGTGGTCCGCCACGTCCGTCATGAACTCGTCGCGGGTCATCCGCTTCGCGTGCGACGGGCCCCGGTGGATGGAGCAGGCGCCGATGAGCTGGCCAATCCGGTCTCCCAGGGCCCGCATCAGCTTCACGTCCTCTCCGTCGGACAGGCGTCGGGCCAGGGTGCAGAGCACGGCCTCCGCCGCGGCCTTCGACTGGACGCCATTCACCCGCAGCTCCTGGCTGTTCTGGAGCTCGAGCATGAAGGCCTGGCGGTCCGCCGGCTCGTCCCGGCCCTTCACCGGCTCGGCGGAGAAGTCTTGAGGGGGTTCGGTGTGCTGCGCCATGGGGTCGTCTCCTTGCTCGCGGTGGACGCACCGGCGCCCCACCCGACCCCAGTCACGGTGGCCATGACGCGCCCGGGCACCAGCCCCGGGCTGACGGCACCTCCCGCCGCGAGCCCCGGGACGGGAGCCCGTCAGGCCGCCCACCCCAGCTCCCCGGTGCGTAGGAAAAAAAATGAGGGGCCATGTCGAGCCGGCGCGCGCTGCTCCGACATAGGGGAAAGGCCGGCACCATTTCGGGGCCGGCCCCCACCCTGGGAGCCGCAAATGCAGAAGATCACTCCGTTCCTGATGTTCAACGACCAGGCGGAAGAGGCCGTGAAGCTCTACACGTCGGTGTTCAAGGGCTCGAAAATCGGCTCGATTTCGCGCGGGCCCGACGGCAAGGCCATGTCGGTCAGCTTCGAGCTGGAGGGGCTGCCCTTCATGGCCTTCAACGGCGGGCCGCACTTCAAGTTCTCGGAGGGAATCTCGCTGTTCGTCAGCTGCGAGAACCAGGCCGAGGTGGACGCGCTGTGGGACCGGCTCTCGGCCGGCGGCAAGCACAAGCAGTGCGGCTGGCTGGAGGACCGGTTCGGGGTGTCCTGGCAGATCATCCCCACCGCGCTGATGCGCCTGATGGGCGACAAGGACCCGGCGAAGGCGGGCCGGGTGGTGCAGGCGATGCTCGGCATGCAGAAGATCGACATCGCCGGCCTGGAGCGCGCGTACCAGGGGAGCTGAAACCCCCTGCTTCGTGGGGGAGACCGAGGGGCCGCGTGGGGGCGCTGGCCAGCACCGTGCGCCGGTCCGCGCTACCGTCGCGCGATGCAACTGACCCTCGATGGAAGGCAACTCCCCCTCCTCGCCGCGCCCGGCGCCCGGCGCCGTCCCGTGGACGCCGAGCAGGTCCGGGCTCGCTGGGCGAAGCTGGGCCAGACGCTGCCCTGGCTCGTGGATGCACGGCGAGACCATGCCCCCAGCGCGGCCGTGGGACCCGAGGACTACCAGCGCTTCGTGGCGGAAGCGGGCACGCCCATGCTGGCCCCGTTCGAGACCTTGCTGCTCTCGCGCTGCCTCCCGTTCGACGCGAGGGGAACCTTCCAGCTCTTCGCCGCGGCCCCCTATGCCAACGGCATCAACGGCCAGGCCTTCGGCCCCAGCCGCTGGCGGCCCGAGACTGTCGTCTGGCGCGTCGAGGCCGGCGTGCTCCAGGAGGAGGAGGGCTCGTTCTCCGAGTGGCTCGCGGACTGGCTGGACCGCTTCGACGCGCTGCTCGGCCAGGTGCGTCCGGAGCAGTACCCGGCCCTCGCGGACGTGAATCGGGAAACCGAGGGACGAATCCTCGGAGACCTGCCGGAGGGAACCCGGCCTCTGACAGATGAAGAGCCCGGAGTGACGGGCTGGCAGGGCCCCACGGAGGACGGACGGCGCGAGGGCCTCTGGCGGCACCACCACCAGGGAGGCCCCGTGGACGAGGAGCTCACCTACCACCAGGGCCTCCGCCAGGGGCCCGCCCGGCGCTGGCATGTGACGGACTTCTTTCCGGAGTCCCCGGAGTCTGAGGACCCGGATGCGGAGCCCGGCTTCAAGCAGGGGCCGCTGCAAGAGGAAGGCGCGTTCGCGGAGGATGCAGCGGAGGGCCCCTGGAGCTTCTGGACGCCGGAGGGCGCACGGGCCTCGCGGGGCACCTACAGGCGCGGACTTCCCCACGGGACCTGGGAGGTGTTTCCCGGGCCGGGCTCTGTCATCGGCCTCACCGGCACGAGCGAGGTGGACTACGTGCACGGCCTGCCCCACGCCGTGCGGCTGGCGCCCTCGGGGTATGACGTCCCGGTGCTGGTCGCGGCGGATGGGCGCCCCTGCTCACTGCGCGAGCTCGCACGAGGCAGGCCGCTGGTGGTGCTGGTCTGGCAGCGCGAGGCACCGCCCACGCCGGAGACCCTGCCCACCAACCTCTGGGAGCAACTGCGCGCCCTGGATGCCAGGGGCGCGGCGCGGGTCGGCCTCACCGCGCGCTCGCCGCTGACGGTGGCCCGCGACACGGATGCGCTCGAGTTCCTCGCGGACCCGTCGGGCGTCGTCCGCGCCGCGTACCACTACCTCCAGCGCCCCGACACCTCGGGCCTGCTGCTGCTCGATGCGTCCGGGGGTTACCTCGGGTCCGGCCACCAACTGCCGAAGCGGCTGCAGGACCTGGTGCGGCGGCTGGGGCTGTGACGCCCGGGCAGACGTGCGTTGAAGACGCAACACCCCCCCAACTGACTGTGACAGTTCAGTCCGCGTGGCCCTCAGATCTTCGAGGAGCACAACCGCCAGGGATTGCGGTACCACTCCATGGCGCGACAGGGGGCCGGCTGTTCGTGACTCCAATTGGAGGGGGAACCATGTCCTGGAAGCACCCTGGCTCACTCACGCTGCTCACGCTGTGCCTGGCCGCCTGCGGAAGCCCCGCGGGCAACGAGGCCCTCGACGCCGAGGGCTCGGCGCTCGAAACCCCTGTCACCCGGGAGCCCGCCGCCGACGTGGG
>JBKGHK010000623.1:0-6043 GCA_046520375.1 Pyxidicoccus sp. 3LFB2
CACCCTGCCTGCCCGCCAGCATGCTGCGGCTGGCGCCGGTGGAGCTGAGCGTCCCGGCCCTGACCTTCAGCGTGGCGTTGTCCGCGGGCGTGGGGCTGCTCTTCGGGCTGGCGCCCGCACTGCATACCTCGGGGCTGGACGTGCTGCCGCTGCTGAAGCAGTCCGGCAGCGCCGCGGGCGCGCGCGCCAACCACCCGCTGCGCAATGCGCTCGTCATGGTGCAGCTGGCGCTGGCCATGGTGCTGCTGGTGGGCACGGCGCTCATGGTGCGCACGTTGCAGAACGTGCAGGCCGTGGACCTGGGCTTCGACACGAACGGGCTGTTGTCCGCGAGGCTGTCGCTGCCCGACGCGAAGTACGCGGAGGCGCCGCACAGGGCCGCCTTCTTCGACGAGCTGCTGGGACGGCTGGGAGCGCTGCCCGGGGTGGAGGCGGTGGGCCTCGTCAATGACGCCCCCCTGGGCCAGAGCAGCACCAACGGGGACTTCCTCCTCGAGGGCCGCCCGGCCCAGAGCGGCGAGCGGTTCCTCACCGAGTACCGCGTGGCCAGTCCGGACTACTTCCGCGCCATGCGCATCGCCGTGCGCCAGGGCCGCGCCTTCGGTCCCCAGGACGAGAAGAAGGGCGCGCCCGTCGCCATCGTCAACGAGGCCTTCGTGCGCAGCTACTTCGGCACCGGCGAGGCCCTGGGCCAGCGGGTGAGGCTGGACTGGAATGGGGACAGCGAGTTCCACACCATCGTCGGCGTGGTGGCGGACGTGCGGCATGACCAGCTCACCCTTCCCACCCGGCCGGAGGTGTACTTCCCCCTGGCCCAGCTTCCCGTCTCCACGGTGACGCTGCTGCTGCGCACCCGGGGCGCACAGGCGCCCGTCATGGCCGCCGTGCGCCAGGAGGTGAAGGCGGTGGACTCGGAGCAGTCCATCTTCGACCTGGCGCCCTTCGCCCAGCGCATCGACAGCCAGCTGCTCCGTCCCCTGGCGACGACGCGGCTGCTGGCGGCCTTCGCCCTGCTGGCGGTGGTGCTGGCCGGCATCGGCGTCTACGGGGTCATGGCGTATGCCGTGGGCCAGCGCACCCGCGAGCTGGGCATCCGCATGGCGCTGGGCGCGCATCCCAGACAGGTGCTGCGTCTGGTGTTGGGCCAGGGCCTGAGGCTGACGGCGGTGGGCGTGGGCGTGGGGCTGCTGGCCGCCTTCGGCTGCACGCGACTGCTGGCCTCGCTGCTGTACGGCGTGGACGCCAGCGAGCCCACCGTCTTCGCGGGGGTGGCGGTGGTGCTCGGCGGGGTGTCCCTCCTCGCCAGCTGGCTGCCGGCGCTGCGCGCCAGCCGGGTGTCGCCGGCCATCTCCCTGCGCTCGGAGTAGCCAGCAGCTCGGCTCCGGCTGCTTGGTGCCCGAACGACCAGGGAGGGTTGGCTTCACCCCACACCTCGCCAATCCCTGGCGGAAAAAACCCTATCAAGTGTGATGGACCGTTGACCCTTTGACGCTTTGCAGGCGTCAGGTTTATGTGTCCGCATGCACTTCGACTGGACCTTTCTTGTGCGGATGAGCGCGCTGGTGCTGCCGGCCATCATGCTCATGGCCTTGCACGGCGCGGCGCATGCTTCGACTCCGGCCACTCCCACCTCCACCTCGGGGGTGTCGATGGAGAAGCTGTCCCGCCAGCGCATCTTCTTCGGCCACCAGTCGGTCGGCGGCAACATCCTCGAGGGCGTCAAGCAGCTGGGCGAGGCGCCGCGAATCGTCGAGGTGAAGGGCCCCACGGAGACGGTGGCGCCCGGCACCATCGCCCACGCCATGGTGGGTGAGAACATGAAGCCCGAGTCCAAGATTGCCGACTTCGAGCGGCTGATGGACGGCGGGCTCGCGAAGCAGGCCGACGTGGCCTTCTTCAAGTTCTGCTACATCGACTTCAGCGGCACCACCGACACGCGCGCGCTGTTCGAGAAGTACCGCGCGGCCATGGACGGGCTGAAGGCGCGCCATCCGGACACCACCTTCGTCCACGTCACCGTGCCGCTGACCACCGTGCAGCGCGGCGCGAAGGCGTGGCTGAAGGAGCTGCTGGGCCGGCCCGTGTGGGGCATTTCGGAGAACGTGCAGCGCGAGACGTTCAACCAGCTACTGCGCCAGACGTACGGCGGCGGCAAGGCGCCGCTGTTCGACCTGGCGATGCTGGAGTCCACCACCGCCGAGGGGACGCCCGAGACGTACGAGCTGAACGGGCAGAGCTGGCCGGCGATGGTGCCGGCGTACTCGGATGACGGAGGCCACCTCAACGCCGCGGGGCAGGCCCGCATGGCGAAGGAGTTCCTCGCCTTCCTGTCCACGCTGCCGTCGCCCGCCGTGCAGCCTCCCATTCCCGCCCCCCCCACTCCGTGACATGACCCCGCTCCCTGTTTCCCTGTCGCGCGAGCTGGGCACGTTGCTCACTCGCTTGAAGCTGCGGCGATGCCAGGTGGTGGGGGAAGCCCCCACGGTGCTCGGCCGCGTCTGGATTCACGGCCCCGGGGAAGTCCGCCTGGGCCACCGCGTGGTGCTGGACGGGCGCATGGCGCCCATCGAGCTGCATGCGATGCGGGGCGGCAGCATCGTCCTGGGCGACGACGTCGCCATCGAAGGTGGCGCCTCGCTGGAGGCGCTCCAGTCCATCACCGTCGGCGCGGGCGCGAAGCTGGGTGCCTTCTGCAAGGTGATGGACAACCAGCACCACCCGCTGCGAGGCAACCGGCACGAGCGGCCCCCTTCCGTCCCGCTGGTCATCGAGGACGGAGTGACGGTGGGCAGTCGCGCCATCCTCCTCCCGGGCGCGCACCTGCAACAGGGTGCCTCCGTGGCCCCTGGCACCGTGATTTCCCGCCGCATCCCCCCGCGCGTGACGGTGGGGGGCTCGCCGGCCCGGGTGCTTCGCCGGGAGGTGGCCGGATGACACCCCGGATTTCGTCCCTGCCCCTGTCCGCCGTGGCGGCCCAGTTGCACGAGCTGCGCGAGGCGCTGGAGCCCCGGGCCGAGCGCGCGCTGGCGCTGGTGCGCGCACGCTGGCTGTTCCGCTCGCTCACGTCCGTGGGCCGCAACGTGGCCGCGTACGGGCCCATCGCCGTGAAGAACGAGGGCACCCTGTCGCTGGGAGACCGGCTCACCTTCGTGGGCGGCATGATGCCCAGCTCGCTGGTGTGTCACCCCGGAGCGCGGCTCACCATCGGCGCCGACACCCAGTTCAACTACGGCGTCTCGCTGGAGGCGTGGGAGTCCGTCACGCTCGGCGAGCGCTGCATGTTCGCCTCGTTCGTGCGCATCAGCGACCGGGACGGGCACCGCACCGCGCCCATCGTCATCGAGGACGATGTCTGGGTGGCCCACGGCGCCATCATCATGCCGGGGGTGCGCGTGGGGGCGCGTTCGGTGGTGTCCGCCGGCAGCATCGTCACCCAGGACGTACCGCCAGACTCGCTCGCCATGGGCAACCCCGCCCGCAACATGAGCCTGGAGCTGGTCTCCCGCGAGCCGAGCGCCTGACGTCCGCGGGCCCTCTTTTTTCGCCGTCTCTTCACCTCATTCCAGACAGGAACGAAACCATGAGCAGCATTCGTGAGCGCATCCGTACCTTCATCGTCGACACCTTCTTCGTGGACGAGTTCGGCGACGACGACTCCTTCCTCCGCAAGGGCCTCATCGACTCCACGGGGATGATGGAGCTGGTGGCCTTCCTGGAGCAGGACTTCGGCCTCAAGCTCGAGGACCGCGAGCTGGTGCCGGAGAACCTGGACTCGCTGTCGCGTGTGGTGGCCTTCGTCGAGAAGAAGCAGCAGCAGCGCCTTCCGCAGGCCGGCTGAGAGAGAGCACCGCCATGTGTGGCATCACGGGTTTCACCTTTCCGGCAGGTGCCGCCGCGCGGGATGGGTCCGCCGAGCGGCTGCGCAGGATGACCGCCAGCATCCGGCACCGGGGCCCCGACGCGCAGCGGGCCCTGCTGCTGGACGGCGTGGGCCTGGGCCACACGCGGCTGTCCATCGTCGACCTGGAGGGCGGCCATCAGCCCATGCGGGACGCGGCGACGGGGCTCACCGTCGTCTTCAACGGCGAAATCTTCAACCACGTGGAGCTGCGCGAGCAGCTCTCCGCGCACTACGCGTTCCGCACCCGCTCGGACACCGAGGTCATCCTCGCGGCGTTCCTCGCGTGGGGCATCGACTGCGTGCGCCGCTTCGAGGGCCAGTGGGCCTTCGCCCTGTGGGACCCGCGCGACAGGACGCTCTGGCTGTCCCGCGACAGGGTGGGCATCTGCCCGCTGTACTACGCGCAGCTTCCGGGAGGGCACCTGGCGTTCGGCTCGGAGGCCAAGGCGCTCTTCGCGGGCGGCCTGGTGACGCCGGTGCTGGACGCGCGGGGCCTCAAGCAGACGTTCCAGCTGTGGTCCCCGGTGGCGCCGCGCACCTCGTTCGAGGGCGTCAGCCTGCTGCCTCCCGCGCACTCGGCCCGGTTCCGGGAGGGGAAGCTGGAGGTGTTCCGGTACTGGGATCTGGACTTCGGCGTGACGCCCGAGGCCGCGGACGAGCCGAGGCTGCTGGAGGAGCTGGGCGCGGTGCTGGAGCGCGCGGTGCGCCTGCGGCTGCGGGCGGACGTGCCCGTGGCGGCGTACCTGTCGGGCGGGCTGGACTCCAGCCTCCTGTGCGCGCTGGCGCAGAAACAGCTGCACGGCACGCTGCGCACCTTCTCGGTGGGCTTCGCGCATGCTCGCTTCGACGAGCGCCAGCACCAGGGCACGGTGGCGGAGGAGCTGCACACGCAGCACCGCGTGGTGGAGATGAAGGACGGGGACATCGGCAAGCTGGTGCCCGGCGTCATCTTCCACGCGGAGCAGGCGATGATGCGCTCCGCGCCCGCGCCCTTCCTGCGCCTGAGCGAGTGGGTGCGGGAGAATGGCATCCGGGTGGTCCTGACCGGAGAAGGGTCGGACGAGATGTTCCTCGGCTACGACCTCTTCAAGGAGACGAAGGTCCGCCAGTTCTGGGCGCGTCAGCCGGCGTCGAAGTACCGCCCGCTGCTCTTGCGCAAGCTCTACCCCACCCTGTCGGTGAGCCAGCAAAACGTGGAGCTGCTGCGCGAGTTCTTCGGCATGGGGCTGGAGGACCCGGGGAGCCTGGCCTTCTCGCACCTGGTGCGCTGGTCCAACAGCGGGCGCATCTCCCGCTTCCTCGCGCCGGAGTTCGCCGCGCGCGTGGCGGACGAGGACCCGGTGGCCTCGGTGCTCCAGTCCGGTGCCGGAGCACGTGGCCCGGTGGGCCTCGGTGCTCCAGTCCGGTGCCGGAGCACGTGGCCCGGTGGCGCCCCCTGGCGCGTGCGCAGTACCTGGAGGCGAAGACGCTGCTGTCCGGGTATCTGCTGTCCGCGCAGGGCGACCGAATGCTGTTGGGCAACGCGGTGGAGGGGCGCTTCCCATTCCTGGACACGGCGGTGATGGAGTTCGCCGCGCGCGTGCCGGAGCGGCTGCGCCTGAAGGGGCTGGACGAGAAGCACCTGCTCAAGCGCTTCGCCCGGGGCAAGGTGCCCGCGTCCATCCTGGAGCGGAGCAAGTTCCCCTACCGCGCGCCCATCGCCGGAGCGCTGGTGGGCCCCGACGCGCCAGCCTGGGCCCGGGAGCTGCTCGCGCCCGAGGCGGTGGCGAAGGTGGGCGTGTTCGACGCGAAGAAGGCGGAGCGGCTCGTGGCCAAGCTGCGCGCGCCCAACGCGGCGGAGAGCGAGGCGGACACCATGGCCCTGTTCGCCATGGCGTCCACGCAACTGCTCGCCCACCACTTCCTCCAGCCCCGCCCACTGCCAGCGGCGGACCTGGATGCCGTGGTGATGGAGGCCGCATGAGCGCGATGGACGCCGCCCCTGCCCGCTTGCTCAGCCATACCGGACCCACGGGAGATGCCGTGGTGCTGGAGGCCGCATGAGCGCCACGGACTCCTCTCCCGCCTGGGTGCTCGCTCACGCCGGGCGCACGCCGGACGCGCCCGCGGTGGACTCGCCGTGGGTGCGGCTGACGTACCGGC
>JBKGHK010000624.1:0-6029 GCA_046520375.1 Pyxidicoccus sp. 3LFB2
CCTTCTGGATGCGGTCCACCTGCCCCACCCGGACCCAGGTGAGCAGGCCCACTTCCGAGGCCAGCGCCGGGTCCGTCTCTCCCCGGTGCGCCACGGCCACGACTTCCAGGCCCCGCGCCCGCGCCGCGCGCGCGAAGAGGAAGGGCAACTGGCCGTTGCCCGCGATGAGGCCGATGCGCTCCACCGCCAGCTCCCCTCCCGCGCCCACGCGCTAGCGCGTCAGCCCGCGCTTGCTCTGCAGGACGAACTCGATGAGGTGGTCCACCTCGGAGTGGCCACCCAGCTCCGTGCGCAGCCGCGCCAGCGCGTCCTGAAGGCCCAGCTTCGAGCGGAACAGGATGCGGTGGGCCTCCTTGATGCGCTCGATCTGCTCCTTGGCGAAGCCGCTGCGCTCCAGGCCCACGGTGTTCAGGCCCACCAGCTCCGCGCGGTCTCCCTGCGCCGTGGCGTAGGGCGGAATGTCCATGGTCACCATGGCGCCGCCGGAGATGAAGGCGTGCTTGCCCAGGCGGGTGAACTGGTGCACCGCCGCCAGGCCGCTGATGATGACGTGGTCCTCCATCGTCACGTGGCCCGCCAACGCGGAGCCATTGCCGATGCGGCAGCCGTTGCCCACGACGCAGTCGTGCGCCACGTGGCAGTTGGCCATGAAGAGGTTGCCACTGCCGATGCGCGTGCTGCCGCCGCCGCCCGCCGTGCCCTTGTGCAGGGTGACGAACTCACGAATCGTGTTGTCGTCGCCCAGCACGAGCTCCGTGTCCTCGCCCGCATACTTCAAATCCTGCGGGTCCGCGCCCACGGACGCGAACTGGAAGATGCGGTTGCGCGCGCCAAGCGTCGTGCGCCCCTCGATGACGACGTGAGGGCCGACCTTCGTGCCCTCGCCCAGCGTCACCTGGGGACCAATGACCGAGTAGGGACCGACTTCCACCGTCTCATGCAGGCGGGCGTCGGGATGCACCACCGCGGTGGGATGAACCTGAGCCATGTCCTCTCCTATTACAGCCGCGGTCAGGACGCCGCGCTCTCGTCCGCCTTGGCGTTCTTGTCCACCACCGTGGCCAGGAACTCACCCTCGGACACCTTCACGCCTTCCACCAACGCCGTGCCCTTCGTCTTCCATATCGCGCCCTTGTGGCGCAGCACTTCGATGACGAGCTGCAGCCGGTCCCCGGGCACCACCGGCTTGCGGAACCGCGCGCCGTCCACGCCCATCAGGTAGGTCACCTTCTGGGACGGGTCCATGTTCTCGCTCTTGTAGGCGAGGATGGCGGAGGCCTGCGCGAGCGCCTCGAGGATGAGCACGCCCGGCATCACCGGGTGGCCGGGGAAGTGGCCGTTGAAGAAGGGCTCGTTGATGGTGACGTTCTTGTACGCCGTCAGCTTCTGGCCGGGAACGATTTCCACCACCCGGTCCACCAGGAGGAACGGGTAGCGGTGTGGCAGGAGGTTCTGGATCTCCAAGATGTCCATCATGCGCCCTTCTCCTTCTCGAGCGACTCCACCCTGCGCCGCAGGGCGCGCACTTCCTTGAGCAGGTCCGCCACCTGCCCCGCCGCGGCGCTGGCGCGGAGCCAGTCGCGGTGGGGCACCGCCGGACTGCCACTCACCACCTGTCCGTCTTCCACGTCGTGCGCCACGCCGGACTGGGCACCGACCTTGGCCAGGTCACCCACGCGGATGTGGCCCACCACGCCCACCTGGCCGGCCAGCACCACGCCGGTGCCAATCTCCGCCGAGCCGGACACGCCGGCCTGCGCGCAGATGAGCGACAGCGGGCCCACCTTCACGTTGTGGGCAATCTGCACCAGGTTGTCGAGCTTGGTGCCGCGGCCCACCACCGTCTCACCCACCGTCGCGCGGTCGATGCAGGTGCAGGCCCCCACCTCGACGTCGTCTTCGATGCGGACGATGCCCACCTGGGGAATCTTGAAGTGCTCCGGCCCCTCCGCCCCTTCCGGGTTGAAGGCGAAGCCGAAGCCGTCCGCCCCCACCACGCTCGAGGCATGGAGGATGACGCGCGCGCCGAGGATGCAGCCCTCGCGCACGGTGACGTTGGGGTACAGGATGCACTCCTCGCCCACCTGGGCGTGCTCGCCCACGTAGGCGCCGGGGTAGAGCACCGTGCGCGCGCCCACCCGGGGCGCCCGCGTCCACCGAGGCGCCGGGAAGCACCGCGGCCTCCGGGGTGGACGGTGCGGCCTGCGGGTGCCAGCCCAGCGCCGGGCCTGACGCCGGCAGCGGGCCGGGTGGCCGGGTGGAACAGGCGCAGGAGCTTCGCGTAGGCGAGGTGCGGGTTGGGCACCCGGACCAGCGCCACCCCGTCACGGGGCGGCGTGTCGGCCCCCACCAGGACGGCGGAGGCGCGGGTGGCCTCGAACTGCCGCCGGTAGCGGAGGTTGCCGTAGAAGGACACGTCCCCCGGGCCCGCTTCCTCGAGCCCGTTGAGTCCGTGGATGAGCAGTCCGGAGTCGCCGAGGAGCTCGCCGCCCACATGGGCCGCGAGCTCCCCGAGCCGTCGGGGATTCGAGGGAGTCTGCACGGGGTGACGGACTACTTCTTGGTCGGGGCGTCCTTCGCCACCGAAGCCGCGGGCTTCTTCGCGCCGTTGTACGCGCGAATGACCTCGTTGGAGATGTCGTGCTGCGAGCGGGCGAAGACGATGCCCGAGTCACGCTTGTCGAGGACGAAGGAGAGGTCGTCGCGCTCGGCGATGGTGGAGATGACCTGGTCGATCTTGCCGATGATGGGCTCCATCTCCTGGCGCTCCTTGTTGGCGGCCTCGGCGCGGCTCTTCTCCCACTTCTGGGCGAGGATCATCACCTTGCGCTGCAGCTCGCCTTCCTTCTGAGCCTTGGTCTCCGGGCTCATGGCGCTCGCCTGCTTGTCGAGGACGTCCTTCTCCTTGCGGAGGGCGTCCTGCTCCTTGTCGATTTCCTTCTGGCGGTCGTCGAGCCACTTCTGGAGGCGGCCCTTGGCTGCCTTGCCGTCATCCACCTCGAGCAGGACGCGCTGCAGGTCCACGAAGGCGATCTTCTGCTCGGCCGAGGCGGCCATCGGCAGGGCGAACGAAACGACGGCGGCCGCGGCCGCGATGGTGGTGCGAAGCGACATGTTCAACAGCTCCTCGGGAAGGTTACAGGCTCCGACGTCTGCGCCCCGGGCTTGTTCAAAAGCCCCCCCGCTGGGGGGCTGGAGCCGGGAAAGTCGGTGCAAGGGCTTATCAGAAGAAGTTGCCGATAGTGAACTCGAACAGGATGTTGTCATCTTCCGGCCGCCTGGTGAGCGGGATGCCCCACTCGAAGCGCAGGGGGCCAATCGGCGAGAACCAGCGGAAGCCGAAGCCCGCCGAGTGGAAGAGGCCGAGCGGCAGCTTGTCCTGTCGGTCCTGGAAGAAGCGTTCGGTCGTCGCGAAGGCGTTGCCCGCGTCATAGAAGAGCACGCCGCGCAGGCCGGCCTTCTCGAAGATGGGGAACTCCAGCTCGAAGTTGAAGACGAGCTGCTTGTTGCCGCCCACCAGGAAGTCCGTGACGCTGGCGTCCGGGTTGCCCGAGCGGGGCACCTTCACCGAGGGGCTGATGCTCCGCAGGTAGTAGCCGCGGACGCTGTTGATGCCGCCCACGTAGTACAGCTCGGAGATGGGCAGCGGCTTGTCCTGGTCCAGCTGCTGGATGTAGCCAATGGTGGCATTCGTCTTGAAGACGAAGCCCAGCGGCATGGGGAAGTACAGGCGCGAGTAGGCGGTGTACCGGTTGAAGAGGAAGGTGCCGCCCAGGAAGCTGGGGGCCGTCTCCACCGAGCCGTAGTGGATGAAGCCGCGCGAGGGGAACAGGCGGTTGTCGCGCCGGTCGAACGAGAGCGACAGGCGGGCCGCGCTGGTGACGCCGGACAGGAACTGGTTGGCGAGCAGCACCGCGCCCAGGTTCTGCCCTGCCTCCACGTCCACCCACTCGCGCGAGTAGCCGATGGTGCCCAGCAGGTCGTCGATGAACTGGTAGCCGATGGAGACGCTGCCACCGGTGGAGTTGCGGATGAAGCCCTCGTAGTCCGCCTGGACGCGGAAGAACTCCGCGGACAGCAGGTAGTTCGTGTCCAGGAAGTACGGGTCGTAGAAGGACAGCTGCACCAGCGAGCGCAGGCCGGAAATCTGGGCGGACGCGGAGACGCTCTGGCCCCAGCCCAGGAAGTTGTTCTGGGAAATCTGGGCCGTGAAGATGAAGTTCTCCACGTTGGAGAAGCCGAGGCCCACCTGGAAGGTGCCGGTGGCCTTCTCCTTCACCTCCACCTGCAGGACGATGGTGTCGTCGGCGGTGCCGGGGCGCTGGGTGATTTCCACCGTCTCGAAGAAGCCCAGGGCGGTGACGCGCTCGCGGCTGCGGCGCACGCCGGTGCCGCTGTAGAGCTCGCCCTCGTACACGCGCAGCTCGCGGCGGATGACCTTGTCGCGCGTCTTGCTGTTGCCGACGACGTCGATGCGCTCAATCGTGACCTGGGGGCCCTTCTGCACTTCGAAGGTCAGGTCCACCGTCTTGTTGTCCGCGTTGACGGAGGTGACGGGGTTGATGTTGGCGTAGGCGTAGCCGCGGTCGTAGTAGACGTCCGAGACGGAGAGGATGTCCTGCGACAGCTGGGTGCGGTTGAAGCGCGCCCCCGTGCGCGAGCGCATCAGCGCCTGCATCTGGGGCTTGGACACGTCCGGCAGCAGGTCGCCCGCGAAGTCGATCTTCCCGATGTCGTAGGGCTCGCCCTCGACGATGCGCATCGTGATGTAGATGAAGCGCTTGTCCGCGGAGAGCTGGACGGTGGGCTTGTCCACCCGGACGTTGATGAAGCCGCGGTCGAAGTAGGCGTACTGGATGACCTGCAGGTCGCGCTCGAAGGCCTCCTGGCGGTAGGTGCCCTCCCCGGTGAAGAAGGAGAAGAAGCCTCCCTCGCGGGTAATCATCGTCTCCTTGAGCTCTTCCGGAGAGACCTTCTCCGCGCCGATGAAGGAGATCTGCTTCACCATCACCTTCGCACGCTCGTTGGTGACGAAGACGACGTCGACGGTGCCGGGAGTGCCCTCGACGGGCTTAATCTCGTGCGTGACTTCGGCGAGGAAGAAGCCCTTCTCCACGTACTTGGCCTGGATCTTCTGCACGCTGGCGCGCACGGTCTCCATTTCCAGGATGGTGGCGGGCTTGACGGTGATCTCCTCCTTGAGGTCCTCCTGGCTGAGCTCCTCGTTTCCGCGCAGCTGCACCTGGCGGATGATGGGCCGCTCGTCCACGCGGACGACGTAGGCGATGCCCCGGGGGAGCCGCTGCACCAGCAGCTCCACGTTCTGGAAGTAGCCCAGGGCCCACACGGCGCGCAGGTCCTGCGCGCTGTTGGCGGGCGTCAGGGCCTGGCCCACCTTGGTGCGCAGGGCGCGGCGGATGGCCTCGGCCTCCACGCGCTTGTTGCCCTCGACGCGAATCTCCACCACCCGGTTCTCATCGTCTTCGGAGACGGGGGCGTCAGGGGGAAGCTCGGCCTCGGGGGCCGGGGGCGTGGGTGCCGGGGCCCGCATCCGCGGGCGCCTGCGTGGCCGAGGGAGAGGTCACCGCCGGAACGGGCGCGGGAGCGGGCACACCTCCGTCCACCTGGGCCCGGACGCGTCCGGGCACGAGGGAGAACAGGGCGACCGCCAGCAGCGGGAGCAGTGACTTGCGCGACAGAACGGGGAGCCTCAAGGGGAGAACGGCCAGGAAAAGGCGGGGCAATGTACGGGAAGGGGCGCGAGTCCCTCAATCCAAAAGCAACGGGGCATCAGGCCTCCGACACCTCGCCCCCGGCCAGCCGGAGCCGGCGGGGCATGGAGCGAGCGAGCGTCTCGTTGTGGGTGACGACCACCGCGGTGACGCCCAGCTCCCGGTTGACCTCCCGGAGGAGCTGGTGGATGCCCTCGCCGGTGGCCGGGTCCAGGTTGCCGGTCGGCTCGTCGGCGAGCAGGACGGCGGGCTTGAGGACCAGGGCGCGGGCCAGGGCGACGCGCTGGGCCTCGCCGC
>JBKGHK010000625.1:0-6021 GCA_046520375.1 Pyxidicoccus sp. 3LFB2
GGAGCAGGGTGGGGCCCGTGAGCAGGGTGCCACCCTGGTTCATGGTGACGCTGGCGCGTACGAGCGCTCCTGGCGCGGTACTCCGGGCAGGACGACTTCGCCGGGCCCCAGCGCTCCTCGCGGCGGCGCCCCAGGTCCTTCTCTATCTGCTGGAGGATGCACAGCAGCCGCTGGGGCGGCAGCCCGCACTCCAGCGCCACCACGGCGTTGAGGAAGCGCGGCTGCGGCGGGCCTACGGGGGCGCTGTCGAAGAGGGAGGAACAGCCCAGCACCGCCACCGCATCGATGCGGGACAGCGCGGTCAGGGCGGCGACGAGGTGCGTCTCGCGGTCTCCCTCATTGGAACCCAACCCCACGTAGACGGTGTCGCTCACGGCTCCATCTCAACCGGGTTGACCAGGGTCCCGATTCCCTCGATCTCCACCTCCACCGTATTCCCCGCCTCCAGCTTCCCCACCCCCGACGGCGTCCCGGTGCTCACCAGGTCGCCGGGCAGCAGCGTCATGCCCTGCGAGATGAAGGACACCAGGCGAGCGGGGCTGAAGATCATGTCGGACGTCCGGCTGTCCTGACGCACCTGCCCATTCACCCGGCAGACAATCCGCAGGTCCGCCGCGGACAGGCCCGTCACCGCCCAGGGCCCCGCGCAGGCGAAGGTGTCGTAGCCCTTGGCGCGGGTGTGCTGAATCTCGCGCTTCTGGATGTCGCGCGCCGTCACGTCGTTGAAGCAGGTCAGGCCCCAGATGGCGCGCGCGGCCATGGCCTCGTCGGCGTTGCGCACGCGCTCGCCAATCACCAGCGCCAGCTCCGCCTCGTAGTGCACCTCCTGGCTCGCCTTCGGAATCCGGATGGGCGAGCCCATGCCGTTGAGGGCGGTGGAGGGCTTGATGAAGATGAGCGGCTCGGGCGGGACGGGCTTGCCCATCTCCTCCGCGTGCTTGCGGTAGTTCTGACCGATGCAGACGACCTTGGACGCGTCCGAGGGCACCAGCAGCGTGAGGGACGACAGCGAGCGGCGCAGGCCCGTGTCCTTCCCGCCGGCCCAGGGCGCCGCGGACAGCACCACCACCTCGGTGCCCTCCACCCGGCCGTGGTGCGCACGGCCCTCGTGCAGGAAGCGGCAGTAGCGCGCGGTCGTCATGTGTTCCTCTGGAAGCCGAGCACGTCGGCCATGTCGTAGAGCCCTGGCGCCCGTCCCACCACCCAGCGCGCGGCCCGCAGTGCGCCCAGGCCGAACTGGTCTCTGCTGGTGGCCCGGTGGGTGAGCTCGATGCGCTCGCCCTCGCCGAAGAAGTACACCGTGTGCTCGCCCACCACGTCCCCGCCCCGCAGCGTCTGCACGCCAATCTCGCTGGCCGGCCGGGCGCCCACCATGCCCTCGCGGGCGAAGGTGAGGTCGTCCTTCGAGCGTCCCAGCGCCCCGGCCACCACCTCGGCCAGCCGCAGCGCGGTGCCGCTGGGCGCGTCCTTCTTCATGCGGTGGTGCGCCTCCAGCACCTCCACGTCGAAGCCCGCGCCCAGCACCCGCGCCAGCTCCGCCGCCATGCGGAACACCACGTTGACGCCCACGGACATGTTGGGCGCGGCCACCACGGGGATGGCCTTCGCGCACTCCGCCAGCGCCGCGGTGGACTCCGGGGTGAAGCCCGTGGAGCCCACCACCATCGCCACGCCGCGCGCCGCGCACGCCTTCGCGTGGGCCACGCTCACCTCGGCGCTGGTGAAGTCGACGACGACGTCCGCCTTCGCCGCATCCAGCGCGCGGCCCAGGTCGTCCATCACCTGCACCTCCAGCGCGCCCAGCCGCGCGGACAGCCCCGCGTCCAGCCCCACGGCGGCGCTGCCCGGACGCTCCGTGGCGCCCACCACCTGCAAATCCTCCGCGTCGCGCGCCAGGCGCAGCAGCGTGCTGCCCATGCGGCCCGTGACGCCGGTGATGACGGTGCGAATCATGCGTGCCGCGCTCCTGTTGTCTAACCCTTCAGCAGCCCCAGCGTGCGCAGCTCGTCGCGCAGCTTGGACGCGCCGGGCTCGCTCATCGGCACCAGCGGCAGGCGCAGCTCCGGGCCGAACAGGCCCATGACGTGGAGCGCCCACTTCACCGGAATGGGGTTGGCCTCCACGAAGAGCAGCCGGTGCAGGTTGTTCATCCGCACCTGGAGGTCTCGCGCCTTCGCGATGTCACCCGCGCGGGCCAGCGCGACGAGGTCCGCCATCATCCGCGGCGCCACGTTGGAGGACACGGAGATGACGCCCTTGCCGCCGCAGGCGATGAAGGGCAGCACGGTGAAGTCGTCACCGGACAGCAGCGTCATCCGCTCGCCGCACTTCTCCAGGATTTCGAGCGCCCGGAACAGGTTGCCGGTGGCTTCCTTGATGGCCACCACCTCGGGGATGTCGCACAGCCGCTGCACCGTCTCCGGCAGCATGTCCACGCCGGTGCGGCCCGGGACGTTGTAGGCGACAATCGGGAAGCCCGGGTGCGCGCGGGCAATGGCGCGGAAGTGCTCCACCAGCCCCGCCTGCGTGGGCTTGTTGTAGTACGGCGTGACGATGAGCGTGCCGTCCGCGCCCGCCTCGCGCACGCGCTTCACGTTCTCAATCGACTCGGCGGTGCTGTTGGAGCCGCCACCGCCCACCACCGCGACGCGACCTTTCGCCTCCTCCACCACCACCTTGACGGCGCGGGCGCGCTCGTCAGCGGTCATGGTCACCGACTCACCGGTGGTGCCCATGGGAATCAGGACGCTGGTGCCACCCTCAATCTGGTAGCGCACCAGGGCCCGGTAGGCCTGCTCGTCGAACGCCCCGTCGCGAAACGGGGTGGCGAGCGCCGTCATGGAGCCTTCGAAGGTCTTCATGTCGGCGCTTATATGTTCAGGCCCGCTCGCCGCGCCAGAGATCCTCGATGCGCTCTCGTTCGCGGACGACCCTCCAGGCGTCGCCGTCCACCATGACTTCCGCCGGACGCGGCCGGGAGTTGTAGTTGGAAGCCATGCTCATCCCGTAAGCCCCGGCGCTCATGAAGGCATACAGCTCGCCTGCCTGGGGGAGGACCAGGGGGCGGGCCTTCGCCAGCACGTCGGTGGATTCACACACCGGGCCCACGACATCCACCTCCACCGCCTTGCCCCGCTTCTTCACCAGGGGCTGGAAGCCGTGGTGCGCCTCGTAGAGGGCCGGACGGATGAGGTCGTTCATCCCCGCGTCCACCACCACGAAATGCTTGGCGGGCGTCTTCTTCCGGTACAGCACCCGGGTGAGCAGCACGCCCGCGTTGCCCACCAGCGCCCGGCCCGGCTCCAGCACCAGCAGCGCGCCCGTGTCCTTCGTCGCCGCCAGCACCGTGCGGGCGTACTCCTCGGGGGACGGCGGCGTCTCGTCGGTGTAGGTGATGCCCAGGCCGCCACCCACGTCCAGGTACTCCAGCGGGTGCCCCTTGGCCTTCAGCGCCGAGTAGAGCCCCGCCACCTTGGTGAGGGCCGCGCGCATGGGCGAGGCCTGGGTGAGCTGCGAGCCGATGTGGCAGTCCAGCCCCGCGGCCCGCACACCCTTGAGCTTCTTCGCGCGCGTGTAGAGGGCCACCGCCTCCTCGAAGGGCACGCCGAACTTCGACGTCTTCAGCCCGGTGGAGATGTGGCGGTGCGTGCGCGCGTCCACGTCCGGATTCACGCGCAGCGCGAAGGGGGCGCGCTTGCCCAGGCGCCGGCCCACCGCGTCCAGCGCGTCCAGCTCCTCCGCGCTCTCCACGTTGAAGAGGAGGATGCCCGCGGCCAGCGCCGCCTCCATCTCCTCCTGCGTCTTGCCCACGCCGGCGAACACCGTCTTCGCCGCGTCGCCGCCGGCCTGCTTCACCCGGGCCAGCTCGCCGCCCGAGACGATGTCGAAGCCGCCGCCCAGCCCGGAGAAGAGCCGGAGGATGGACAGGTTCGAGTTCGCCTTCACCGAGTAGCAGATGAGGTGCGACGTGGCGCCGAAGGCCTCCGACACCACCCGGAAGTGCCGGGTGAGCGTGGCCGAGGAGTACACATAGGTGGGCGTCCCCGCCGCGTCGGCGATGGCCGTCAGCGGCACGCCCTCGGCGTGCAGCACGCCCTTTCGCCAGGTGAAGTGGTTCACGGTGTCTCGGTGATGCCCGGGACGACAGTTCCCCCGTCCGGGGCAGGGGTGATGGTGGGGCCCGAGGGCTCGATGGGACCGCGGCCCGGGTCCTGCGGGGGAGGCTGCGTCTCCGTGGGCGGCGCGGGCGGCGGCAGGGGCGGCTTGGGCGAGCCCTTGATGCCACACGCCACCAGCGCCAGGGACAGGCTGGTGGCGACCGCCACGGACTTGAGGACGTGGCGCATGGCTAGAAGTTGATGCCCAGCCAGCCACGGATGGACTGCGGCGTCTCGAACTCCGAGCGCAGCAGCGGGTCGAACTCCTGCAGGCCGCTCATGGGGAAGAGGATGCCGTAGGCGGCGCCCGCCACGAACCCGTCCTCCGTCTTGTAGTCCACGCCCAGGTTGGCCTCCACGCCCAGCGAGCGGCTGGTGAACGACGGCGTGGACTCGGCGTAGAGCGTCTGCGAGTAGATGAGCCGGCCGTACAGGTCGAAGCCGTCGGTGAGCGTGTACTTCACCGAGGGGCGCACGTAGAACGCGTCGGTGATGCCGCCGATGATTTCCCGCCACAGGATGAGGTCCACGCGGTAGTCGCGGTTGAAGCGGAAGTTGCGGATGGCGTTGTCGGCGCAGCCGCCGGAGCCGCAGGCGAACTGCGGGCCTTCCGAGTCACCCTGCACGGTGGCGCCGTTCGTCCCGGAGCCGGGGCGGCCCGGCTGGTTGCCGAAGCCCGCGGCCTTGTCGCCCGAGGCAAAGCCCAGCTCCAGGCCCAGCGACAGCTTGTTGTTCAGCACCTTCACTTCGCCCTGGGCCACGCCGCCGAACTGGGCGACGCGCAGGCTCTGGTTGAGCGTGGGGTCATTGGCCCCGCCCACATCCACCGCGCGGTTGCCGATGTTGCCGAACATGGCGGCGAGCTCGAACTCCAGCCGCCAGCTGCGCTCCTCGTACTTCAGCCACAGGTCCGGGATGTAGAGCGAGCCGTCGCGGGGGATGAAGCCGGTGTTGGTGCCGTTCTGGGTGTTGGCGTCGTACTCCCAGTTCTGCGCGCGGTAGGTGAAGTGCAGGCCGTACTGGAGCACGCCCTGGTTGTTCTCCAGCTTGGAGCGGATGACCGGGTCGGTGTCCCGGCGGGCGATGACAATCACCCAGCCGTGGCTGTCGTCCGCCTGGGACAGGTCCACCGGCTCGCCCGCCGAGCCGCGCCCGTCGACCACGCCCTCGGCGTTGAAGTCGAGCATCGGCGTCACGTACCAACCGTCGAAGGGGTTGGTGACGAACTGCACGCGGTCCACGGTGTCGCCGAAGTCGCAGTCGAAGCAGGTGCCGTCGTTGCGCAGCATGCCCAGGCCCCACTGGCTGCCCATGCGGCCGAAGCGCAGGATGCCCACCGGCGTCTTCACCTCACCGTAGGCGCGGCGGATCTTGATGGAGTCCTCCAGCGTGTCGACGGCGGAGTCCTGGCTCTCCGAGAAGATGCCGAAGAGGTTGCGCTGGTCGCCCGGGTAGAGGCTGTCCGGCTGCGAGCCCAGCACCACGTTGTCCAGGCCGAGCACCTCCAGCTTCAGGCTCACCTGCTCGGACACGTTGAAGGTGGGCTCCATCCGCAGCCGCATGGTGGCGAAGGACTGGGTGTTCTCCCCGGCGCTGCGCGGCGAGCGCGGGAAGAGCTCCTGGCCGGCCTGCTTGCCCAGGTCGAACTTGTAGAAGAGCGTGGGGCGCAGGCGGAAGTAGCCGTCGAGCGTGAAGACCTCGAGCTTGCGCTTCTCCTCGGGGAACTCCTCGTTCCACTCCCCCGAGTCGATGGACTGCTTGGCGGCCTCGGCGCGAATCTCCTCGCGCAGCTCCGCCTTGGCGGCCTCCAGGTCCTCGCGGCTGAGGGAGGCGCCCGGGGCGGGAGCCGGCTCGGCGGGAGCAG
>JBKGHK010000626.1:0-6020 GCA_046520375.1 Pyxidicoccus sp. 3LFB2
GAGTGGCCGGCCACCACCTCCCGGCGCGCGGGTGAGCAGCCGCGGGTCGAGCTCTCCGCTGCTCATGCGCTCCGCCTGGCCTCCGCGGCCTCGAGCATGGTGGGCAGCTCCCGCAGCAGCCCGCGCGCGATGAACACCTTCGGGTCGAGGATGGGCAGCGCGCGCCCGCCGGCCCGCAGCATGCCGATGAGCCCGTCGCGCAGCGGGCCATGGTCTGCCCCGCCCACGCGCTCGCGCCGGTCCACGTCGGCCGCGGCGTACTCCTCCGGGTCCTTCACCGTGTCCACCGCCAGCGCCAGCGACACGCCCTCCACCTCGATGACCACCAGCATGCGCTCCACGCGCGCCAGCTTGTGCTCCACGCTCAGGCGGCGCGCCACGTCCAGCACGCACAGCGCGTTGCCCCGGACCTCCACGTACTCACGCAGGTAGGCGGGGCCCGTGGGCAGAGGCCGCGTCGCCGGGTGCAGCAGCACCTCGCGCACGGCGTCCAGGGGAATGGCGAACTCCAACTCGCCCACCGTCACGCGCAGCACCAGCAGCGAGCCCGTCCGGGCCCGGCGCCGCGCGCTGGCCATGGACTCGCCCACCGTGTGCAGCAGCTCGTCCGCGCGGAAGGGCTTGGCCAGGAAGGCCTCGGCGCCCAGCCCCAGACAGGCCTCGGCGCGCGACTTCTCCGAGGAGATGATGATGACGGGGATGTGCGCGGTGGCGGGGTCCGCCTTCATCCGCTGGAGCACCTCGTCGCCGTCCATCTCCGGCATGGACAAGTCGAGCAGCACCGCCTCCGGGTGCACCCGGCCCAGCTTCTCCAGGGCCTCGCGGCCATTGCTGGCCGTGTGGATGGTGTAGTGGCCCGACAGGATGGCGCGCTCGAGCGCGAGAATCGCGTCGCTGTCGTCGACGAGCAGCAGGGACGGCAGGCTCACGGCATCAGGCCTTCGCGAGGAACTGACGGACGGTTTCCGTCAATTCGTGGTGGGACACGGGCTTCTGGATGAAGGCATTGGCGCCGGCCTCGGTGCCCTTCTGGCGCAGGTCCGCGTTCTTCTCGGCCGTCAGCAGCAGGATGGGAACCGAGCGCACCTGGGGCATGGCGCTGGCGCGGACCTCGCGCACGAAGGTGATGCCGTCCATGCCGGGCATGTTGATGTCGGCGATGACGAGGCTCACGGGAACGAGCCGGAGAATCTGGAGCGCCCGGGTCGCATCGTCCGCCTCGACGGTCGAGACCTTGAGGTTCATCAGGTAGATCTTGACGATGTTGCGGACCGTCGGGCTGTCGTCCACCAGCAAGACGTTGGTGCTGTGGGTGGTCACTGTGATGCGGCTCCTACGCAGGCCCGCGCTGTGCGGGGGGCCCCTGCGACTGTTCAGGACTCTACCGTGAGCGCTCTCACGGGAGATAGCGGGTCAGCTCCGGCCCGCCATGGTAGCGAGCGGGCAGGTAGCGGATGACCCCGGGACAATTCCCGGGGTCCGTGCTTGCTCGGGAAAAATCCTACTCGGTTGCCTGCTTTGCGGTGCTGGCGGCGGGCTCGGCATCGGCCGCGGGGTCCACCGGGGGCGCGCCAATGGCGTGGTAGCCGCCGTCCACGTGCACCATCTCCCCCGTCGTCGAAGGCAGCCAGTCGGACAGGAGCGCACAGGCCGTGCGGGCCACCATGTCGTGGCTGTCCTTGGAGCTCCACCCCAGCGGCGCCTGCCGGCTCCAGCCCTGCTCCAGCGACTTGAAGCCCGGAATGCCCTTGGCGGCGATGGTGGCCAGCGGGCCGGCCGCCAGCGCATTGACGCGGATGCCCTTGGGGCCCAGGTCCCGGGCGAGGTAGCGGACCGTGGCCTCCAGCGCGGCCTTGCACACCCCCATCCAGTCGTAGATGGGCCAGGCGACGCGGTTGTCGAAGTCCAGCGTGACGATGGAGCCGCCCTTCGTCATCAAAGGCAGACATGCCACCGACAGCTCCTTGAGGGAGAAGGCGGAGATGCGGAAGGCCGTCTGCACGCTCTCCCAGGGGGTGTTGAGGAAGTTGCCGCCGAGCGCGTCCTCGGGGGCGTAGGCGATGGAGTGCAGCACGCCGTCCACCCGGTCCCACCGCTGGCGCAGCGCCTCGGTGAGCGCGGGGAAGTGCGCGGGATTGGAGACGTCCAGTTCCAGCACCTCCAGGCCGGGCTTCAGGCGCTTGGCGCTCCGCTCGGTGAGCGACTTCGCGCGACCGAACCCGGTGAGGAGGATGTCCGCGCCCTGTTCCAGCGCGTGTTCGGCGATGCCGTAGGCGAGGGACTGGGGCGTCAGCACCCCGGTGATGAGCAGCTTCTTGCCCTGGAGCAGCATGGGGCCTCGTCTGAAGGAGTGAAGGAACGCGCTGTCTACCACTCCTACAGGGCGGAGCGGGACGAAACCCGGGCGCGCGACGGGCCCTCCGCCACCCCTTCCGCACAGGGTGCACGGCTTCACCGGGGCGGTGACGCCGCCGCCCCGAAAGGAGCGGCCGGCGCCGGAACGGATGCGCAGGAGCCAGGCGGGGTACACCTGGAGGCCGGGGAACGCACGCTCCGGGCGCGAGCGGCCCCCACGGGGCCCGCCAGGGCCGGTCCGGGATGCCGGGCGCGGAGCCGACCGTTGACTAGTGCGCCGAGGTGAACGAGGCCTCAAGTCCAGGGGACGGACCTCACCCGGACCTCCGGCAGCCCCCGAGTAGCGGGGGCTTCCCGGGTGAAGTTGCGCTCACGAGGCGCATGAATCCACCTGCTCCCCGGCGAGCGGGCCGGTCTCCGGTCCGCCCCGGGGGCTCAACAAAGATGCGGCGAAAAACCCCCAACGGGGCGCCCTTCCAGTAAAAGACGACACCGCCATGGCGAATTTCCAGGACACGTTCCTTTCCGGCGCCAACATCGACTTCATCGAAGGGCTCTACGCCCGCTATCTCGAGGACCCCGCCAGCGTGGATGCGAGCTGGCGCGAGGTGTTCGAGCGCAATGATGGCGCCGGCCGACCCATCTTCAGCACGAAGCTGCTGGAGGCAGCCGCGGCCCCGGTGGCCCCCGCCTCCGGCAAGGCGAATGGCAAGGCCAACGCCGCCATCCCCCCGGCGGTGACGCAGGCCCCGGCCGCCCCCGCCGCTGCCGCCGCGCCGGCCAACGACGTGCTGGTGCTGCAGTCGAAGGTGGACCAGACGATTACGGCCTTCCGCCTGCGCGGCCACCTGCGCGCGAAGCTGGACCCGCTCAACCGCCCGCGCCCCCCGCTGGAGCACGTGGCGGACGTGGGCATGGTGGACGACGGCCACTTCTCCGCGCGCGAGCGCGAGCAGGCGGTGGAGTGCAACAACGTCTTCCCCGAGCAGCGCGTGCGCCTGGGAGACCTGCTCGCGCGGCTGCACCGCACGTACACCGGCAGCATCGGCGTGGAGTACATGCAGATGCTCGACAGCGGCCGGCGCCGCTGGCTGATGCAGCGCATGGAGCACGCGGAGAACCGCACGGACTTCTCGGTGGAGGACCAGCGCCACATCCTCACCCAGCTGTCCTACGCGGAGGGCTTCGAGCACTTCCTCCACACCAAGTACGTGGGCGCCAAGCGCTTCAGCCTCGACGGCGGTGAGGCCCTCATCCCCATGCTGGACGCGCTCGCCGAGGTCGGCAGCGCCATGGGCCTGAAGGAAGTCGTCATCGGCATGGCCCACCGCGGCCGCCTCAACGTGCTGACGAACATCCTGGGCAAGAAGCCGGACCAGATCTTCAGCGAGTTCGACGGCCCGAAGGACCCCAAGGCCTACCTGGGCCGCGGCGACGTGAAGTACCACATGGGCTTCTCGTCGGACCGCACCACGCGCCAGGGCAAGAGCGTGCACATGTCGCTGGCCTTCAACCCCAGCCACCTGGAGGCCGTCAATCCGGTGGTGGAGGGCCGCGTGCGCGCCAAGCAGGACCGCGGCGGTGACACCGAGCGCACCGGCGTCATGCCCCTGCTCATCCACGGTGACGCGGCCTTCATCGGCCAGGGCGTCGTGGCCGAGACGCTCAACCTGTCGGGCCTCAAGGGCTACACCACCGGCGGCACCGTCCACGTCGTCATCAACAACCAGGTCGGCTTCACCACCGACCCGCACGACTCGCGCTCGTCCATCTACGCCACCGCGATTGCGCAGATTCTGGACATCCCCATCTTCCACGTGAATGGGGACGACCCGGAGGCCTGCGTCCACATCGCGCGGCTGGCCACCGAGTACCGGCAGACCTTCAAGAGCGACGTCGTCATCGACCTCATCTGCTACCGCCGCTACGGCCACAACGAGGGCGACGAGCCCTCGTTCACCCAGCCGGCGATGTACGACATCATCCGCAAGCACCCCACGGTGCGCACGCTCTACGCCGCCCGGCTGGCGGAGCAGGGCCGCATCTCCGCGGAGGAGTCCGAGGCCATCAAGCAGCGCTGCCAGCAGGACTTCGACGCGGCGCTCACCCGCGCGCGCCAGGAGAGCCAGTTCAAGGAGCCCAACGCGCTGGAGGGCCTGTGGAAGCCCTACCAGGGCGGCGCGCTGAAGAGCGCCCCGCAGGTGTCCACGGCGGTGCCGAAGGAGGACCTGTGCGCGGCCCTGAAGCGGCTGTCCACGCTGCCCGAGGGCTTCAACATCCACCGCGACGTGGAGCGCACCGTCATCAAGAAGCGCCTGGGCATGCTGGAGAGCGGTGAGCTCCAATGGAGCGAGGGCGAGTCCCTGGCCTACGCCACCCTGCTGGCCGAGGGCTACAGCGTGCGCATCACCGGGCAGGACTGCGAGCGCGGCACGTTCAGCCACCGCCACGCGGTGCTGCACGACATCCAGACGGGCGCGAAGTTCACCCCGCTGCGCCAGTTCGCCACCGGCAAGGCCGCCTTCCACATCCACAACAGCGCCCTGTCGGAGATGGGCGTGCTGGGCTTCGAGTACGGCTACAGCCTGGACGTGCCGGACGGCCTGACGGCGTGGGAGGCCCAGTTCGGCGACTTCGCCAACGGCGCTCAAATCATCATCGACCAGTTCATCGCCGCGGCGGAGAGCAAGTGGCGCCGGCTGAGCGGCATCACCCTGCTGTTGCCGCACGGCTACGAGGGCCAGGGCCCGGAGCACTCCAGCGCGCGTCTGGAGCGCTTCCTGGACCTGTGCGCCGAGGACAACATCCAGGTCTGCTACCCCACCACGCCCGCGCAGATCTTCCACCTGCTGCGCCGCCAGGTGCTGCGCCCCGTGCGCAAGCCGCTGGTCATCATGTCGCCCAAGAGCCTGCTGCGCCGTCCGGAGGCCACCAGCAAGCTGGAGGAGCTGGCCACGGGCACCTTCCAGGAGGTCATCCTGGACAAGGTGGCGCCGGCCAACGTGACGCGGCTGCTCCTGTGCAGCGGCAAGGTGTACTACGACCTGGTGAAGGCCCGGGACGAGCGCAAGGACGAGAGCATCGCCATCGTCCGGCTGGAGCAGCTCTACCCGTTCCCCTACGACGAGCTGGCAGGCCTCGTCGCGAAGATGCCGAAGCTCACGGAGCTTTTGTGGGTGCAGGAGGAGCCGCGCAACGCGGGCGGCTGGCACTTCATGTTCCCCCGCCTGCACGACCTGGCCACCACGCGCTCGCAACAGCCGATGAAGATCGGCTACATCGGGCGCGCGGAGGCCGCCAGCCCTGCCACCGGCTTCCCCAAGACGCACGAATACGAGCAGCAGCTCATCATCGAGGAAGCCATCTTCCGAGGGACCAAGAATGGCCGTTGAACTGAAAGTGCCCCCCCTGGGCGAGTCCATCACCGAGGCCGTCGTCGGAAAGTGGAACAAGAAGATGGGTGACGCGGTCTCCGCCGACGAGCCGCTCGTCGTCCTGGAGACGGACAAGGTCACCATCGACGTGCCCGCTCCCGCCGCCGGCGCCCTGTCCAGCATCGCCTTCAAGGAGGGCGACAAGGTCCGCGTGGGTGAGGTGCTGGGCCTCATCGACGCCGCGGGAGCCGGGGCCTCGGCCTCGAAGCCCGCGGCCGCCGCCACGCCCGC
>JBKGHK010000627.1:0-6011 GCA_046520375.1 Pyxidicoccus sp. 3LFB2
TCCTCCTCCGCCTCCCGCACCGGAAGGCATGTCCATGGGCAAGAAGGTGGCGCTGGTGGCGCTGCCGCTGCTGCTCATTGGCGTTGGCGCCGCGGTGGTGATGGGGACGCAGGGTGGCGGCACGCAGCCGGGAGCGGTGACGCCCCGCGAGGCCACGACTCCGAAGCCGCTGCCGGTGGCCGCGGGCAACACGGTGAGCCAGCCGAACACGGCGTCGCAGAACATCCTCGTGTCGTTCAGCTCGACGCCGTCTGGCGCCTCCATCTACGAGGGCGAGGAGATGCTGGGCACCACGCCTATCAAGCTCGAGCTGCCGCGCGACAAGGTGTACGGGCTCAGCTTCCGGCTCTCCGGCCACAAGAACGAGGAGCGGACGCTCAACTTCAGCCGCATCGCCGGAGACAGCCAGTCCGTCGACGTGACGCTGGAGCCGGTGCGCGCCGCGCCGACGCCTCGCGCGACGAAGCCCCCCAAGCCGAGCGGCGGGCAGGACATCTCCGTCTTCGAGTAGCGCGCGTCGCTCGATAGAGCGCCGGGCCCGCACCGCGTCGCGCACCGACGCGGCCGCGTCCCGTCGCGACGCGTGACGGCCCCGACTCGCATTGGGGCTCGCCCCTGCCCTCGGGCTTTACGAGGGGACCGGACCTTCGGACCGGAAGGGCCCGACCCTTGCACTCGGAGTACGGGACGCCGTCATGCGCCCCTTCCCCGAGGTCTCTCCGATGAAGCTCACTCCGCCCCTCGTCAGCCGCCTGTTGCTGGCCTGCGCGCTGGCCAGCGCCGCCGTTGTTGCCTGTACCTCCACCTCCTCCACCGGCCCCAAGCCCCCCGGAGACACGCAGGTGGCGCAGCAGGCGATTCCGCCGGCGTGCGACCCGAACCCGACGTGCCCGGGCTCCACGTGCGCCACGTCCATCACCGCCGCGCTCTCCTCTCCGCCCGTGGATGCGTGCTCGCGCCACGGTGAGTTCCAGAGCGACGTGGACGTCTACTCGTGGAACACGTTCATCGCGATGAACTGGCCGGCGGACACGAGCACCTGCCTTCCGGACACGAAGGCCAGCATCCTCAGTGGCCAGGGCCCGGTGGTCTGGGAGACGTACCCCCAGGACTCGGACATCTTCGTGGCGCCCGGCGCGGGGCCTCCGGGCAAGTGGTGCACCTTCGCCACGCCGGCCGCCGTCGAGAAACAGCTGCTGCGACTGAGGGCAGCAACGCCCGCCGAGCGTCGCATGGTGGCCGGTGGGCGCGTGGACAAGGTGCTGGTGAGCGACTCGAAGGCGTCGGACGTCGTCGCGGAGCGCTTCGGCGGCATCGGCCAGGCCGTGGGCGGTCCGCTGACGGACCAGAACGGCCGCTTCGTCCGCTACGAGAAGCGCGTCAACCTGGACGAGTACAACTACCTCATCGCCAACAACCTCTGGAACGCGGCCGGACAGAAGGGCGTGACGGTCAGCTTCCCGACGGGGCCCAACCAGAACCCCGGTCCGTGCAACGGTGGCCCGTGCGGTCCGGTGGGGGCGATGGAGCTCAAGGCCTCGTGGAAGGTGCTGAGCCCGGCGGAAATCTCGGGCAAGCGCTTCTACATGCGCAAGGCGTGGGTCTTCAACGACGAGGCCGGTGACGCGAGCCCCGGCGCCAACCCCGTCACGGTGGGCCTGGTGGGCCTGCACATCATCCACAAGACGCAGACGCAGACGACCTGGTTCTGGTCCACCTTCGAGCACGTGGACAACACCACGGCGTCCTTCTTCAACCCGCACTGCCCCAACTGCCAGGACAACACGCAGACGGCGAAGCAGCCGTACACGGAGCTGGCGCCGGATGGCGGGCCGCTCAACGCCCCCGTGCAGGTGGTCCGCACCACGCCCATCCAGGCGGACTCGCTGTCTCCCGGCCTCAACGACTACTACCGCGGGCTGCTCAAGGGCTCCGTCTGGGCGAACTACCAGCTCATCAGCACGCAGTGGGCCACGGGCGGCGCGCCGCAGGGCACGCCCACGCCCCTGGCCAACGTGACGATGGAGACCTTCATCCAGCCCCAGGCGAGCTGCCTCGGCTGTCACAAGAGCGCGACGACGGCGGACGGAAGCGCGTCCGCCGACTTCAGCTTCCTGCTGGGCGAGGCGCAGTAGCCCGCCCGCGCCTCACATCAGCTTCGCCAGCCCGGGGAGCACCTCGCCACTCTTCCCGGTGATGGTGTGCTCGAAGCGGCTGGCGTTCTGCGCGGGGTCCAGGTTGACGAGCCACGTCTCTCCGCCGGCCTCGCGGACGCGGTCCACGATGCCGGCGGCCGGATAGACGAGGCCGGACGTGCCCGCGGCGAGGAAGACGAACCGCCCGCCCGACGTGGAGCCGCGCAGCGCGAAGCTCTCCAGGCGCTTCATGTCGGCGGGCTCCAGGTACTCGCCGAACCATACGATGTGCGGCCGCAGCCGGCCCCCGCACTCGCTGCACGCGGGCACGGTGCCCTCCGGGTACACGGTGGTGTCGTCGAACGGAGAGCGCCGGCACTGGCTGCAGCGCGACTTGAAGAGGTTGCCGTGCATCTCCACCACGCGCTCGCTGCCCGCGCGGCGGTGCAGCCCGTCCACATTCTGCGTGGCCAGGAGGAAGCGGTCACCGAGGTGCTTCTCCCACGCCACGAGCGCGTCATGGCCCGGGTTGGGCTTCACGGAGGCAGCGCCCGCCCGACGCTGTGAGTAGAAGCGCCACACCAGCGTGGGGTCCTTCTGGAAGCCCTGCGGCGAGGCCACGTCCTCGATGGGATGGTTCTCCCAGAGTCCGTCCATTCCACGGAAGGTGGGAACTCCGCTCTCGGCGGAGACGCCCGCGCCGGTGAGGACGAGCAGCCAGGTATTCGAGTCCAGGATCAGCTGTTCCATGACGGCTCCCGTGCGATGGAGAATGATTCAGGGTATTGAGGGACGAGGATTTCGCCGGGGCCTGACGCTCCGACGAAGGCTCCCTGTCCGAGGTCCACAATATGGCGGAAGTCACCCTGGATCTGCGCGGCCAGCCCAAGGCGGAGGCCTACGCGGAGTTGAAGCAGCATGTGCTCGCGGTGCTCGAGGGCATCGACGACGACGTCGCCGGCATGGCGACCATCAGCTGCCTGCTGCATCACGCCTTCGGGCACCTGTGGACGGGCTTCTACCGGGTGGTGACGCCGGGCAAGCTGCTGCGCGTGGGGCCCTACCAGGGCACGCTCGGGTGCCTGGAGATCCACTTCGGCAAGGGTGTCTGCGGTACGTCCGCGGCCAAGGGTGAGACGGTGGTGGTGGCGGACGTGCATGCCTTCCCCGGCCACATCACCTGCGACGGGCGCTCGGCGTCGGAAATCGTCGTCCCGGTGTTCAACCGGAACCGCGAGCTCATCGCCGTGTTGGACATCGACTCGGAGCACAAGGGCACCTTCGATGACGTGGACCGCCGTGAGCTGGAAGACCTGATGCGCTGGTTCCAGAAGTAGTGACGTCCCCCGGGGCGGAGCACGTCGGCTCCGCCCCTGTTGCAGCACCTCAGGCGCCTCGGGCGTAGGCCACGGCCAGCTGCCCGGCGAAGCGGGCGTTGTTGATGAGCAGCGCCAGGTTGGCCTTGAGCGTCTTGCCGCCCGTGCGCTTCGCCATCTCCGACAGGAGGAACGGCGTCACGGCCTTGCCCCGCACGCCCTGCCGCTCCGCGTCCGCGAGCGTGGAGGCGATGTGCAGCTCCACCTCGTTGCGCGGCAGCGACGTCTCCTCGGGAGGCGGCACGGTGTAGAGCACCCCGCCCTGCCCCAGCGTCTCGAAGCGGGCCCGGCAGATGCGCGCGGCGGTGTCCACGTCGTCCGCACGGTGCTCCAGCTTGATGCCGGAGCCCCGGCTGTAGAAGGACGGCAGCTCGTCGGTGCCCACGCCGACGACGAGGACGCCGGCGGTCTCCAGCAGCTCCATCGTCTTGGGCAGGTCCAGCACGGACTTGGCGCCCGCGCAGACCACGGCCACGGGGTAGCGGGCCAGGGCGGCGATGTCCTGCGAGATGTCCCACGTCTCCGAGGCGCCGCGGTGGACTCCGCCGATGCCGCCGGTGGAGAAGACGCGGATGCCGGCGGCGGCGGCCAGCTCGCAGGTGGCGCTCACGGTGGTGCCGCCAGAGGTGCGGGTGGCCACGGCGATGGCGAGGTCACGAGAGCCCAGCTTGAGCAGGGGCTCCTTGCGCTCCGCGAGGCGGCGCATGGCCGTCTCCTCCAGGCCGATGCACACCTCTCCATCCACCACGGCGATGGCGGCGGGCACGGCGCCGACGCGGCGGATGGCCTCCTCGCAGGCGCGGGCGGCGGCGAGATTGTCCGGGTACGGCAGCCCCTGGGCGACGACGCTGGTCTCCAGGGCCACGATGGGTTGCCCTGCGTCGCGAGCGCGGCGCACCTCGTCCGAAAAGCGCAGTTCCATGTCCGCGCGTTTAACCCCGGGCGGGCATGCGGACAAGCGAAGCCATGGGGAAACGTCGGCTTGCGCGCGGAGGCGCCGGGTCCTATTCCGTCGCCCGCCGTGTCCGCCTCCTCCACCACCAATCCCGCGCCTGCCCGCGCCTTCTCCGCGTCCGACCTGGCCATCATCGGCGTGGTCATCGTCTGGGGCACCAACTACACGGTGGTGAAGGAGGCACTGGGCACCATTCCGCCCCTGGCCTTCATGTCGCTGCGCTTCGCCATCGCCGCGCTGGCCATGGGCGCGCTGCTATGGGCGGTGGAGGGCTGGAAGCCGCTGCCCACGAAGGTGTTCCTCAAGCTCACCGCGCTCGGGCTGGTGGGCAACACCGTGTACCAGCTCTGCTTCATCCTCGGGCTGGCGCACACCACGGCGGCGAACAGCGGGCTGCTCACCGCGGTGACGCCCGTGCTGGTGGCTGCGCTGGGAGCAGTGCTGGGCGTGGAGCGGCTGACACGGCCGCTGGTGACGGGGCTGTCGCTGGCGGTGGCGGGCATGCTGCTGGTGGTGGGCGCGAGGGGCCCCGAGCTGGGCGCGGCGACCTGGCTGGGGGACGGGCTCATCCTCGCCGGGTGTCTGTGCTGGGCCATCTACACGGTGGGCATCCGCTCGGTGGGCACGGAGGTGTCCGCGCTGCGCATCACCGCCATCACCATGCTGACGGGCGCGCCCGTCGTGGTGCTCGCCGGAGTGCCGGCGGTGCTCGACATGGAGACCGCGCGCGTCAGCGTCGGCGCGTGGGTGGGCGTGGTGTACTCCGCGCTGGTACCGCTGGTGCTCTCGTACTTCATCTGGGGCCGCACCGTGCAGCGGGTGGGCAGCAGCCGCGCGGCGCTCTACAACACCGGCATTCCCGTGGTGGCCGCCCTCACCGCCTGGGCCGTGCGGGGTGAGCGCCCCACCATTCTCCAAGCCGTCGGCGCGGCCCTCATCGTCACGGGCGTGCTGCTCAGCCGGAGGAAGTAGGCGTCACCCTCGTGTGCTCACCCACGCCGTCCGCGCTCGACGGCGAGGCCATACTCCTCAATCTTCTTGTCCAGCGTGGGCCGGCTGATGCCGAGCAGCGCCGCGGCACGCACCTTCTTGCCACCGGCCTCGCGCAGCGCCTCGGCGATGGCATCGCGCTCCAGCCGGGCCACGCGGGCCTGCAGTGTCTGGGGGCCCGTCTCCGCACCACCCTCCTGGATTTCAGGAGGCAGGTGCAGCGCGCCCACGCGGCTCCCGGCGTACAGCAGGCCCAGCCGCTCGCCCACCAGCTCCAGCTCGCGCACGTTCTGCGGCCACGAGTAGTCCACCAGCAGGCGCCGCGCCTCCGGCCCCAGAATCGGAGGCTCCTTGCGCGAGCGCCGCGCCGCGCGCGTGGTGAAGCCCTCCAACAGCACGAGCACGTCCGCGCGCCGCTCCCGCAGCGGAGGCACCTCCAGCTCGAAGCCGGCCAGCCCCCGGGCGAGCGAAGGCTCCACCTCACCCCGGGTGGCCAGCAGCGGCAGCGGCGTCGGCGCGGTGGCCAGCACCCGCACGTCCACCGGCTCCTCGCCT
>JBKGHK010000628.1:0-5998 GCA_046520375.1 Pyxidicoccus sp. 3LFB2
CCCAGTCCGGCGCGCCCACGAGCAGCACCAGCTCCCGGCCCGCGCCATCCGCGAGCCCCCGGGTGGCGGCGTCCACCTCGGGCGCCTGCTCGTCCCGGGGCAGCAGTGCCAGCACGTCGGTGTCCAGCCGCGCCGCGCGCCAGAAGCCCACCTGGTGCACGCCCACGGCGAGCACGACCAGCGCCCAGAGGATGGCCAGGCTAGTTCGCAAGGCGCAGGGCTTCCGCGTCGCTGGGAGGCGGGGACTGCGTCAGCTGGTCGAACAGGATGACGCTCGAGTCCCCGCGCGTCTCCTCCAGCTGGACCTGCCGAACGAACCGATCGCCTTCCAGCCGGACGCTCTTGAAGATGCGCGCCAGCCCCGCGTCCGTCGGCGTGAGCAACAACTTCCAGCCGCTCGTGCCGACCAGCTCGCCTTCGATTCGGAAGCGGGTGGACAGCGAGGCCACGTCCCCGGAGAGCAGCGCGAACAGCAGCTCATTCACGGCCGCGAGGGCGGGCTCCTTGCCCGCGTCCATGCGGTAGGCCGCGCCGCCCGTGTCCTGCTCCGCGCTCAGCGATTTGCGGGTCACCGTGAGGCGCGAGGCAAAGGGAGCGCGAGTGTCCCAGAGGATGCCCTTCTGCCGCGACAGGAGGAACTGGCCGCGCGAAACGAGCGGCTTCTTGAAGCCGGCCACGGTCTTCTTCTGCTCGAACGCGCCGCGAAGCACGGGGGCGTCGTCCAGCCGGGCCCGCACGCCCTCCACCAGGTTGCCGGCGCTGGCCGTCATCGCCAGCAGCATGCCCACGAGGACCGTCAGGCGCTTCATTCGGCCCTCACTCCCAGGCGCTGCCACAGCACCGGCGGGCAGACGAACTGCATCTCCCGGGTGGCCAGCGACACGGCGACCTGGATGGTGTGCGCTTGATTCACCTTGCGGCCGGTGGCGGCGTCACGGATGAGGTAGTCGATTCGCAGGCGACTCTCCCACTCGGTGATTTCCGCGCGCACCTTCAGCTTCTGGCCGAAGACGGACGGCTGCACGTACTTGAGGCGCATGTCCACCACGGGCCACGCGAAGCCGGACTCGCGCATCTGCGGGTAGTCGTAGTCGAACTTCGCCAGCAGGGCGCAGCGGGCCAGCTCCAGGTACTTCACATAGTGGCCATGCCAGACGACCTCCATCGGGTCCAGGTCGTGGAAGGCGGGGCTCAGCTCGATTTCGTGACTGAGGTCAGGCTTCATAGAGCGTCCATTCACGCCCGCGGATGGCCACCAGCAGTCCCTGCAGCTCGCGGTCCAGTGCGCGGTCCTCCACCACCAGCGGGAGGCGCTTCTCGAGGTCGGCCTGCATGCCCGCGAGCGAGGGCGCGAGCTTCACCGCGCCGTCGACGCGGTGGCGCAGGGTGATGCCCTGGCGTGCGGCGATGAGCAGCGCCGCCACCACCTGCTCGGACAGCTCCAGCACCCGCAGGCAGTCCCGCGCGGAGATGGTGCCCATGCTCACCTTGTCCTGGTTGTGGCACTCGGTGGAGCGGGAGAACACCGACGCGGGCATGGTCAGCTTGAGCGCCTCGGCCGTCCACGCGGAGACGCTGATCTGCAGCGCCTTGAGCCCGTGGTTGATGGCGGCGCGCGGCCCCGTCGCGCCGGAGAGGTTGGCGGGCAGCCCGTGGTTGAAGCGGGTATCGACGAGCAACGCCAGCTGGCGGTCGAGCAGGTCCGCCACGTTGGCCACGGCGTTCTTCAGGCTGTCCATCGCGAAGGCGATGTGGCCGCCGTAGAAGTGTCCCCCATGCAGCACCCGCTCCGCGTCGGGGTCGATGAGCGGGTTGTCGTTGGCGCTGTTCAGCTCGTTCTCAATCTGCGTGCGGAAGAAGGGCAGCGCATCCTCGAGCACCCCCAGCACGTGGGGCGCGCAGCGCAGCGAGTAGCGGTCCTGCAGCCGCTGCTCGTTGCGGTGGGGGTGGCCGGTGGCCAGGTCCACGCGCAGGCGCGCGGCCACCCGCTGCTGGCCCACGTGCGGCTTCGCCGCGAACAGCGCCTCATCGAAGTGGTGTGCATTGCCGGCGCTGGCCACCACGTTGAAGGCGGTGAGCCGCGTGGCCAGCCGGCACAGGTACTCCGCGCGCTTCCACGCGAGGCAGGCCAGCGCCGTCATCACGGCCGTGCCGTTCATGAGGGCCAGCCCCTCCTTGGGACGCAGGCGCAGGGGCTTGATGTCCAGCTGCGCGAGCACCTCCGCCGCGGCGCGCTGCTCGCCGCGGTACCACACCGTGCGCTCTCCGCAGAGCACCGCCGCCACATACGAGAGCGGGGTGAGGTCGCCACTGGCGCCAACCGAGCCCTCCGCCGGGATGAGCGGAAGGATGTCGTGCTGGAGCAGCAGCTGCAGCTGCGTGAGCAGCCCCAGCCCCACGCCCGAGAAGCCCTGGGCCAGCGACGCCAGCCGCGTCGCCAGCACCGCGCGCGTCTCCTCGGGGGTGAGGAACCGGCCGGCTCCGATGCCGTGGTACGTGTAGAGGTGGTGCGGCAGCTCCGCGATGAGCTCGGGCGGGATGGGCACGGTGCACGAGTCGCCGTACCCGGTCGTCACCCCGTAGATGACGCCGTCCTCGGCGAGCAGCCGGTCGAGGAACTCCGCGCCCCGGGTGATGCGCTGGCGGAAGGCGGAGGACGCGCCCAGCTCGGCGCCGCGCTCGCGGTTCGCGAGCGAGACGACGTCCTCGATGGTGAGTCGGCTTCCATCGAAGCAGACCGCGGGCTCACTCTTGAGGCCTGGCGGAGACATTCTCTTGGTTCCAGAAGGGAAAGAAGTTGAACCAGTCCAGCGGCGAGCGCTTCAGCAGCGCGGTCAGCCGCTCGGCATATTGCCGGGCGTACCCCGTCAACGCCGCCTCACGCTTGCCGCGAGGCAGCTCGACACGCTCGGCCAGGCACTCGAAGTGGATGGTGTAGCCGGGGCCCTCGTGGATGCACCCCAGCAGGAACAGCGGGCACTTGAAGAGGGACGCCAGCACGTACGGGCCCACGGGGAAGCGGGCGGCGTGGCCCAGGAAGTCCACGCTCACCGTCTGGCTGGCCTGCACGGGGACGCGGTCTCCGGCAATCACCACGAACTCGCCCGCGGCGACGCGCTCTTGCAGGGCGACGGCGGTCGCGGGGCCCATGTCCGTGACTTCCATCAGGCGGAAGTCGCTCTCCGGGTTGAGCCGCTTCAGCAGGCGGTTGAACTGCTCGGCGTGCCGGGTATGGACGAGGATGGTGAGCTTCACCTCGCCGCGCCGCTCGGCCATGGCGCGGCACAGCTCCAGGCAGCCCATGTGCGCGGTGATGATGACGCCGCCCCGGCCCGTCTTCGCCGCCTCGTACAGCTGCTCCCGGCCCTCGGTGCGCACCTTGTCGAAGCGGTAGCGCCCGCTGACGGCCAGGAGCTTGTCGAGCATCGTCTCGGCGAAGGACGCGACATGGCGGATGCTGTCCCAGCGTCCCGGGGGCCGGCCGAGCGCGCCGGTGGCGGACTCCACCCGCTCCAGGTACTGGCGCGACGCCTCACGTACCAGCGGGCGGGACAGCCAGTGCACCAGCACCACGGGGAACAGGCAGAGCCGGAAGGGCCAGCGGCCGAGCAGCCGGTGAATCCAGTAGAGCAGCCAGATGCCGAGGACGAAGGTGCTCTCGCCCATCTCCGCCCAGTGCCGCGCCCTCATGCCGCCACCTTGCGCCACAGCAGCAGCGGCAGGCGCACCAGCATCCCGAAGAAGAGGCGGGCATGCATCCCGGAGATGCGCACGTTGTCCCAGAGCACGTCGAAGTGGGAGATGCCGTCCGTGGGGTAGCGCACCCGGGTGGGCTGGTTGACGATGCGCATGCCCCGCCAGAACAGGCGCACCAGCACCTCCACGTCGAAGTCCATCCGCTTGCCGATGCGCACCGAGTCGATGAGCGCGACAGTCGGAGCGAGCGGATAGACGCGGAAGCCACACATCGAGTCGCGGATGGCCAGGGACAGCGTGTTGATCCACACCCAGATGTGCGTGGCATAGCGGCCGTAGAGCCGGCCCTTGGGCACCGAGTCGTCATAGACGGGCGTGCCGCAGATGAGCTTCTCCGGGGCGCCGGACGCCAGCTCCAGGAAGCGGGGAATGTCACCGGTGTCGTGCTGGCCGTCGGCGTCAATCTGCAGTGCGTGGGTGAAGCCCCCCGCCTGGGCCGCGCGCAGGCCGGCCATCATCGCGCCACCCTTGCCCTCGTTCTGGGGCAGCCGGACCAGCTGGATGCCGGCGCCATCTTCCGCGGCCAGCGCGTCCAGCACGGCGGCGCAGCCCGGCTCGCTGCCATCGTCGACCAGCAGGCAGGGCAGGCCGTGCGCGCGCACGTTCTTCACCACCGCGCCCACGGCCTCGCCATGGTTGTAGACGGGAATCACCGCGCAGACCTTCATCCGTGGCTCCCGCCAAACACGATGCGGCCGCTCGCGTGGGTGCCGCCATCCGAGGTGAAGAGGAAGTGGAGGCTGCCCTTCGCCTCCGTCCAGGTGAGCTCCAGGGTGAGCCGCGTGCCGGGCACGATGACCTTCTGGAACTTCACCGCCTCCATCCGCAGGAAGTCGGGCGGCAGCGCGAAGAGCTCGCGGCCAAGTTGGATGACCCACTCCAGCTGGGCCACGCCGGGCAGGATGGGCATGCCGGGGAAGTGGCCCTTGAAGTAGGGCGAGCCTTCGGAGACGTCCAGCTGCAACACGGCGCGCTCGGCGGTGCGCTCCAGCACCTGCGGCGTGGGCCGGCGCGAGTCGAAGAGGGCGGCCAGCCCCGCGTCGGTGACCTTGCCTTGGCTGTTGACGGGCATGGCCTCCACATACCGGAACCGGCGCGGCAGGACACTGGCTTCGAACTCGCGGGAGAGCCGCTCGCGCAGGGCCTGGTTCAGGGCGCGCTTGCCCGCTTCCGAGTGCAGCTTCCAGCCCGCATCCCCCGGCACCGCCACCACCGCCAGCGTCAGCCGGTGGCCTTCCGGAAGCGGCAGCACCCGGACCTCGCGCAGCAGCCTGTCCGCCAGCAGCGTCCGCTCCATGGCGCTCAGCGAGACGCGCTTCTCCTCGAGCTTGAGGAGGCGGTCCTTGCGCCCCAATAGCTCGAAGCCCTCCGGCAACAGCTGCACCCGGTCCTCGGTCCGCAGCCACGCGCCGTCCGGCAGCCCCGCGTGCGGCGAGCGGACCTCCAACGCGTCATCCCCGGTGCGCACCTCGACTCCGGGCATCACCTTCCAGGCCACCGCGTCGTCCCGGGTGCGCTGGCGCCAGGCGACGCCGCCCGTCTCCGAGCTGCCATAGACCTCGATGGGCGCCTGACCGAGCAGGGCGCGACAGGCGTGGAGCCCCTCGGTGGGAAGCGGGCCTCCCGAAGTGAATACCGCCCGTACATGCTCCCGGACGCCCGCCCAGTCCAGGGCGTCCGGCAGGCGCTTGAGGTGGGCCGGGCTCGAGACGAGCGTCGCGGGTCCCTCCGCCAGCGCGGCCTGGATGTCCTCCGGGTAGACGAGGCTCCGCGCCAGGAACGGCCGGCCCGCGGACAGCGGCCAGAGCACCCGGAACAGCAGCCCGTAGATGTGCTGATGCGAGACGGTGGCCAGCACCCGCTCCGCTCCGAGCCGCGCGTCGAAGAGGCCAGCCAGCGTCGAGACTTCGCGGGTCAGCTGCGCGAGCTGCTTGGGGATGGCGGTGGGCTCGCCGCTGGAGCCCGAGGTGTAGAGCACCAGGGCCCGCGCCTCCAGGGACAGCGGCTGCCATCCCCCCCCGGCGCCTTCCTCCGGCGACAGCGGGGCATACTCCGAGGGGACATTCCCCACGAAGCCATCCACCTCGCCGCGCAGCCGCTCCAGCGTCGCGGGCCGGGCGTCGGCGGGCAGGTAGACGCACCGCTCCGTGTGCCACGCGCCGAGCAGCGCGGCGCAGAACTCGAAGCTGTCCTCGAAGAAGAGGGCCTGGCGCCGGCCCGGCTGCCGCTCGAAGGCCGCGCG
>JBKGHK010000629.1:0-5985 GCA_046520375.1 Pyxidicoccus sp. 3LFB2
CCCTCGCCGCCCCGGTGCCGCTGGCGGAGGACCCGGCCCTGCGCGCGAAGGTGGAAACCGTGCGCGGCGAGCTGGCCCATGCGCAGGCGCTGTTGGACTCGGGGCGCTATCAGCAGGCGCTCCCCGCGGCGAAGGCCGTCGCGGATGCGGCGCGCGCGCTGGACTACCGGCCGCTGGAGGCCGAGGCCCTCCATGTCCTCGGCTGGGCGCACCAGCGGCTGAGCCAGTCCGAGGAGTCCATGAAGGCGTGGAACGCGGCGATGACGGCCGCCACCGCGGGCCGCCATGACGAGGCCGCCGTGCAGGTGGCCACGGACCTGGTGGTGGCCCTCAGCGACACGCGCGACTGGTTCTCCGAGGCCCACCTGTGGGCAGGACAGGCCCACGCCCTGCTGGAGCGCATGGGTGGCTCCCCCGAGCTGGAGGGCCGGCTGGCCAACCACGAGGGCATCCTCGCCTTCCGCGAGGAGAACTACGAGGTGGCGGCGGCGCACTACACCCGCGCCCTGGCGCTGCGGGAGCGCGTGCTCGGCCCCACCCATGTGGACACCGCCAAGGTGCTCAACAACTTCGGCATGGTGCGCATGCGCCAGGGGCGCTTCGCGGATGCGATGCCCCTCTACCAGCGCTCGCTCGCCATCACCGAGGAGCGGCTGGGCCCCCAGCACCCGCTGCTGGCCGCCACGCTCGCCAACCTGGGCATCGTCGCGAAGGAGATGGGCCGGTACCCCGAGGCCCTCCAGTGGCTGGAGCGCTCATACGCGCTGCGCCGGGACACGCTGGGCCCCGACAACCGGCAGACGCTGCTGATGCTGAATGACCTGGCCCTCGTGCACGAGAAGTCGGGCGCACCGGAAACGGCCCTGGCCCTCCACCAGCAGGCGCTGGAGGGCATGCGCCGCGTCTTCGGCCCGGAGAGCGTGGAGACCATCGACGCGCTGCGCTCGCTCGCAATGGCGGAGGAGCGCCTGGAAATGACGGCCGCGGCGCTGGCGCACTACCAGGAAGGGCTGGCCCTCCAGCTCCGCGTGCTCCCGCCGGAGGACCTGGCCCTGCACACCCTGGAGGAGGACGTGGGGCGCCTGCTGTTGCTGCACAGCAAGCGTCCCCGTGAAGCGCTGCCGCTCTTGCGAGTCGCGCTCGCGCGCAAGGTGCGCACGCTGGGCAAGGAGCACCCGAGCACCGTGCATGCGCGCACGGGCCTGGGGCTGGCGCTGCTGGCGATGAACAAGGCCGACCGGGCCCTGACGGAGCTGGAGGAGGCGGCGCGCGTGCTGGCTCCGCTGGGGTGGAGCGAGGCCGAGTCCGCATGGGTGTACTTCGGCCTGGCGCGGGCCCTGTGGACGGTGAAGCCCGCGGAGCGTCCGCGCGCGCTGGCGCTGGCCCAGAAGGCGATTGAGGGCTACACGCAGGCGGGCCAGTACGGCCGGCGCGAATTGGAGGAGGCCCGGCGCTGGATGGCCTCGCGCGAGGGGGCCAGGCGGTAGGCGAGGACGCGCTCTACTTCCGAGGGGGCCGCTACGGCTTCCGCCGCCCGTTGCTCGCGGGCATCGAGTCCGACCCGGACCGGCCCTTCATCAAGAAGGTCCACGCGCTGCTCCGCCAGCTGGCCACACGCCCGGAGGCGCGCTTCCAGTCGGCGGAGTTCCAGCGCGCCCTGACCTACTTCTCGCCGAGCGCCCCGTAGCGCACCACGCGGAAGCGCGCGCCCTGGGCCTCGCGGATGCGGGCGGCGAGCACGTCGTGCAGCTCGGGCTTCCACGTGCTCCAGCGCTCGAAGAACTTCGCGGTGGCCGCCTTGTCGCCCGCGTGCTGGAGCGCAATCACTTCCTTGAGCAGCGAGCTGACGGTGTCCGCGTATTTGTCGTACTGAATCGTGAGGCGCGCCGTCTTCGGGTCCGCGCGAATCAGCCCGCGCTCCAGGAACCAGTTGAACTGCACCAGCTGCATGCGCTGGTACGGCTGGTCCTCGCGCGGGCGCACGTTCTGCAGGGTGCGGCGGATGCCCGAGGCCTGCACAGACCGCAGGCTGGCGGCGTCCAGCGAGCCGCTCTTGTGGAAGGCGTGCAGCGCGAAGAGGCTGACCAGGTCCGACTTCATCTCCTCCATGGCGTCCGCGTAGTCCTCCAGCGCCACGTCCAGCGTGCGGCCCTTGGCGTCGCGGTCCGGGCCCAGGTAGTGCCCCACCTCGTGCCAGAGCGTGCGCTGGAAGTTGCCTTCGGACGTGAGGTCCTTCGCATGCGTGTCCGCCGTGGCGGTGCGCCAGATGCGCTCGTCCGCGGCGAAGAGGTCCGGGTTCTTCATGATGTTCTCGCGCAGCAGGATGGTGCGGCCGTAGCGGCGCGAGTAGAGCGGGTCATTGGGAAGAATCGTCGCCGTGTTGGTGCCGCGCGCCTGCCCGAAGTCCGCCACCACCTCGTACACCCCCACGGGGATGTCCTCGCGCACCTGCTTCTTCGCGGTGTACGGCAGCGCGTCCTCCACGCCCTGCAGCCCGCTCAGCCGCTTGCGCAGCTCGCGCGTGGCCTCCTCGTTCAGGAGGAGCACGGACACGCCGTAGAAGGCCTTCACGCCGTACAGCGCGTCGTCATACGTCTCATACGCGCCAAACTGCACGTTGAGCTTCTTGAAGCGGCCCGTCACCCACGCCGCGTCGCCGCTCTCGTAGTCGTTGCTGAGCATGTCGCGGGCGCGGTTGCGCAGGTAGCGCGCCAGCTCCTCGTCGCTCGCCTCCAGCCGCCCGGCCGCGCGCATCAGCAGCCCGTACACCTTCACCAGCTCCGGCCCGTAGGCCACCGCATAGGGCACCGCGTACAGCGCCTTCGCGTCCGGCTTCTTCGCGCGGGCCTGGAGCGACTCGCGCAGGCCGGGGTGCAGGGTGTCCAGCACGGGGTGCGCCTGGAGCACCTTCACGTCCTGGCGCAGGTTGTTCGCGGTGGCGCGGCGCACCACCGTCAGCTCGCCCAGCAGGGCTTCGCGCTCGTCGGGGTGCGCGGCGAGGTACGCGTCCACCTCCGCGCGCGTCGCGTCCGGCGGGTAGACGTTGCGCGCCGGCACCTGCGGGTCCACGGGCAGGAAGGGCTCGCGCGCGTTGGTCAGCGTGCTCGCGATGGGGCCCTGGTAGAGCCGGTACAGCGTGAGCAGGTCCTGCGTGCGCTTGGGGCTGCCCAGCTTCTTGTCCAGCTGCTGCAGCCGCGTGTGCGACGCGAGCGCTTGATGGTGACGTGACGCCTCGTAGAGCTCCTGGAGCACCTGTCCCGCCTCCAGCAGGTCCTTCACCGCCGCCTGCTCATCGGGCGTGAGGCGCGAGAGGTCCGGCGCGAGCCGCACCTCCTCCGTCTTGGCGAGAATCTCCGCCACCTTCTCGTCGGGCCAGTAGCCCGGCGGCAGGGTGGGGGAGGCGGGCGCCGCGGCATGGGCCGCGAGCGTCACGAGGGCCGTGAAGGCCAGCGTCAGTGCGTGGGGAAGTCGCATGGCGCGCAAGACTGCCACGGCCACCGCTGTATTCCCCACGGCTTCGGCGCCGCCGCGTCCGGACAGCCCTGGAGGGGGCGGGCCGTCCGGACGCGGGGCGCCAGGGCGTTACTGCACCGGGACGAGCTGCATCGGGTAGACCTTGTAGTACACGAGGTCGTCATCCGAGTGCAGGGTGGGCGTGGTGGTGCGCAGCGTCACGCGCACGGCCAGGCCATTGGGCAGACGGAAACCCTGGGGAACCGTGTCCCTCGCGAGGTACTCGGTGAAGGGCGTGGGGCCCTCGTCCTCGTGGACGAACGCGTACTCGATGGACACCAGGCTCAGGCCGGCGCTGGGATTGAAGACGTAGGCGGGGTGCGACTTCATCGCGAAGTCCGTCTTGCTGGTGCAGCTGGGGCGCGTCGTGCCGGTGCAGGTCCGCGTGAACTTCGTCGTCACTTCCGGGCGCGCCACCAGGTTGAAGACGCCCCAGGTGATGGGGTTCACCGGGCGGTAGTGGTCCGGCGGGTTGCCGCCGCCCAGGTAGTTCGTCGCGAAGTCCAGGCTGTACAGCGGAACGGACTCGGTGATGGTGCCGTTCAGCGACAGCGCGCCCTGGAACTTGAGCGGCTCACGCGGCGCCGGCTTCTCCGCGCCGCCGAAGAACGCCTTGACGAAGCCCATGAGGCCGCCCACGTACGGGACGAACGTCGTCAGGTTCATCGCCGTGCTGGCCCACCAGGCGCCGGAGTTGCGGGTGGCGCTGTTGCGCAGCGACTTCAGCACGTTGGTCAGGTTGCTGTACGTCTTGTGGCCCTGGTTGGCCGCGGTCAGCAGGTCCACGCCGCTGGCGGCGCCACCGCCCGGGTTGGCGTCGGTGAGGACCTGGGACAGGGTGAACTCGTCGGCGTCCAGGCTCACGTTCTGCAGGTTGATGCCGCGGATGTTCATCCGCAGCTGGGTGTCCAGGCTCAGGTTCGGGTCATACCCGGCGAGCATGAAGTCGGCGTGAATCCAGCCGTTGAAGGCGTTGGCCTCGACGGCGAAGACCTCGCGCTTGGCCACGTCGTAGTCGGTGGTGAAGGAGCGCGTGTCCTCGGAGAAGGTCAGCAGGGCGCCCGTGGCCGTCTGGCTCTTGAAGGACAGCTCCATGTTGAAGCGGCTGTACTGCACCTCGCGGGTGTTGAAGACCATCACCCGGAGGATGCCGCGGTACTTGTTGTAGAGCGCGAAGAAGGGCAGGTCCGGCGCGGCCGAGGGCGTGCCGAAGTCACGGTAGGCCAGCACCCAGCCGTCCGCCGGGTACATGTCCTTCTCCAGCGTGTTGAGCGGATGGCCGCCGGTGTAGAAGGGCACCTGTCGCACGGCGGAGCGGATGATGCCGGTCGCGTCCGTGTAATACAGCGTGTGGCCCGCGCCGCTCACCGTCCAGTCCCAGGCCGGGTTCAGGTTGGGGTCCGTGGCCGGCATGTACCGGCTGTTCTCGATGAAGCCATCGCCGTCGCGGTCCTTCTTGTCGTTCTTCGCGAAGGCAGTGGTGGCGACGCACAACGACAACGCCATCAGCAGGCGTGCAGGGAAGCGCATTCAGGTTGCTCCGGTCCGTGGTTGTCAGAGAGAGCCAGGACTGTCGGTGCGGCCCACGGCGTTCCCAGCCGCAAGGCGCAAGGGATTGGCACCGCATCCGAGCTCTCTGCTCGTCCATCCAGCAAACGGTCCGCATCCGAAAATGTCGCGCGGCCTTCGTGAGAATTCCGGACGCGGGGCGCGCGCTTCCGAGCGCCGCACGGCCGGTGGTTGCGCGCCAGCACTCCAGGTCGGCGAGGCGCCGGTCCGGCCTCCGGTACACACGGCCGGACCGGAGCTTTCCGTCAGTTCTGCACGGTGAAGCGGATGACGAGCGGCACGCCGCCGACGCCTGTCCCGGCGGTGCCGCTGTAGGGCGTGGCGCGCAGCACGTGCGTGCCCACGGCGAAGGTGCTGCCGTTCGCGAAGGACTGGAAAGGGGCTGCGCCCAGGCAGGGAAGTCCCTAGCCCGGCGCTCCGACAACCATTGTTCCAGGCGTGTGTTTCACCCGAAGTGGTGTTGTTCAGGTGGCATTTGCCATGCTGTGGCGGATGTTGCGACGCTGAGAAGTGCTCAGACCCACCACCAGAAGGCGGCCCCGAGCAGCGCCAGTCCGCCCAGCGCGGCCCACCGAAGACGGAGCCGCTTGCGGGAGGGCGCGGCCAGCAGGCGGGTGGACTGTGCCGCCACGGAGGCGTCTTCGTGCACGTGCGTCTCGGAGCCGTGCTTCGGCGTGGGTGCACGCGTGGGCACGGAGAACACCGAGTGCTCGGCGGAAGGCGCGTCCGTTGGGAGCATGGACAGCGAGTGCTCGTAGCGAGGCTCGGGCGCGGGTGTTGGCCGGCGCGGGGCCGCGACAGGCGGCGGCGTGGGCTTGCGAGCATCCGCCACGGGCGTGGGCTTGCGCGCGTCCGCAGCGGGCACGGGCGCGGCTTGCGCGCGGGCCTGTGCTCCTGCGCCGC
>JBKGHK010000062.1:0-25052 GCA_046520375.1 Pyxidicoccus sp. 3LFB2
TGGCGCGGCTGGCCCGCGAGCACGGCACGCCGGTGGTGCTCTTCGCCGGCTGCGTGGACCGCCGCGACGGGCTGGAGCTGGACCTCTTCCACGAGGTGGTGGAGCTGGCCGCGCAGCAGGCCCGGCCGGAGGACTCGGCCTCGAAGGTGCTCTGCGAGGCCACGGCACGCTGGGCCGCGGCGCGCCTCAAGGGCGCCCGGTAGGCCCTGCCAGGCCGGGAGGACGGAATCAGTCGTCGAGCGGATCCGTGGTGCGCACCACGCGCATGCCCGCCGCGCGGAAGTCCTGGAGGGCCGCGTCCGCCACCCGGGGGAAATCCAGCGCGGGAGGCAGCGGGTCCAGCGGAGGCGCCGGCACGGGGCTCATGGCGTCTTCCAGGATGAAGACGCGCCCCATCTTCGAGCGGTCCGTCCGCTCGATGTGCTGCCGCAGGTCCTGGAGCGTGGACAGGACGCAGTGGGACTTCGCCTGCCCGAAGACGTACACCCGGTCGAAGGACATCAGGTGGTCGAAGAGGCGCGTGTTGAACTCCCCCACCTTCTGCCCCTTCACCTCCGTCACCTCGGGAGACAGGACGGAGTAGTTCTCGGTGAGGGGGTGCTCGCCCTTGAGCTCGAACCAGGTGGGCGTGTCACGGACCAGCGCGTGGAAGAGGCTGGCCTCGTAGACGGCGGGCACCAGCGCGTGGCTGAGGCCGCCCAGCAGGGCATGGAAGGGCCAGATGGTGAGCACGTACCGGCCGGTGGCCTCCAGCCGCTCGCAGTAGGCGAGGCTCTCCTCCGGGAATCGGGTGGCCTGCCAGCGGCCCGCACGCACATCCGCCGAGGTAATCACCGACAGGGGCGCGGGAGACCGGCCCTCCGCGTCGCGCCACCACGAGGGGTGGAAGATTTGAAACGCCCGGTGGGTGTCGAGCGAGAACACCAGCTCCGTCATCTGGTCCAGGTGCGAGTAGAGAAAGCGCAGCGCGCGCTGTGTGTCCTCGACGGCGCCAGGGACGAAGAGGCTGGCGCCGGGGGTGCAGAAGGCCACCTGCACGTCGATGCCGAAGGCGGCGATGCGGCGCTGGTCCTCGCGCGCGGGGCGGATGCGGTGCTCGGCGGCGTAGCGGCGGGCCTCCTCGGCCACCTCCGCGCCGCGCTCCAACTGGAGCTGGCCGGCACGCGCGTCCTCGTGGAAGCGGGGCATGGGCAGGGGCATGACGTCCTCGGGAGTCCTTACGGAAGATGGAGACGGAGAGCGGCTCAGCGGCCCTTGGGGAAGTGGCGCCGCGTGAGCTCCTCGACGAGCGCCTGGGTGGCCGGGGTGTAGCCGATGCGAGCCTCGGTGGCGGCCTCCTGCGCTCCGACGAGCGACGGGGCCTCGGGCGGGCTGTCCATGAGGGGGAAGTAGCCCTCGGGCACCGGCTCTCCCTCCTGGCCGACGAGGCCAATGGGGCCGGAGCCATGACGGCGGCGGAAGAGGACGGGGGTGCCGGGGACGCTCTGCTTGCCCTCGGCCAGCTCGTTGCCGAACTTCATGACGGGCGTGGGGCCGGTGCGGGACAGCTTGTAGATGGCGGCCACGCGATCTCTCGTGAAGGGGCACTCCATGGTGCGGGCGACGATGTGGCCGCCGTAGCCGTAGAACTGCGCGGACGGCTCCCAGCCCACCTGGCGCCGCAGGTCCTCGAACTCGCGGGTGGCCTGGGCGTCCAGGCCGTCCTCGAGGATGTTGACGGGGCGGATGCCCATGTCTCGCGCGCGCGTCACCGCGTAGAGGTACTGCAGCTTCTTGTTGCCCGAGTCGAAGCGGATGGAGTCCTGCGAGCCCGGGTCCTCGCGGATGAGCTGGAAGGCGGCGGGGATGCCGGAGGTGAGCGTGTCGAAGGTGTCCAGCAGGTAGCTGGAGCGGCTGGGCCGGCGCTCACGCATCGCGCGGAAGGCGGCATCGTCCGAGCCGTAGCGCTGCACGTGCTCATGACCCATGGTGCCCACGGGAATCATCCCCAGCCTGCGAGCGCCCTCCACGTTGGAGGTGCGCATGACGCCGACCTCCTTGCACGCGCGCAGGGCCAGCTCGTGGTGCTCCTGGCAGGTGGCGGCACGCAGGCCCACCTCGAAGATGCGGGCGGGGTCCTCGACGAGGTCGACGAGCTCCTTCACGGTGGCGCGCACGCGGCGCAGGTAGCCCTCGGAGTCGACGGTGATGGGGACGGGCTTCACGCCGACGGCGTCGAGCGTCTCCAGGGCGATGCGCTTCTGCTCCTCGCAGGTGACGGTGGCGAGGGCGCGCGCGAGCGCGTCACGGTCCGCGAGGGCGTGGGTGGCCACCTGGACGCGGTAGTTGAGCTGGAGGAGGAGCGGCTCCACCCAGGACACGAGGGCGGACGGGCCGGTGACGGTGAGGATGGGCTCGCGCGGGTAGAAGAGCGCGCCCTTGGGGATGGCGCGAACGGAGAGCTTGTCCTTGCGGAGGATGGCGGCCTTGAAGCCGACGCCCATCTCGTAGTCGTAGCGGGCGAGGAACTCGTAGTCCTCGGGCTTCGGCTCGGGGAGCAGCGCCTTGACGTAGGCCGCGAGGTCGAACGGCATGACCTGGAGACCGCCCTTGCGGTGCGAGTAGTAGAAGGTCTCCTGGCGCAGGGGCCAGCCGGCCTCCGCCATGCTGAACTTGTAGCCATCCGTCGCGAGCAGCGAGGTCGCCATCCTGGGTGTACTCCTTCGTGTAGGAGAGCCTAAGCGCGGGAGGGTGTTCTTTCCTACCCTTCCCACCGTGCTTTCACGGGCGCGGAGAGGAAGCGGGGTTAAAAGCAGGGGCCATGTCGCCGGCCCCCTCTCGACGGCTCCTCCTCGCGCTCGCCGCCAGTCTGGCCGTCCATGGGCTCCTGTGGCTCGCAGTGCGGGAGGATGCACCCCAGGTGCGCGGTGTTCCGCCGGTGGTGTCGGCTCCCGTGGAATGGGTTGAGGTGGAGGTGGCGGAGCCGACGCGCAAGAGCGAGCGCCCGCCGGAGCCGCCTGCCGTCGCGGAGGCTCCGCCCTCGCAGGCTGTGGCACAGCGCCCCCCTGCTCGCGGCGCGGAGCGGGCGAATGAGGACACGCCACGGATCGCTCCCAGCCCGTCGACGGCAATTCCTCGCGAGGACAGCCCGACGTTTCCAGCGCCCCCGAGTGCCGACACGGCCCGGGCCGAGGAGGCCAGCCCTCGTGACGATGCGCCCCGAGTGGACCGTCCTGCATCCTCGGAAGTAGCGAGAGCGGAGGTGGCGCGAGCGGACGTCCCGCCATCTGCGGAGGTGCCGCGCGCGGACGTGGCTCCGCGCTCGGACGTATCTGGAACGGATGCGCTCCGAGCAGACCAGCCCCCACTCCCGGATGTTCCAGGAGCGGATGCGCTCCGAGCAGACAGGAACTTGGACGTTCCGCGAGCGGATGGGCTCCGCGCGAACCCGGCCTCGCGCTCGGACATGCCAAGAGCAGACGCGTTCCGTGCGGATGTTCCGCGCGCCGAGGCACCGCGCTCGAGCCTGTTCCCCGAGAACACGCGCCACGCGGAACCGACGGGCTCCCGGTTGTTGCTCGCGGCGCGCTCGGTGACGCCGCCGGTGGACCGGGAAGCACCGGTGGCGGTGCTGGACGGAGGAGTCGCGGACCCGGGAGCGCCGCCCTCACCGCAGGAGATGGTGCAGGACCTGGTCTCGGAGAGCATCGGCCGGGGCAAGGTGGCGCGAGGGCTGGTGCACCCCTACTTCAGCCAGCTCGGCAAGGCGCTGATGAAGGCCTGGGACGCGGACCGCTCCGTGAAGGAGCATGGCCTGCAGGGCTACTTCGACATGGGCATGGAGCGGAGCCGTGCCTTCTCGCGCGTCTGGCTGGAGCGCGCGGAGAACTACGGCGCTTCGGGCGCCTACGGGACGAAGGACGCGCCGGAGGCAGACCGGCGCAAGCCCATCCACACCTCGGGCGACGCCACGCTCCAGTCGCTCCAGACACGCCGCGAGCTGCGGCAGAAGATGCGCGAGGAGTTCCGCACCACCCGTCGCGCCACCATCCGCGTGGAGCAGGACGCCCAGGGGCAGCTGCTCGACGTGAAGCTCGTGGACCCGAGCCACCAGCCGGAGGTGGACAAGGAGGCCATCAAGGACGTGCGCGCCGCAGCGGAGAAGCTGCCCCCGCCTCCTCCTGAGGCGGTGGGAGGACGCGAGCGCATCACCAGCCTCTGGCAGTTCGAGCTGATCATCTCCATCAGCCCGCCCATTCCAACCTTCACCTTCGAGTTCGACGAAGCCCTCGGCTTCATCGACACCCGCATGCCGCTGGACCGCCGCATCTACAAGCGCGTGCGGCTCCTGGAGGTCCGCTAGCTCGCGCGGGCCCGGGTCTTGCGCGCTGAACGCGCGGGCCGCGCGCGGCTCATCGTCATGTTGGCCTTCGGGCCAAAGAGCCGCTCGTAGTCCTTCATGCTGCGCTTGATGACCTCGAGCGCCTCGGGCTGGTCATAGACCTCGGCGATTTCGACGCTGCGCTTCCCCTCGCCCGGAATCTGCTTGTACGTGAGGAAGTAGTGCTTGAGCCGGTCCAGCAGCGCGCGCGGCAGCTGCGCGATGTGCTGCAGCTCGCCGTACACCAGGTCCGACTCCAGCACGGCGATGATCTTGTCGTCCGCCTCGTTGCCGTCGACCATCCGGAACCCGCCGATGGGCACCGCGCGCACCAGCAGGTTGCCGTTGGAGATGACCTTCTCCGTCAGCACGCAGATATCAATCGGGTCCCTGTCACCGCGGATGTCCCTCATGCCCGTGCGCTCGGCGCACCGCTTCGCCACCAGCTCGTCGCAGTACGTCTGCGGGATGAACCCGTAGAGCGTGGGGCACTGGCTGCTGAACCGCTGCGGGCGTCCAGCTTCAGGATGCCGGACTCTTTATCCAGCTCGTACTTCACGGCGTCCGTGGGGACGATCTCGATGTACGCGGTGACGATGGAAGGGGCGTCGTCCCCGGGCGTGATGCCATGCCACGGGTGAGCCTGGGATGTGGTCTGTACGGGCTTCTTCATGTTGGGACGTCTCCCGAGCGCTTGCACGCCTCGGCATAGAGTTGAGCGACCGCGTCCTCCAGCTTGCGCGTCAGCGCATCGCGGTCTTGAAGCGTCAGGCCCTGCGTGGAAATGGGCTTGCCCACCACCAGCGCCACGCGCTGGCCCCACCGCACCGCCCTGCCCCCCTTGGGAAGAATGAGCCGTGTCCCTGACACGGCCAGGGGCACCACCGGCACGCCCGCCTGGATGGCGAGCGCCGCGGCCCCTCTCTTGAACGGCCGCAGCAGGCCGTCCTCACTGCGCGTGCCCTCGGCGAAGAAGAGCACGCTCACCCGCTCGCGCACCGCCCGCGCCGCCTCGGACAGGCGAGCCCTGTCTCCCCCGCCCCCCGTGCGCTCCACCGGGATGTTGCCCGCGCGCCGCAGCGCCGCGCCGAACACCGGAATCTTGAACAGCTCCGCCTTGGCCACGTACCGCGTGTGCTTGCGGATGTGGGCGAAGTTCAGGGGCGCGTCGAAGTGGGACTGGTGGTTGCTCACGAAGACGACGTGGCCGTCCGTCGGGATGTTCTCCAGCCCCACCGCCTCGTGCCTCACGCCCGCCGACGCCAGCACCGAGCGCCCCCAGAGCACCAGCGCCTGGTCCGCGCGCTCCACGTCGTCCCGCAGCGACAGCGCGGAGACCACGGTGGAGAACACCCCCGTGAGGCCCACCGACGCCGTGCCGGCGAACGCCGTCTGCAGGAGTTTGCGAATCACACGAACTCGTGGGCGGGGAACAGGAGGACATCCGAGATGCGCTGGACCCCGAGCAGCAACATCAGGATTCGGTCGAGCCCCACGGCAATGCCCGCCGCGGGCGGCATCCGCCCTACCGCGTCAAGGAACCGCTCGTCCAGTGGATACACGGACCGCCCCAGCCGACGCCTGAGTTCCTGTTCTTCCACCAGCCGGGCCCGCTGCTCTGCCGGGTCTGTCAGCTCCGAGAACCCGTTCGCCAGCTCCAGCCCCTTGGCGTACAGCTCCACGCGCTCGGCCACCGCCGGGTCTCCGGGCTTCAGCCGGGACAGGGCGGCCATGGATGCCGGGTACTCAATCAGGAAGGTGGGGCGCTCGTGCCCCAGCCCCGTCTCCACCCGCTGCAGGAAGAGGTGGAAGAAGACGTCGTCGAAGCTCTCGGCGTCGCCGGTGCGCACGCCCGCCGCCTCGGCGGCCCGCTTGAGCGAGGGCCCGTCCGCATGCACGCGGATGTCCACCCCCGTGGCCCGCAGCACCGCGTCTCGCACCGTGAGGCGCTCATAGGGGGTGCGGGTGAAGAAGGCCGGGTCCGCGCCGGGCTCCCCTTCCGTCGCGGAGCGGCCCGCCTCCGCGAGCGCCCCCTCCAGGTCCGCCATGATGCCGTGGTAGTCCGCCTGGGGCCGGTAGAACTCCAGCATGGTGAACTCCGGATTGTGCGTGAGGGACACCTCACCGTTCCGGAACACCTTGCAGATTTGAAACAGGGGGCCGGCCCCGTCGGCGAGCAGGCGCTTCATCGCGTACTCGGGGCTGGTGTGGAGGTAGAGGGTACGGGCGCGGCCCACGTCGGTTTCCGGGATGAAGCCGGCCTCGAAGGCGTTGATGTGCGGCTCCATGCCTGGCGCGGGGATGAGGAGCGGTGTCTCCACCTCCAGGTAGTCATGGGCGGCGAAGAAACGTCGCAGGGCGGAGTAGAGGGCCTGACGCCCTCGCGCGGCCCGCCATTGAGAAAGGTTGGGCATGGGCCGCGCGGAAGTAACATGAGGTCCCACATGCACCCAAGGATTCCCCTGCTGCTCGCTGTTGCCTTCTGCATCAGCGCCTGCCCCAAAGGTCCACCGGCGGATGCCCGGCGGCTGCTCAACGAGCAGCAGCAGCTCACCGCCGACGTGAAGGACCTGTCCACGCAGGCCGAGGCGCTCCTGGAGGCGCAGCACCGGCTGGTGTGGGTCTTCTGGACGGAGGGCCGCCACGTGGACGTCGCCGGGACGTACGCGGGCAAGGAGACGCTCTTCAGTATTGAAAACATCCGCAAAATCGACCGGCTCCGGCAGCTCACGCAGGACCCGCGCGAGGTGCGCGCCCTTACCGCGCTGCACTCGCACTTCGCGGGGGAGTACCTCTCGCGCGCCCTGGCCGAGTTCAACGACGCGGCCGCCAACCTGGAGGCGTCGCTCACCTTCACGGTGGACGGCAAGGAGCTGCGCTACCGCGATTTGGAGCGGCTGCTCGCCAACGAGCGGACGGCGGCGCGGCGGCACGCCATGTACGCCGCGGCCACGCCCGCGATTGAGCGGCTCAACCAGACGCTGCGCCGGCGCGAGGAGCGCGCCGAGGAGCTGGTGAAGGAGCTGGGCTTCGCCTCCTACGAGGCCTTTGGCGGCGAGCTGCGGCAGGCGGACCTGGGGAAGCTCAGCCTGCTGGCGGAGGAAATCCTCCAGGCCACGCAGGCGCCGTACCGGGTGGTGATGGAGCGGCTGAGCCAGCGCGAGCTGGGGGTGCCCTTCAAGGACATCACCCGCGCGGACATCCCCCGGCTGTTCCGCTCGCGCGAGGTGGAGGAGGCCTTCCCCAAGGGCGAGTCGCTGCTCAAGGCGCACGGCACGCTGTCGGGGATGGGCATCGACCTGAGCGAGATGCCGAACGTCAAAATCGACGCGCGGGATTTGCGAGGCAAGAGCTCGCGGCCGCTGGCGCTGGCGGTGCGGGTGCCGGACGACGTGCGCCTGTCCTTCAAGCCGGGCTCGGGCGTGCTGCACCAGGGACGGGTGCTGCACGAGTTCGGGCACGCGCTGCACGTGGCCTTCACGAAGGAGCCGCGCTTCGAGCTGTCGCGGCTGGGCAACCCCACGGTGGGCAAGGCGTACTCGGCGCTCTTCGCGGACCTGGTGGAGGACCCGGTGTGGCTGGAGGAGCACGCGGGCGTCGCGGGAGAGCAGCGCTCGAAGTACCTGGCGGCCTCCAGCGCGCACAAGCTGTACCTCATCCGCCATGCCGCGGGGCGGCTCTTGTACCAGCTGGAGCTGCACCGGCGCGTGGAGGCGGACCCCAAGGAGCTGTACCGCGAAATCATGTCGCGCACGGACGACATCCCGATGACGGACGAGGACGTGGCGCGCTACCTCGTGGACCAGGAGGACTTCTTCCAGTCCGCGGACAGCTTCCGCGCGTGGTTCCTGGCGGGACAGCTGCAAGCGCAGCTCAAGGCGCGCTTCGGCCCGGCGTGGTGGCGCGCCCCGCAGTCCGGCCAGTTCCTCAAGGACTTGTGGGCGAAGGGCAACGCGCTGTCCGCGCGCGAGGTGGCCGAGGCGATTGGCGAGAAGACCATCTCCCCCGACGTGCTGCTGCTCCGGCTGGGCACCACGCTCCAGGTGCCGATGAAGCTCAACCTGGAGGGTGTGGAGGACGCCATCCTCCCCTCGGCGCCGGGGCTGGAGGGCTTCACCCAGCCGCCTCCGCCGCCGGGCCTGGAGGAGTTCACCGCGCCGCCCGAGCCGCAGCCGAAGCCCGCGCCCAAGGCCCCGACGCCCCAGGCGGGCGACGGGCGCTGAAGCCGCGATGAGGGCAGCGCGAAGAACACGCGGCCTGCCCTCGCCGCCCGGGCAGGCCACACCTGCCACGTAGACGAGGGGACGTCGCGGCAGTGGCCCGTGCGGCCGCGAATGGAAAAGGCCCCCGCCCTGTCGAGGACGGAGGCCTTCAGTCTTCCCGGAGCTTCGCGTCAGCGCGGGACTACAGGAGCTTCATCAGCTCCGCGCGCTTGGCGTTGTACTCCTCGTCGGAGAGCACGCCCGCGTCCTTCAGCTCCTTGATTTCCTTCAGGCGCTGCGCGGGGCTGCGCGTGTCGGAGGGAGGCGCCGCCTGGGGCGGGGGCTGCTGCTGGTGCTGCTGCTGGCCCTGCTGGTTCATGAACTGCTGGGCCATGCCGAAGCCCATGCCCATGCCCATGCCGCCCAGCGCGTTGCCGGCACCGCCGCCGCCGTCGCCGCCCTTGGCCATGCCCTCGGCCGCGCCGAGCATCGCCTGGCCCTGCGCGTACTGCTGGAAGCCACCGGCCAGGCGCGAGTACGCCACGTCCTTGGACAGCTTCTTCAGCGTCGCCTCGTCCTCCGGCTTGATGCTGACGTGGAAGTTGCCCATCCGCACCACGGTGAGGCCGTAGGTGTCCACGTGCGGCTTCAGCCCGCCGATGACCTCGGTCTCGATTTCCTCCGTGTACGCGCCGCTCGTCACGTCCAGCAGCGGCCAGCGCTTCTTCACCAGCAGCTCGGCGATGCGATCTCTCGTGACCTTGAGGACCTGGTTCTTGAACCAGCCCAGCAGCTCGTCATTGCCGGTGCGGCCCATGCCCACCAGGCCCACCACGAGCTTCTCCGGGTCCGTCACGCGGATGGAGAAGTCGCCGTACACCATGGTGCCGATGCCCAGGCCCGTCTCCGGGTCTCGCACGTCACCGATGGGGCCGCCGAACTTCACGCCCGCGAACTCGCGCACCGAGACGAAGAAGACCTCGGAGATGAAGAGGTTGCCGCCGGTGAAGCCCTCGATGAGCTTCGACAGGAACGGGATGTTGTTCGTGTCCAGCGAGTGGCGGCCAGGGCCCAGCTTCCCCTCGACCTTGCCGTCCTTCACGAAGAGGGCGACCTCGTCGGCGTCGACGGTCAGCTGGGTCAGCATCCGGATGTTGTTCTCCGGATACTTGTAGATGATCTCGCCCTTGGCCGTGTCCGCCCGGGCGATGAAGTTCCGCTTCGCCTCGCCCTTGATGGAATCGAAGATACCCATTGCTAGTCAGCGCCTCCGTGGCCGCGTTGGCAGCCGGTCGACCCGCACCGCCACCCACAACCCTTTAAGAACGTGGCACCCACGACGAAAGCGCGCCCGCCGTCGCCCGGCTGCCTGCTCGTAAGATGCCAGTTTCACTGGCCATTGCCTAGCCGCTCGGCCACCGGGCCGCCAGTCAAAGCGCGATAACCGACGGCCGGCTCAGCCCCAGCGGCTCACCAGGCGCTCGCGGTCCAGCAGGCGGATGCTGGCCCACAGGAGGAACGCGTCCAGCACCAGCACCACGGCCCCCTGCAGGGCGTAGTAGCCCAGCCCGGCCTTGAGGAAGCCCGCCACCTGCCCGCCCACCATGCCCACCAGGGGCAGCACCACCAGCGCGGAGAGCTGCTGGGCCATGCGCGCCTCGCTCACCCGGGCGGAGATGAGCACCGCCACGCCGTTGCCGAAGAAGGCGAACAAGGGGGCAATGACGAAGACGCCGAACGTCCACAGCGCGTCCGGCATCAGCGGCATCTTCACCAGCGGCCAGGCGACGATGTCCACGCCCACGCAGAAGAAGAGGAAGGCCACCCACGTAATCGCCACCGCGGGCACCAGGGCCGCCAGGCTCTTGCCCGTCACCAGCTCCGCCGCCGTCACCGGCGAGGCGAGCAGCGGCTCGAGCGTGCGGCGCTCCTTCTCCCCCGCCACGCTCTGCGAGGCGATGAGGATGGGGACGAACACCGGCATCACCAGGAACATCCCGAACCAGTCGGTGAGCGTCTTGTCGATGAGGAAGCGCGCGGCGCTCGCGCCCAGCGGCAGGCTGGGGTCATAGAACAGCGCCACGCTGCGCAGGTCCGCGTGGTTGGGCGTGCGCACGTAGGACCAGACGACGCCAATGGGCACCAGCACCATGACGGTGGGCAGCACCGCCATGGACACCAGCAGCCCCACGTTCTTGCGCAGGTCCAGGAAGTCCTTCCAGAACACCGCCATCGCCCGTCGGGGACGGAATGCCATGGGCTCACACTACTGCGTCAGGAGCCCGAGGCGTGAACGGTCCAGGCCCCGCTCGCCCTTGAGGCCCTCTCTGTCGGCCTCGCCCGGTAGCGTCCTTCCGGGTAGGCGTCGGGGGGAGGGCCTGGCCACCCTCCTTGAGGAGGCGGTGGGCCGAGGCCTGCCGCGCTTCGTGGAGCGGGAGTTTGCGCGCTAATTGGAGTGCGGGGTACTTGCCCATGGCTTCGCCCGGGTGCGCTGCGAGGGGTGCAAGGACGAGTTGCTGGTGGCCTTCAGCAGCAAGGGGCGGGGCCTGTGCCCCTCCTGTGCGTGTTCCGGGGCAAGCCGAGCACCGATTCCGGGCCAAGGTGGAGGTGCGAGCGCCGCCGAGGAGGAGCCCTCGCTGCGCGCAACTGGAGGGCTTCTCCCTACACGCCAACACCCACCTGCATGCCAATGACAGGGAGGGGCTGGAGAGGCTGTGCCGCTACGGGGCGAGAGGGGCCCTGGTCCTGGAGAGGCTGACGAGGCTGGAGGATGGGCGCCTCTGCTACCGCATGAAGCGGCCACTGCCGGACAGCACCTGGCGCCTGGCTCTGCCGGTGGACGCCTTCCTGCGGCGGCTGGCCACGCGGGTACCTCCGCCCGGCAGCAACCTTGTCCGCTTCCATGGCCTCTTTGCCCCGGGCGCGGCGCTGCGGCCCCGGGTGGTGCCCAAGTCCGAGGCGCCAGCGCCAATTTCAGCCGAGGCCCCTGCTAGCGCTGCGGAGGTGCGGAGGAAGCAGCGCGCTGCGCGGTGGGACTGGGCGTCGCTGCTGAAGCGCAGTTTCGACTTCGACGTCTTCACCTGTCCTGGCTGCGGCGGACGCCGGAGGGTACTGGCGGTGCTCAAAGGCCCCGGCGTCCAGGAGGTGTTGAGGCACCTGGGGTGGCCCACCCTCCCCTGGCCCCGGGCCTCTGCACGAGGCCCGCCCCAAGGGCAGTGGCTGCCCTGAAGGGCGCAGGCCCCCCGACACCTCGGTTTGAGCGGCACCGGCTGGGCCACACAGGCCGCCCGACAGGCACGCCGTGCGCGCACAGGCAGGCGGCGGGAGGCCGCGCACCCCCTCGAGGGCCACCGCCCGCCAGCGTCCGAGGGGGGCGCACAGAGGGGCTACCCGGACGCCGAGATGAAAGGGGCCGCCAATTCCGCCTATACGTGGCCGAACCCTCGCGCTAGGAGCCACCCGCCCCGCCTCCGCCCCGTCGGAAGCTGCCTGCCGATGACAGGCCCGTGCGGCCCATGCTCCAGATCGAGCAACTCGGGCTGTTCGGTGACACTCCGCAAGCGCCGCCACCAGCACTCGCGCCGCCAGCGCTCCCGGCGGACACCCTACAGCCCCCGCTCGCATGCGCGCCCAAGGAGGACCTGAACGAGGCGGCCGCCCGCCTGCGGGAGCTGCTCTCGGGCGGGACGTGGCACCCGCTGGCCGAGGTGCACGGCGCCTTGGGGCCCGATCGCGTGTACCCCGTCACCTGCTGGGGTGGCAGTGCACGTGCGCCGGACGCCCACCAAGTGCCCGTGGCCCTTCGTGGCGATGGCCAGGGCGGCTGCTGGTACGCCGCATGGCCCGGAGCGCCGACGTGCTGAGGCACACCCTTACCATCGCCCTCGAGCAAATCCGTACCCGTGTAGCCGCGGGCTACCCCAGCCTGGGTGCCGCGGCGCGGACGCTGCGCCTCTCGGAGAAGGCCCGCGCCGAGCTCGACAAGCTGCTGGACGCGGTGCGCTTCGATGCCACGCCGGAGCACTTCGACAAGCCCTTCGGCGAGGGGCAGCCAGCCCCACCCCGGGAGGTGGCCGCGTGGCGCGAGGCATGCGCCGAGGCCACGCGCGCCATGGTGCCGCCCAGCATCGGCGGGCTGGGCCTCACCGCATGGGAGGACGTGGGCGAGCTGACGAGGCTGGAGGTGGTGGGGCTGCTGACGCTCGCCCTGCAGCGGCTCGCCCACACGCCGGAGGTGGGCGCGGGGCCGCTGTTCCCAGGGTTGAGGTCGTAAAGCAACGCGCCCAACAGAACCGTCATTCTCAGCGTGACGTCGCGGGCGGTCTGAATTCTGGACTCGCCAAGCCGCGCGTGGCCGACTCATCGAGCAGGAGCGAGTTCAATCGGAAAGGGCTCGATATGTCTGATGCTGCAACGAGCAGGCCTCCCATGCGGAAGCGTGCGTATTTAGCTGTTTCTGGAGTGGTTCTCCCGCCCGGTGTGGTGAGCATTGAGCTGGCACCCGGTATCTTCGCAGCAGCAGACTGGCCGGATGGCAAGCCGCCCCTGATGCGAGGGGTGAGGGAAATCTGGGGGAGCGACAGGCTTACCCCATTCGACTCGCCGAATTTGGTCGTCTGGACTGAGCGCAACGTCGAAGACACCGTCACCGGCCGAGTCGACCTTGAGCTCGACAGCATCCTGGAGTCCTGCGACCACGCGTTGATGCTCAGCACAGGCTTTGGGCAGGCGCATCGATTCACTGCGAAGGAACTTTGGAACGGCGACGAACGCAGCCCTGGCGGCACAGCAGTACCTGAGACTTCGTGGGCGGCCCGTGGATTCCGCCGCATGCCGGTTGTCGATGCGAAGCGGTGGGCCGCCGTTACGACTCGATTGATGGAAGTCGTCGCGCCAGGGTGGCAGCGACACGAGTTCATTGTGCGAGGGCTCGTTGCCTTCTTCAGGGCGTGCCGCGAAGACTGGGTCGAAGTGCGGCACGAGCTCTTCTGTCGCTCAGTGGAGACAGTGCTTCAGACGGAGCCGGGCCAAGGCGCTACGCAGTTCGTGGAAGGAATCTTGTCGGAGCAGCGCCGATTCGACCGAACCAAGAGACAGCTCGTGATTGAGACCTGGAGGCAGCTCTACGAACGGCGCAACGATGTGGTTCATGGCCATCGATTCTTCGAGGAGAAGCAGGACGGGCGGGCTGCGATGCTGATGGAAGAAGGGGCCCGAAGGTTCTTCTGCCGACTGCTGACAGACGCCTCGTTCTTTGAGCACACCGTCGCGCTCGCATCTGAACGGTCGAGAGGAAAGCGAGATGAGCATGCAGCTCGTACGGAACGGGCTGCTGCCCGACGCAGGCAGCGATGGGCTGCCCGACGCAGGCAGTAGGAGCGCCGCCGGCATGGTGTGTGCTCTGCGCCGGCCACATGGACGACATGCAAAGGGTGGCGCTCGCGCAGCGCCTGGAGAGGGTCGAAGGAGAGCTTCAGCGGGCGGCGCACGGGCTGGACGGCAGTCCAGAGGCCCGGACACGGTACGCGAGGGCACGGGCCAAGTACCAGCACGCGGAGCAGCTCTCCCTCGCGGTGCTGGGCGCCAGGGGCGCGCTCGCCCTGGTAGAGGCGCAGCCCGCATTCGCCTACGAGCGGATAGAAGGGGCGCCGCGCCTCACGACGTCAGGAAGACTCGCCTAGAGCGCCGCAAGGCACCCGCCGGCAGCACCGTCCGTATCGACGGGCTCCGTGTCTCCAGCGAGGCATGGGCGCGCGTGATGGCCCTGCTAGGTGGATTGAGGAGCGTCGTGTGGCTAGATAGCGCTCATGCCTGCTCTCAGCGAATACGAACTGATCGCCCGTGCCGCCGACTTCACGCTTCGCCACGCGCAGGAGGTGGAGGACGGGATCCTAAAAGAGCTTGAAACGAGCGCTGACACCACCCTCGTGAATGCATTGCGCATGCTCACGATGCAGAGAACCATTGTGGCAATCGGCACAGTGCAAGCATTCGAGGGGTCGTTGCAACTGAATACGGGATGGACGAATGCCTTTAAGGAGCTTGATGCGCAACTGAGGGTGAAGGGGCATGTTGATTTAGCAGAGCGCTTTAAAAACATCCTAAACGCAATCAACGCCCTCAAGCACGGCCACGGCCGAAGCTACAGCAAACTAGAGTCCCAACGTGCCGGCCTGCCATTCACTGTGCTGCCGAACGGCGATCAATTCTTCAACGAGGGTGATGTGTCAGAGGTTCGGCGGCTGGTTGATGCAGACAAAAACTTCGTGGCACAGTGCTCTGACATCATTAGGGAGATCGCATGCGTGGTCGATTAACACTCCTGCGACAGGGGTAGACCCCAGGCGGAGTGGGCGACGGAGCGCTGGGCACGCAGGCGGTCATTTAGAGAGCGGACCCGTTGCAACGGAGCGCCCCTGGAGCCCAGGGATGACTGCGCCGCTGCTGGCGCCACTCAGCGCGCCTCGGGCCCCGAGGCGGTGCAGCGCTCCGTCGACCGGGAGGTGAGTCCGTCCTCACAGAGGTGAGCCCCAGGGCCAACTGCGCGCCCTTGTCCTCGCCCACCAGGCTGGTGAGCAGCGTCACTCCGCCGACGGCGCCGAGCGCGCCGCTTACCGGTGACGCGGATATCCTAAGCTCAACCGAATCTGCGCTTCGGGACGCCCCCACTGCGCCAAGTATTGCAGCACACATCTGGCACCCACCTCTTGTTGCACGGAGAGCCTATTCCTTCAGTTGCTTCTTTCTCCATGCATCCAGCAATCCTGAGACATTTGCAGCCTTTGCCTGAATCGCCCTGAGCAATTCAAACATCCCACTCACCTCGGGAAACATAAACTCAACTAGGTTCGAGCTGGGCGCCAGCAACACAACCTCCACGCGAGACGCAACATACCACTCGTCAGCCTCTGGAAAGTAATCCCTGTATGAAATTTCATACACGCCGATGCGCCAGTTGCCGAACTGCGTGACGTACATGCCAGCCACTGATGTCAAGCTTCGGAGTATTGCGGAATCAGGCGGATTCGCCTTTGTCCACACAATGCGCTCCGCGAGCGTCTCTCGCGTCAGTTCCGCAATAAACTGAACGGCCTCGTTTTCGGAAATCACGGCTTACTCCCTGCCTTCCAATCCTCCTCAATGTGGGACAATTGTGTCGCAAGTTCGCTCATTCCAACAGATACCCTGAACGCATCGTCTTCCGTAACTGGCTTTCCACACGAAGCTATCGCCTTCATCACGGACTTGACGGTTGCGTGATCGCTGCTGGGAAGCTTCCTCTTGACGTTTTCCACATCGGCCCGAATCTGAGCAACCAGCGAAACCACCTCCTTTTCTGTTGACGGAAGTTTCTGACTAAGAAGACGGAGTTCCGAAGCGCGTTTTTCCAGTGCCTTTCTCAGAGCAGGAATGCGCTTGACCCTCAGGATCGATTGCTCAACGGAATTCACTTTCACCAACGTTATGACAGTCAGGATTCCCGAAGTGATACCAATGAGGATGCCCGAGATGTCGGCAAGCCTTGATATGCATATCCACCATGTTCCTCCTCCCTCCGTAATGCACTCCATCAAAAAGACCTCGCCATCTACGCAGACCCCAGATCATACAGTGGTCGCTACGTCGGCCATGCTAGCGTCAGGTACAGGAAGACAATAATGGGTATCAATGGACCCGGACAGCAGCGAACCAGCCTGCCCAGTGCCGCCCGGGCCGCGCACCGGTCATGCGCTTCCTCTGACCAGGAGGAAAACCATCGGTGGAAGCAGGTGGCCAGCGGGCTCATGAACCGGCCAGAATCGTTAGGTAGCCCAAGCCAGCACGCAGGGTCGTCCTTCAGAAGCGCTTTTGAACTTCACATCCACCTCGCGCCCACCAAACAGCAGCAGGATGACCACCAAAGTACCGATGCCCTCTAATAGGGCGAGCGCATTCTTGGGCAACTGCTCCACCAACGTCACCAAATACTAGGTGGACTCCCTAACACGCGCCGCCTAGTCGAGGGCCATCTCCAGGCGACAAACGCGAAGCTGGACCAGGTGCTGGCGGTGCTCAACGCGAAGTAGCATGGCAAGGCGGTAGGGTTCGCCGGAGATGCGAACTCTTCACGTTTTGTGGCTTTCGCTACTGGCCGTGTCGTTGCTGGGCTGCTCCACGACGCCAGGGGCCCCCTTGCAGCAGGCTTGGAACGGGGCCGCGGTGGAGTGTGACGACCCCGAGGAGGACCAGTGCGTCACCCTCCTGTGCCTGGGCGACGCCTGCGGCTTCTACCGCTGCGAGGACGCGCCCGGTGAAGTCGAGCTGGCGCGCTTCCCGGGGGGTGCGCCCTCGTCCGGCGGCGCCGGGCAGTGGCCCGCGAAGGAACTGGGGAGGGGCGGGGAAGCTGCCCGGTGGCGCCGTCATGGTGTTCCCCAACTGGAACGGCGGCCCCGAGCGAATCATCCCTCCGTCCCACCGGCTCCCGCCCGGCCGCTTCGAGAAGCACCACATCTTCCCTCAAGCCGAGGACCTTGCCCTGTGGTTCGGGCAGCAAGGCGTCAAAATCCACGACTACACCCTGCCGATTCCGCGCGACATGCACAGGCGGATTCATGAGGGTGGGCCTTCGGGGGGCCTTTGGAACCAGGCTTGGCGAGATTTCATGCGGGCGAACCGAAGAGCCACCCCCGAGGAGATTTACAAGCACGCGGGGGAACTCATCCACCGCTTCGAGCTTATCGGCGGCCCCATTCAGTCCTACCATTCGCGCCCGGGAGCGTGAGGGCTGATGAGCCGGTTCTTCTTGCTGGATGAGGACAGGGCGGCGGCGGCGAAGTACGGCGGGGAAATCAACGCGTGGCACAAGTTGGCGCTACCGGGCGTGAGCTGCCACACCTGCGGCGCTACCTGGACCGACGTAGGCCACGAGTACCCGTGCGTTGACCTGTCGCAGTTGCCAGAGCGGGGAGAGTTCGAGAAGGCCAGGCCCGAGCCCTTGCCCGAGTTCGCGCGCCTGCGCGAGTTGGTGCGCCCTCTGGTACCTCTGAATGCGGAGCTGCCGCCCGGTACGGGCTTCGGTCCGCTGGTGGGCCGTGCCCAGGGGGAGTTCGGCCTCATCGCATGGGTGTGGGGGCAGAAACTCCTGCTGCGCCGCGACGTGCTGGAACGTCTCCAGGCAAAGGGTGTGCGGGGCTTGCTGGCCTGCCCGACAGCGCTGCGGTTCCGACAGAAGAACCCGCCGGAGCTGCTGGAGCTCCAGGTCGAGCCTCACGGTCGGCTGCACCCGGACTGCATCCCCCCGGACGTGCCTCCACCATGCGCCTCCTGCGGTCGGCACGCATTCAGATGGCCCGCTGAACCCATCCTGGACGCGGCGTCCCTGCCCACGGACCTGGACCTGTTCCGTGTGGGCAACTTCGCCACGATGCTCATCGGCACCGAGCGCTTCGTGGAGGCGGTGCGCCGCCTGGAACTGGACGGCATCACCTTCCGCGAGCTGCCCGCGCGCTGAGTGGCGCTGGAGAACCGCGCTCACCTCCGGTTGAGGAGCCCGGCCTCTGCACGAGGCCCGCCCCAAGGGCAGTGGCTGCACGGAAGGGCACAGGCCCCCCGACACCTGGGTTTCAGCGGCACCGGCTGGGCCACAGAGGCCGCCCGACAGGCAAGCCGTGCGCGCACAGGCAGGCGGCGGGGGGCCGCGCACCCCCTCGAGGGCCACGGTCCGCCAGCGTCCGAGGGGGGCGCACAGAGGGGCTACCAGACGCCGAGGTGAAAGTGGCCGCCAATTCCGCCTATACGTCATTGCTGACTACCTCCCTGGTTTGTAGGCCTGGGGAGGGGGTCAATTTTGCTGTCACTCTACCTGAGTGGGAGTGTCGTCGCAGTACCAGCAGGGGCTGCACTGAGGAATGCCACCCACATCCTTGCAAAAACAACAAACCCCGGCAGCCTGGACCTCAGGGGCAGCTACGCCAAACTCAGTCGGAAGAACGAATGCGTCATCCGACACCCGAGAGACGTCCCCCTCCGGCGTGGTCATAACCCACCCATCACCATCCTTAACAAACTGATACTCTTCATCCACGCTGCCACATGCACTGACACAAGCGACCAAGACTCCCAAGAATGCGACGCGAAGCATAGTGATGTTCAACTCCTGTTGATTGCCAAGATGGGCAACTAACAAGAAGCAATGTCAAAACAATGAAAACAAGTCAAGCCGGCTTCCGGGTTAAACTAGGCCCTGTCAATGCCTCATTGCGAGTGGCCGCCCCTTCTCCTCGGCATGGCTTCTTTCCTTCGCCGCGCAATGAAAGCGCTGGGCCTGCTACAGGCCCATCAGGGCCCACTCGTCCACATCATCCCCATCCCCAGCTTCAGTCCGCGCCGTACGTATAGGCGGAATTGGCGGCCACTTTCACCTCGGCGTCCGGTAGCCCCTCTGTGCGCCCCCCTCGGACGCTGGCGGGCTGAGGCCCCAGCAGGCGCTGCGGAGGTGCGGAGGAAGCAGCGCGCTGCGCGGTGGGACTGGGCGACGGTGCTGAAGCGCAGTTTCGACTTCGACGTCTTCACCTGTCCTGGCTGCGGCGGACGCCGGAGGGTACTGGCGGTGCTCAAAGGCCCCGGCGTCCAGGAGGTGTTGAGGCACCAGAGGTGGCCCACCGTCCTCTGGCCCCTGGCCTCTGCACGAGGCCCGCCCCAAGGGCAGTGGCTGCACGGAAGCCCACACGCAGCCGCTCCCGGCCTGAGCGACACTTCCACGACAGCTTCATCACCGCACGGCTCGCCATGGCGCGCGTGATTGCCACCTGACTGCCGCGCTGTCCCTCCTGCCACCGCTCCAACCACCGACGCGCCTCACGCAGCCTGCTCGGTCTCCCCGTGCACCCCGCGAGCCCCTGACGCAGGAGTGCTAACCCCTGCCCTCCCGCAGCAGGTCCAGGTACACCTCTTCCAGCGGCCGCTGGGCCGGCACCGCGCTGTGCACCCGCGCGCCCGCGCCCACCAGACACGCCACCACGTCCGGCGCGTTCGCCTCGTCCGTCAGCATGACGCGCAGCCGCGCTCCTTCGGCCAGCACATTGGGCGCGAAGGGCAGCGCCGTCAGCGCATCGCGGAAGCGCTCGGCCTCGCCATCCACGCGCACCTCCAGCGCATGTCCCGCGCGCCGCAGCTCGCGCACCGGGCCGATGGCCAGCAGCGTGCGCTTCACCACGCCCACGCGCTCGCACAGCCGCTCCACCTCCGCGAGGTTGTGCGAGCACAGGACGATGGTGCGTCCCTCCGACGCCAGCTCCGCCACCGCGTCGCGCACGGTGCGCGCGGACTCGGGGTCCAGGCCGCTGGTGGGCTCGTCCAGGAAGATGACCTGGGGGTCGTGCACCAGCGTGCGGACGATGGCCAGCTTCTGGCGCATGCCTTTGGAGAAGCCTCCCACCGGCTCCTCCTCACGCCCGCCCAGCCCGAAGCGGCGCAGGTAGTCCAGCGCGCGCGGCCAGGCCCGGGCCTCGTCCAGCTCATGCAGCTTCATGAAGAAGCGCAGGTTCTCCCGCGCGGTGAGCCTGTCGTAGAGGCCGGGCTGCTCGGTGAGCAGCCCCACCACCTTGCGCAGCGCCTCGCCGTCGCGGTCCACCCGGTGGCCCCACACGGTGGCCTGGCCCTCGCTGGGGCGAAGGAGGCCGGTGAGCATGCGCACCGTCGTCGTCTTCCCCGCGCCGTTGGGCCCGAGCAGGCCGAACACCTCGCCGGGCCGCACGTGGAAGGACAGTCCCTCCACCGCCGTGCGGTCCCCGAAGCGCTTCCCCAGGCCCTCGACGTGGATGCCGCTCAATCGACCGTCACCAGGACGAACTTGTTGTTGATGTCCCGGTCGATGGGGGTGACGATTTTGTCCGAGCCCACCGCGTTGCGCAGCAGGTTGAGGCGGTTGTGCTCCACCAGCACCCACTCGCGGCCGGGCCGCGCGGCCAGGTTGCGCATGCGCGTGTTGGAGTCGCTGCCACGGTACTGCTCCACCGTGTTGCGCGAGTAGAACGTCTCGCCGCGCCAGTTCATCATGTACGCGACAATGGGCTCGTCCGCCTTGCGCTGCGCGTAGTAACGCCAGAACAAGTCACGCTGCGTCCAGTGGTGGGACAGGTCCACCCAGTGGCTCCAGTTGAACCAGAGGGCCACTCCCGCCGCGAGCGCCCAGAAGGTGCCGAACAGCATCACCCGCGCCCGCATCAGCGCCGCCACCACCGCCATGGCGCCGGCCACCGCGAAGGTGAAGCCCAGCGTGCTCTTGATGTTGACGGGCTCGGACAGCGCCTTGAGCAGCGAGTCCTCGGCCGCCGACTTCGTGAAGCCGCGCACCGCCAGCGCCACGCCGGCCAGGGCCACGAGGCCCGCCGCCGTCCGCAGGGAAGCGCGTCCCTCCGTGCCCGGCCGCGTGGACTGCCAGCCCAGGAAGCAGCCCACCGCCAGCAGCGCCAGGCCCAGCAGCGCCGACGCGGACACCGTCGCCTGCGACGCCACCGCGCCCAGCGTGGCCAGGCCGCTCAGCAAGAGCAGCAGCGCCACCGCGCGCCCGCTCGGCGTCGCCTTGTCCTTGTCCTTGTCCTTCGCCTTCGGCGAGAAGGCGTCGAAGGACAGGTACACGCCGAAGGCCAGCAGCACCAGCGTCACCAGGTCGCCCGCCCACAGCGGGCGCGCGGCGAAGAAGGCGATGGGCTTGGACACCAGTTCCTGCGGGTAGGGCCGGTCGTAGTTGTAGACGAACAGGTCGGTGAAGTTCTTCGGGTTCTCCGACAGGTCCTTGCCCACGAGGATGAAAAGGACGAGCCCGAAGATGAGGCTCACCGCGTGCGCGGAGATGCCCTCCTCCCACAGCCGGTCGGCGAACAGCGCGAGCAGAATCGCCATGCCCGGCAGCACGGGGAAGACGTAGTGGTGGAACTTGGTGGCGCTGGAGGCCAGCAGCCAGAACGAGAAGGCCACCCACAGCACGGCGATGATGGCCAGGTGGTCCGCCTTCTTCTCCGAGCGCAGCTTCAGCCGCGCGACGACGGCGAACGCGCCGGGCAGCAGGGCCACCCAGGGGAAGATGGCGAAGCCGCCCTGCTCGATGAAGTAGATGAACGTGCCGCCCGGCGTGGTGGTGTGCACGCCCGCCGTGAGGCGGTTGAGGTGGTCGTGGATGAAGAAGCGGTACCAGAAGAGCTTCCCCTCGTCGTCCACGCTCTGGAAGAGCGACAGGGTGAGGTACCAGGGCCCCGCCACCGCGAGGAAGACGAGGATGCCCGTGCCCAGGTGCATCCGGAACATCTGCGCCCACAGCACCGGCATGGGCGCTTTGCCCTCGCGCACGTCCTTGCGGAAGGCGCGCTTCGTCAGCCAGCGCAGGTGCGCGTCCAGGCTGGCGCTGTCCCAGGGGATGACGGACAGGGCCGCGTACAGCACCAGGATGACGGCGGGCAGGCCCACGCCGAGCAGGCCCTTGGCCAGCGCGGCCAGACCGGCGAAGAAGTAGAAGCCGTACCACCACGCCGAGCGGTGCTTCGTCGTCTCATCCAGCTGGCCGATGAGCGCGCACGCCATTGCGCAGATGAACGTGGTGACGAAGGGCGTGTCCGTCACCGTCTGCCGGGTGAGCAGGAAGTACAGCGGCATGGTGGCCAGGATGAAGCCGGTGGCCAGGCCCGCGCGCCGGTTCACCACGCGCGCCACCGCCAGTGACAGCAGCGCCACCGCGGCGATGCTCAGCAGGGCGAAGGGCACGCGCATGCCCCACTCGGTGAACAGGCCCAGCGCGCCGTCGGTGCGCACGCTGCCCACCACCTGCATCCCCAGCGCCTGCATCCACATGGTGAGCGGCGGCTTGGAGAAGAACCACGAGCCTTCCCAGAAGGGGTACACGTAGTCGCGGCGCTCGATCATCATCCGAGCCACCTCGCCGTAGTGCGTCTCCCAGCAGTCCCACAGGCCCGTCGCTCCCAGGTACGGGAGGAAGAGCAGGGCCGCGAAGCCCGCCGTGGCCAACACGACGCGCATGCTGAAGGACAGCGCCAGCCACCGCTTCATCCAATTCGACGAGAGCACCTCCTTGCCGAGGATGGCCTCGGTGAAGGTCTGCTCCCGCTCCTGTTCGCCTTCGCTCGCCACGGGCTGAAGCTCCTTGAGTCTTTTCGGGCGGTTGGCCCGCGCCCAGAGGCACGGGCCGCGGACTTATACCCCCGCCGCCCCCGCCGGTCGACCATCGCCATGGGGCGAGCGTCGGGTGTGCAGGGGGACGCGCCATTGTGCAGGAGCCTGCACGCGGTGGGGAGTCCAACCCCGCGAAAGCCCGCCCTGCGGCCGGGGGCACGGGCCTTGTAACGGCTGCCCCCGCCGGCCCTTCCCGACTTTCTTCACCACCGGGCCGCGCCGTCTGAGGAGACATCATGCTCGTACCCGCGGTGGCCCTGGGGTGTGCCGTCCTGCTTGCCCAGGCAGGAAGCGCTGAAGACCTGGAGGCACGGGTGAAGGACGTCCTGCCCGCCCTGGGCGAGGCCTCCATCAGCCCACCCGTCATCCAGCCGCCCGCCTCGCCGCTGCCCATGATGGACCCGTCGGCTCACAAGGTGTGCCTGAAGCTGCCACCCACGAAGGCGGTGCCCTCCGGGAGGTGGCGGGCCCAGTGTGACCACTCGACGAGGCGGTGCCTGGTGGCGCCCGAGCACGAGCTGGACGCGGCGGGCGAGGAGACGGAGCGCCGGCTGGAGCGGGTGGGCTACTGCACCGACGAGTTTCACGTCCCCGACGCGGAACGGCTGAAGAGGTACCGGCTGGAGCCCGCCATCGCGGACACGCCGCCCGGCTGGTACCGCGACGAGCGTGGGCGGGTGATGCAGTTCAACTTCGACCTGAACCGGCGCCTCTGGCTGGGCGGGGCGTGGGCACCGCTGTGGCGCAACGGGGAGACGGACTCCCGCATGCGCGCGGACTTTGGCATCGCGCTGGAAGGTCAGGGCGACGGCAAGAGTCTGCACCGCTTCCGCTTCCTGGAGGGGGAGCTGTACCTGGGCGAGCCGGCCTTCGACTTCACGACGATGCGCTACGACTTCAGCGTGGAGCGCAAAGAGCCGCTCTTCCGGGTGACGACCTTCTTCGGCGAGCCCCGGCGGTATGACATCGACCTCAACCTGGGCCTGTGGATGGAGGTGCTGCACGCGGAGGAGCTGGAGCGGGACGCCACCGAAGCGGGCTTCCTCACCTGGGGCGCCGTGCACGCCACGCTGGACCTGTGGCACTCGAAGGACCTGGTGTCCTTCGTGCGCGTGCGCGCCGGCCCCTCCGTGGAGCGCGACTACAAGAATGGCTTCACCACCCTGGTACCGGGCGCGGTGCTGGAAGGGGACCTGACGTTGGACCGGGACGGCTTCCACCACCTGCGCGTGGGCGTGGAGGCCGAGAAGGTGCTGCTGGCCCCGTCGGTGGAGGGCCGCCCGCTGCGCCCGGAGCGGCTGCGCGTGAGCGCCGGCTACGAGGTCATCCTCCTGGCCATCAACGACCAGCCGCTGAGCATCGTGGCGGACGGACGCGGCGCGTGGCGAAGCGACCTGCCGAACGTCCCCGCGCGGTGGGAGTGGTCCGCGTCGGCGGGCCTGCGCTTCTCGCTGTGGGCCCCGGCGCGTCGCTCGGCGCCCATGGCCACGGCCGGGAGGGAGTAGGCGCGTGCTCGCGCTCGGACTGGTGTTGGTGCTGGTCGCGGCCACGCCCCCGGAGGCGGTGGACGGGGAGTGCCTCCGCATGGACTCGCGCGGAGAGCCCTACCCCAGCTGCTTCGACCCGGGCGACGGCCTGCTGCTGGGCACGGGCGTGCAGGCGCGCGAGGGCCAGGGGGCGCAGGCGCTGCGAGCGGGCCTGCTCATCCGCACGGGCCGCACCAGCAAGAGCAAGGGCACGCCCTGGTTCAACAGCCACCGGCTCCTCGGCCTGGAGGCATGGGGCGGCGAGCGGCGCGGCCTCACCGTCACGGCCTATGACGGCACGCTGCGCCGGCACCTGGAGGAGGGCTTCATCCTGGTGCCCACCGCGCGCCCGCTGCGCATCCCCTTCCCCTTCGACGTGACGCTGGCCCCGCGCCTGGGACACCTGGAGCGGAGGGTGTGGGAAGGCCCGGGCTGGACGCTGGAGACGGGGCGCGTGGGGCTCCTGGTGGACCCGGTGCGCTCGGAGACGGCGCGGGTGTGGCTGGGCGTGGGCCCCATGGCGAGCCACACGCTTCGGCGCACTCGCGACGGCGTGGAGCACACGGTGTCGCCCTTCACCACGGCGATGCTCGACATGGGGCTGGAGTCCGCGGACGGACTGTGGGCGCTGCGCGCGTCCGGGCTGGCCGGGTGGAGCCTGGGCTTCGAGGGCGGCACGTCCTTCCGCGCACGGGCGGAGGTAGGAGCGGAGCGGGTGCTGCTCGCCGGTGGCCGACCAGCCGTGGTGCTGCAGGTGTCCGGCGCGTACGTGCACCGGGACGCGGGGCTGGCGCGACGGAG
>JBKGHK010000630.1:0-5981 GCA_046520375.1 Pyxidicoccus sp. 3LFB2
CCCGGACGTCTCGGCCACGCCCGTGTCGCGTCCTGCCGCCACCGCGCGGCCCGAGGCGCCTGAGACGCGGCCCGCCGTTGCCGCAAGCCCCACGGTCAGGCCGGCGCCCGAGCGCGTGAGCGAGGCGTCCGAGCAGGTGCCCACCATCCGCGAGGAGCTGGAGGCGGCTGCTGCCGCACGGGCTCCGAAGCGGAAGGCGGCGGCGCGGAAGAAGACGGCCGTAGCCAAGAAGGCCGCGGCGCCGCGCAAGAAGGCAACCGCCAAGGCCACGAAGAAGGCGGCCGCCAAGACCGCGAAGAAGGCCGCGAAGAAGGCTCCCAAGGTCAAGGCGGCGAAGACGGCGAAGGCCAAGGCCCCCGCGAAGGCGCGTGGAGCCAAGGCCGCGAAGTCGGCGAAGCCCCGCGCCACGGGTGGCAAGGCGAAGAGCAAGACGCCAGCGCGCCGGAAGCGCTGAGTCCGTCGCGGCTCTGAAGTGCGAAGCACCTCGGGCGCCTGTTCCTCTTCTACGGACGAGGAGTGGGCGCCCGGCTCATTTCCCGGTGTGGCCCGGCCAGGCGCGACCCCGGCTCCTGGCCGGATTCCCAGGATGGGCGCTTGCCCCATCCTCAGGGGCGCACGCTCTGGAGTGAATCGGGTTTCCATCCGCGGATTGGGTGCCCGGCTCATTCCCACGAGGACCGGCGTGACGCGGCGATGCTCCTGGCGCACCGCATCCTCGAATCAGGCACCCGGCTCATTCCCGCCACCGAGGACGCGCGTGGAGCGGCTATGCTCCCCGCGCACCTCAAGGAGGCACCGTGGGACTCGTCCGGCTCATCGGAGTAATGCTCGCCGTCGCGGGGGGCGTGTTGCTGTGGACCGGGCTGCAAGCACGGGACTCGCTCGCGGAGCGGGCCACCGAGGTCTTCACCGGCCGCAACACCGAGCGCACCACGCTGTACATCGCGGGCGGAGGCGCGGCCCTCGCGGGCGGCGTGCTGCTCGTGCTCTTCGGCGGAGGCGGCCGGCGGAGGCGGTAGCCCTCCGCCCGCCACCGTCACTCGCGGGCGCTACTCGAACGTGAGGGTGGCGCCCCCGCTCAGCTCTTTCGAGCGCACGGCGGGCTGGCCGATGATGTTCACCCGCCCTCCGCCCGAGGCCGTCACCTCCAGGGCGTCCGAGACGCGCATCGACACCACACTCCCGCCGCTGGAGGTCAGGTGGGCCTCGCGCGCGGAGAGCTCGCGGCCGTGCAGCACGCTCCCACCGGAGTGGGTGCTCGTCACGTGGGTGGCTTCGCCCTCCAGGATGACCTGGGAGCCCCCACTCATCTCCACCTCGAGCCGCGCGGTGTCGAGTCCGCTCACCCGCAGCCGGCTCCCACCGCTCACGTCCACCTCGAAGGACTCCGCGTCGACCGTCCCCGCCACGTCCATCGTCCCGCCGCCCGAGCGCACCACCGACTCCAGGCGCGGCACCGTCAGCTCGACGCGCAGCGGGTTGTGGGAGTCCCAGTCCCCGACGGCATGCTCGCGGAAGGACACCCTGAGCCGGTTTCCACCGAAGCCCTCCGTCCGCACCAGCTCCACCAGGTTGTCATCGCCGGTGACGCGCAGCTTCGCCGGCTGGCCCGGCTCCACCCGCACCCGGGCCTCGATGCCATCCTCGACCTCCAGCTTCACGAAGTCGGCAACCGGCCGCTCCTCCTCGATGAGGCGCCCGCTGCCCTCCACGTACGGCCCGTCCATGCAGCCCGAAAGGACGGCCGCCAGCAGCGTGAAGCCCAACCACAGTCCCTGGTTCGCGATGCGCATGTTCCCACTCCCGAAAAGTTCGCCGTCGCTGCCGGCGTCGGGAGTGGAACACCGCCCCGGGTCGGAACTGTCACCGGGCCCCGCGAGCTACGCGTTCAGCGCCGCCGCGTGGTGGCGGAGGTGGTCCTCCATGAACGTGGAGACGAAGTAGTACCCGTGGTCGTACCCCTCGTGGATGCGCAGCTCCAGCGGCTGGCCCACCGCCTCACAGGCCTCGCGCAGCAGCTCCGGCTTGAGCTGCTCCTGGAGGAACTTGTCGCTCGTCCCCTGGTCCACCAGCAGCTTCGGCAGCCGCGTCTTCGACGCCCGCAGCAGCTCGGTGGCGTCGTACTCGCGCCACGCCGCGGTGTCCTCGCCCAGGTAGCCCCGGAACGCCTTCTGTCCCCACGGCACGCGCATGGGCGCGGCAATGGGCGCGAAGGCGGACACGGAGCGGTAGCGGCCCGGCTGGCGCAGCGCGCACACCAGCGCGCCATGCCCGCCCATGGAGTGGCCGAAGATGCCCTCGCGGTCCTCACGGGCGGGGAAGTGCGCGGCGATGAGCGCCGGCAGCTCCTTCGTGACGTACGTGCCCATGCGGTAGCGCGCGGACCACGGCGCCTGCGTGGCATCCAGGTAGAAGCCCGCGCCCACGCCGAAGTCCCACGCGTCGGCCTCGCCCGGGTAGCCCGCGCCGCGCGGGCTGGTGTCCGGGGCCACCAGCATCACCCCCAGCTGGGCCGCCAGTCGCTGCGCGCCGCCCTTGATGAGGAACGTGTCCTCCGTGCAGGTGAGGCCCGCGAGGTAGTAGAGCACCGGCACCTTCCGCTCCCGCGCCTGGGGCGGGACGAAGACGCCGAAGCGCATGTCACCCCCACACGCCTCGGACGCGTGGCGGTAGAAGCCGACGGTGCCGCCGAAGCAGCGGTGCTCGGACAGGAGGGTGGGGGCCGCGCTCATGAGTACTTCACCACGCTGCGGATGGACTCGCCCCGGTGCATCAGGTCGAAGCCCTTGTTGATGTCCTCCAGCGCCAGCGTGTGCGTAATCAGGTCGTCGACGTTGATCTTCCCCTCCATGTACCAGTCGACAATCTTCGGCACGTCCGTGCGGCCGCGCGCGCCGCCGAAGGCGCTGCCCTTCCACACGCGCCCCGTGACGAGCTGGAACGGCCGCGTCTTGATTTCCTGCCCCGCGCCCGCCACGCCGATGATGATGCTCTCGCCCCAGCCCCGGTGGCAGCACTCCAGCGCCTGCCGCATCGTGTTCACATTGCCGATGCACTCGAAGCTGTAGTCCGCGCCGCCGCCCGTGAGGTTGACGAGGTACGGCACCAGGTCGCCCTCCACCTCCTTCGGGTTGACGAAGTGGGTGAGGCCGAACTTCTCCGCCATGGCCTTGCGCGCGGGGTTGATGTCCACGCCGACAATCTGGTCCGCGCCCACCATGCGCGCCGCCTGCACCACGTTGAGGCCGATGCCGCCCAGGCCGAACACCACCACCTTGGCGCCCGCCTCCACCTTCGCGGTGTAGACCACCGCGCCGATGCCCGTCGTCACGCCGCAGCCGATGTAGCAGACCTTGTCGAAGGGGGCGTCCTCGCGAATCTTCGCCACCGCAATCTCCGGCAGCACCGTGTACTGCGCGAAGGTGGACGTGCCCATGTAGTGGTGCACCGGCTCGCGGCCCAGGCGGAAGCGGCTGGTGCCGTCCGGCATCAGCCCCCGGCCCTGCGTGGCGCGGATGGCCGTGCACAGGTTCGTCTTGCGCGACAGGCACGACTTACACTGCCGGCACTCCGGCGTGTACAGCGGGATGACGTGGTCGCCCTTCTTCACCGACGTCACGCCCGGGCCCACGTCCACGATGATGCCCGCGCCTTCGTGGCCGAGGATGGCGGGGAACAGCCCCTCCGGGTCGCTCCCCGACAGGGTGAACTCATCCGTGTGGCAGATGCCGGTGGCCTTCAGCTCGACGAGCACCTCGCCCGCCCTGGGCCCTTCCAGGTGCACCGTCTCGATGCTCAGGGGCTTGCCCGCCTCGAGCGCCACCGCTGCGCGGATGTCCATACGCCTTCTCCCAGACTGGTTGTTGAGGCTCAAAGCGTAGAGCCGGCCCGGGGCGGGAGGCAGGAAGAATTCTGCAAGGCTCGATGAGTGGACACTCGAAAAGCGAAGGGCCTGGCACCGGCTCGCGGTCCCAGGCCCTCGGTGTTGCTGGTGCGGCGTGACGACTACGGCTTGTTGGACGCCTGGGGCGCGGCCTTGGCGGCCTTCTGGGCCTCGCTGAACTTCTTGGTCATCTCCGCGAACTGCACCTGGAACTCGTCCATGCGCTTCTGGTGCGCCTCGGCGCGGGCGTTGGCCTCGGCGACGATGGCCTTGTCCTTCGCGTTCTCCGCGGCCTCGGACAGCGCCATCTCCTTCTGCTGCCGCTCGTACTCCATCAGGCGGCCCATGACGACGCGCTTGTTGAGGTAGGTGGGGGCGGAGTTGGTGTTGATGGCCAGCACCTGGTCGTAATAGTTCAGCGACTTCTCCAGGTCCGCCTTCACGATGGGCGCCGTCATGGAGCGGGCGCCGCCGCGCTGCGCGTAGATTTCCGCAATCCACCCGAGCGACGCCTCGTCCTTCGGGTCGAGCTTCAGCGCCTCGTTGAAGTACTTCTCGGCGTCTTCCGTCGTGCCGCCCTGCATGTGCATGCTGGCGAGCGTCCGGAGGACCTCGGCCTTCTCGGCCGTCGTGGTCTTGAACTCCATGATCTTCATCACGGCCTGGGAGGCCTCGGCCATCTGACCGACCTGCATGTGGGCGAAGGCCTTCTTCTCCCAGACCTTCTCCTGCTTGGGGTCGGCCTCGAGCGAAAGGGCGTACGCGGCGGCCGCCTCCTTCCACTCCTTCTTGCTCATGTGGTCACTGCCGGTGATGCGGTGCGCCTTGGCGGCCTCCGCCTTCTCGTCGGTACATCCGACGGTGCCACCCAGGGCGAGAACTCCGAGGACCAGACCGACCTTTCCCAGTCGCTTCATGTGCGTGTGCCTTTCGAGCGGGGCCCGATTGAGAGTTTCCAGCGGACCCGCCCTCACGGGTCCTGATGGGGGTGGGAGCATACCCGAAGTCGCTCGTCTGCCGTCCCGGCCGCGTGGGCCGCCTGCCTCCCTGGTCACCAGCCTTTGCTCCCGGTGTGACTCCCGGGGGCAGGGGGCCCCCAACGACCAGGGGCCGGGGCTCCCTGCGTATCCTCGCCGACAGCGGCCGCGCGGCCCGGGCGCCGGCCCTCGGAGGATGAAGCCATGCAGTGGATGCAAAAGGTGGGTGTGCTGGTGACAGGGCTGGTCGCAGGTGGGCTGACGGCGTGCAGCCCCTTGCGCCTGGGCGTGCCGGAGTCGTTGGAGCGCCAGTCCCAGCCGCTCCCCATCCAGCAGGACAAGGGCAGCCGGCAGGAGGGGACGCTGAAGGTGGCGGAGTTCTCGGCGCGCTACGACCTGGACTCGGTGGACTGGACGCGCGGAGGCTCCCTGGGCAGCGGCCTCACCGCCTGTGGCGCGAACGCCGCCTACCGCTTCACGCTGGCCTCCACCGCGCGCGAGACGCCGGTGAAGGTGGAGTGCGAGGAGCAGATGTCGGGCAAGAGCGCGATGGGCCTGTCCACCAGCCAGAACCGGGTGAACTGCCGACTGGAGGGAGGCGGGCGCCTGGACCTCACGCAGACCCGGCGGATGGAGGGCAAGGCGACGCACGCGCCCATCGTCCAGGGCCAGGCCCAGGTGGGCGCGGTGAACCTCCGGGTGGAGAGCACCAACGAGCAGCAAAAAGGCCTGCCGGTGCCGTACCTGGGGTTCCACCTGCTTCGCGGTGAGCAGCCGGTCGCCTCCCTCCAGGTGCTCGAGCCCATGCAGTTGTGGATGGCGCCGGAGCTGTCCGCCGAGGAGCGCGAGGCCGTGGTGCTCACCGCCTTCTCGCTGATGCTCCAGCGCGCGTGGACGAGCGACGGCCCGCTGGATTGTCACGGCTGACGCTCGCGTGAGGGACGGGCGCTGGTAACCTGCGTGCGCCTCGCGCTGGGAGCCCCTCGCCATGCCCGTCCTTCCCCGTCGCACCGTGCTCCAGGGACTCGTCCTCGCGGCCACGGGCTGTGCCACGTCGTCCCCGACACGCGCCACGCCAGCGCCGCGTCCCGGGCCACGTACCGCAGCAGGCCCCAGCCCAT
>JBKGHK010000631.1:0-5918 GCA_046520375.1 Pyxidicoccus sp. 3LFB2
GCCGCTGCCGCCGCGCCCCAGGCTCCCGCTGCTCCGGCGGCCTCGACGGGCCTCAAGCCGGTGGCCAGCACGGGAGGCCGCAAGCCGCGCATCCTCATCGTGGATGACAGCGAGATGACGGCCCGCATCATCGAAGCGGACCTCGTGTCCAAGGGCTTCGAGGTGCACGTGGCCGACACCGCGGACAAGGCCACGAAGATCATCCTCAAGAAGCAGACGCGTCCGGACCTGGTGCTGCTGGACGTGCGGATGCCCAACGTGAATGGCGAGCAGTTCTGCCGCTTCATCAAGAGCAACAGCCTCTTCAAGGGCATCAAGGTGCTGCTGTGCTCCGGGGAGAATGTCGAGGAGCTCCAGCGCATCTGCCGCGAGGCGGGCGCCGACGGCTACATCCCCAAGGACGCGGTGATGGGCAACATGGTGGCCAAGGAGCTGCTGCCCCCGAGCAACGAGTAGCCCCGGGGCGCCGCGCGGGGCCGCTGTCCTGGCCCCGCCCTTCCCTTCCCTGCCCTACCCCCGGCTCGCGGCGTTCTCGCGCTCGTCCAGGCCGCGCGCGAAGTTGCCGATGACGAGCCCCGGCCGCGCCGCCTTCAGCCGCTGCAGCAGCGTGCGGATGCCCACCGGCTCTCCCCCCGCGCCCTTGTCCCGCGCCACCTCCAGGTACTGGAGCGGGTCGATGCACAGCGAGCGCGTCTGCACCTGGTCCACCCGGTACTTCTTCACCAGCCGCTCCAGGGCCTTCACCTCGCCCTCTCGGTCCGTGACGCCGGGGAACAACAGCAGGTTGAGCGCCAGGTACGCGCCGCGCTCACGCGCCAGGGCAATGGAGGCCTCCACGTCCTCCCAGCCGTACTTCACCGGCTTGTAGTAGGCCTCGTAGAGGTCCTTCACCGCCGAGTTGAGCGACACGCGGATGGCGTCCAGCCCCGCGTCGAACAGGGCCTCCAGCCCCTTGGTGAGGCTGGCGTTGGTGTTGATGTTGATGGAGCCCTGCGTGCTGTGCGCGCGCATGTAGCGGATGGCTTCGGCAATCTGCTTCCAGCGCGTGAGCGGCTCGCCCTCGCAGCCCTGGCCGAAGCTGACCATGGTGCGGCCCGGGGCGTGCTGCAGGTGGTACAGGCCAATCTGGCCCATCTCCTCGCCGGTGGGCCCGTCGTCCATGCGCTCGTGCGAGGCGGGCGGCCCGTCCGCGGGCTGGTCGGAGATGCAGCCCACGCAGCGCGCGTTGCACATGACGGACGCGGGGATGGCCGCCTCGTCGCGCAGGTAGAAGGTGTTCTGCGACGTGAAGCACCGGTAGATGAGCGCGCACGTCTTCAGCTGCTTCAGCACGCGGTTGTTCGGGAAGCGCTCCATGTGCGCGTCGACCAGCGCCTTCATCTCCGGCGTGGAGTAGCGCTCCGGGTCCCAATGCGAGCGGCGGTCGGTGTGGATGGCCCAGGCCACCGGCCCCTCGCCCACCCACGCCGCGGCGGTGTACGCCCACTGCGGCAATACCGGCCCGCTTCCCTTCACCTCGCCGGGGAGGAACGTGCGGGTGTAGCCCGGCGGCAGCAGCGCGCCCACCGCGTTGGGGACGAAGCTCTTGCCGCCCACCTTCATCTCCCGCACCAGCTCCAGCTCACCCGTCTCCGGGTGGAGCCCCACCGGCAGGCGGCCCGGCAGGTGCACGAGGCGCCCGGCGGACGGCAGGGGGATGGGCTTGTCCTGCGGCGGGACGAGCTCCTCCCCGCTGCGCAGGGTGGCGAGCAGGTACGGGTGCTCCATCACCCGGCCCTTGGGGTCGGCGAACAGCAGCTTCGGTGCGGAACTCATGCCTTGGTCAACTACCACCGGCGGGGCTTTTCTTCGATGCCGAAGCACCGCCAGCCACATCGCACTCAACGCCGCGCGTCATACGCCGGGGTTATTCCGGCTCACCGGAGGCATGCAGCCGGCTTCCAGGCGCGCCTTGATTCCCCCCGGCTTTTGTATAGGGTCCGCGCAATTTCAAGACACCCCTCTGGAGGCAGTCGTGATCGTCGGAGTTCCCAAGGAGATCAAAACCCGTGAGTACCGCGTCGGCATGGTTCCGGCGGGCGTGCGCGCGCTCACGAGCGCGGGCCACACGGTGTTGGTCGAGACGAACGCCGGCGTTGGCTCCGGCATCCCCGACTCGGAGTACCAGCGCGTGGGCGCGCAGCTCGTCGCCACCCCGGACGAGGTCTGGAAGCGCGCGGAGATGATCGTCAAGGTGAAGGAGCCGATTGCGCCCGAGTACGAGCGCATCCAGCCCAACCAGATCATCTACACGTACTTCCACCTGGCCGGCGTCGACCCGGAGCTGACCAAGACGCTGATCAAGAAGAAGGCGGCGGCCGTCGCGTACGAGACGCTGCAGCTGGATGACGGCAGCCTGCCGCTGCTCAAGCCCATGTCCGAGGTGGCCGGGAAGATGTCCATCCAGGTGGGCTCCGCGTGCCTGGAGAAGGCCCACGGTGGCAAGGGCATCCTCCTGGGCGGCGTGCCCGGCGTGCGCCGCGGCCGCGTCACCATCATCGGCGGTGGCGTGGTGGGGCTGTGCGCCGCCAAGGTGGCGGTGGGCATGGGCGCCGAGGTCACCATCCTCGACGTCAACCTGGAGCGCCTCACCTACCTGGACGACGTGTTCCTCGGCCGCGTCAGCGTGCTGGCCTCGGACACGGAGAGCATCGCCAAGTCCGTGCGTGAGTCCGACCTCGTCGTCGGCGGCGTGCTCATCCCCGGTGGCAAGGCCCCGAAGCTGGTCTCCGAGGCCCTCATCGCCGAGATGAGCCCCGGCTCCGTGGTGGTGGACGTGGCCGTGGACCAGGGCGGCTGCATCGAGACGTGCAAGCCCACCACCCACGACAACCCGACCTTCACCGTCCACGGCGTGGTCCACTACTGCGTGGCCAACATGCCCGGCGCGGTGCCGCAGACGTCCACGTACGCACTCACCAACACCACCCGCCCGTACGCGCGGAAGATCGCCGACATGGGCCTCATCGAGGCCGTGAAGGCCGACCGCGCCCTGGCCCGTGCGATGAACACCTACAACGGCCACGTCACCTACGAGGCCGTCGCGAAGGACATGGGCTACGACTACATGCCCATCATGGACGCCTTCGGTCGCAAGTAGGACTCCCGGCAGCACAGCAGGCAGGTAACCAGGCAGCGCCCGGTGGGGAGGTTCGGATGGCGACATCCGGCCTCCCCACTCGTTATCTCTAGTGGGGAATAAGTTCCCCCGGCCGGCGTCTGGTGTTCCCGAAGCGGGCGTGCGGGCGGGTGTCAGTGGGATGGTGCTGTTGCTGCTTCTGTTCCCGTGCATACATTGATGGGCAGGCGACAACTCATTCCCCAATTGTTTCGGGCCCTTGGAAGGCGGGATATGTTGGACTTCAGGCAACCCAACCGAACGAAGCAGGAATTCGAGGAACTGGCGCTGGCCCACCTGGACCCGCTCTACTCGGCCGCCCTGCGGTTGACGAAGAACGAGCGCGACGCGGAGGACCTGGTGCAGGACACCTGCATGCGGGCGTACCGCTTCTTCGACAAGTTCGAGCGGGGCACCAACATCAAGGCCTGGCTGTTCAAGATCCTCACGAACACCTTCATCAACCGCTACCGCCGCAAGGTGAAGGAGCGCACGGTGGTGGAGGGCGTGGAGCGCGAGGCGGTGCATGAGCGCTTCGTGAGCCGGGACGCGACGGACTTCGCGGCCAACCCCGAGCAGTACTTCTTCGACCGGCTCCTGTCGGACGACGTGCTGCGCGCCATCGACGCGCTGCCCATCGACTTCCGGCTGGTGGTCATCCTCGCGGACCTCCAGGAGTTCTCCTACAAGGAGATCGCCGAGATTCTCGAGTGCCCGGTGGGGACGGTGATGAGCCGGCTGTTCCGCGGCCGCAAGCTCCTGCAGAAGAACCTGCGCGAGTACGCGGTGGGTCAGGGTGTATTCCGGCACGACGGTGAGCCGGTGACCGCGCCCGCGGACCTCGAAGAGTATCGGAACAGGAAGAAGACCGGGTAGAAACAGGTTCCTCCCGCGCTCCCATGATCTGCCAGGAACTCGATCGACTCCTCTATCCTTACCTCGACGGCGAATTCCAGCCCGAGGAGCGGATGGATATCGAAGCCCACCTCTCTGGCTGCGCCGGGTGCCGGCGCCGCGTGGAGACCGAGAAGCAGATGCAGCAGGCGCTGCGGCGCGCCGCGCGTCACTCCGTCCAGGGGATGCGCGCGCCCGCGTCGCTGCGGGCCGGCATCCAGGTGGGGCTCAAGCAGGAGCAGCGGCGCGCCCAGTACGGCGTGTGGCTGCGCGCGGGCGCCATGGCCCTGGTCGTGGTGACGGTGGGCGGAGGCTGGGTGACCTACCAGTCCGAGCAGCGCACCCGGCTGGCGCGCCGCGAGGCGGTGCAGCGCCACAACAAGGTGCTGCCCTTCGAGATTGCCTCCGCCACGCCCGAGCAGATGGAGGAGTGGTTCAAGGACAAGGTGGACCCGCGCGTCACCGTCCCGCAGCTGCCCAAGGCGAAGCCCATGGGGGGCCGCATCTCCATCCTCAATGGCAAGGAAGTCGCCCTCATCAGCTACGAGACGCTGCCGGAGAACGAGGGCGAGCCCAGCCGCCGCCTCAGTGTCTTCGTCGTCCCGGACGACGAGGCGGGCCCCCCGAAGGTCCAGTCGCTGAAGGCCGTCGAGGTGGACTCCGCGCAGGGCTACAACGTCGTCACCTGGCGGGATGACGAAATCGTCTACGAGATGGTCACCGACATGGACGAGGACGACATCCGCCGGATGCTCGACGAGCGCGCCAATGGCGCCACCCTCGCCCGCAAGTCGCAGGGCACGGAAGCCGAGGAGCCGCTCTTCTCGCATCCGCCCGCGCCCCGCCCCCAGTACTCCCGGCCTCCGCTCTCCATCGAGCCGGTGACGTACCCCCGCTGAGCCCAGGGCCTCGCGGACTGTCGAAAATCCTTCGTCAGCAGGATGCCTGCCCGCTCGGTGAGCGGGCGGATTTCCGTCTGGCCCGAGATTTGACGGTCCACTGCATGGCCGATAGCCTCGACAGCGAAGCTTTCCCTCGCGCGCGGCCGCCAGTGTGGCGCTCACCTGCGCGCCGCACTCGCCGCATTGCAGGACGGGCCGTCCCTTCATGTCCAAGAAAATCCTGATCGTCGAAAAGAGCGACTCCGCCCTCGCCGCCACGCTGCGTCCCGCGCTGGAAGGCCGGGGCTTCACGGTGGAGGACACCGCCGACGGCAAGGGCATCGTGGAGCAGATCCGCCGCGACCGGCCGGACCTCGTCGTCGTGGCCGTGGACCTGTCCGCGGGGCAGAATGGCTACCTCATCTGCGGCAAGCTGAAGAAGGACGACGACCTCAAGAACGTCCCCATCGTCATCGTCGGCGACCCGGGCGGCTTCGCGCAGCACCGCAAGCTGAAGGCGCACGCGGACGAGTACGTCGCCATGCCGGTGGACCCCAACCTCCTCGTGGAGCGCGTGGGCGCGATCATCGGCTTCCCGGAGTTATCCGCCTCCGAGGACGTGGTGGACGAGAGCCTCACGCTGGACGCGCTCGGCGATGAGCCGATGACGGCGGACTTCGGCGAGGAGATCTCCGTCGACACCGGCGAAGAGGCCGCGGTGCAGGGCGAGGAGTTGGACCTCGACGCGGCCTTCAGCGACATGGCCGCGCCCGAGAGCGAGCCGGCGATTGAAGAGGAGCCCGTCGTCGCCCCGCCCGAGGCGGTGGTGGAAGGCGTGGAGGAGGACTTCTCCTCGCTGGACTCGCTGGGCACGGACGCGGACGACGCGCTGGACTCGCTGGATGACTCGGAGAAGACGGTGGTGGGCTTCATGCCCGCGGCCACGCCTCCGGAGCCCGTGCGTCCCCCGCCGGAGCCGGTGCGCC
>JBKGHK010000632.1:0-5914 GCA_046520375.1 Pyxidicoccus sp. 3LFB2
GCCTCGCGCTCCCACACGTCCGCTACCGGCCCGCCGCCCTCCAGGACGAGCCACGCCAGCGGCCCCACCCCGTGGAGCACCGACGGCACCGCGCGCTTCAGCCGCGACTGCGAGCCGAAGTTCTGCGAGCGGTACTCGCACAGCCGCCCGTCGCGCCCGTACACCGCCAGCCCCGAGCGCAGCCCCAGGTCCACCGCGAGCAGCCGCGGCGCGCCGGTGTCCCGTGCCTCAGGCTCCACGCCAGGTGAGCCGGTAGGTGACGTGGTCCTCGGTGAAGCCCTCCACCTGCACCTCGGGCTGGCGAGCGCCCGTGGCGCGCAGGCCCGCGAGCAGCGCGCCCCGGGTGAAGTAGCGGATGGGCCCCGCCTCGTTCATCCAGAGGACGACCTCGGTGGGGGCCACGTCCTCCAGGCGCGTCTCGGTGTAGTTGTTGCCCGAGCGGAACATCTGCCGCGCCCGGCTCACGCCCCGCCGGGGCCCCAGCAGCTGAATCACGCCAAAGGCCGCGCGGCCCAGCACCGTCTCGCGGTAGCCGTCCACCATCCGCTCGCCGAGCAGGCCATAGCCCACCGCGTCCGGGACGTCCGGGTGCAGCTCGCGCGCGGCCACGCGGACCGCGGAGCACCACGTGTCGAAGCCGTAGGCGGGCTGGAGCTTGCGGTCCAGGTCCACCCCCACCTCCTTCAAGCGCTCGCGGAGCACCGGGGTGACACGCCCCACCAGACCTCGCACGAAGAGGCCCTCCAAGGTGTGCTCGAACACGAGCTTCTCCGGCATGTGCCCGACTCTACCCCGGTCCGGTAGGATGTGCGGAGAGGGGGAACGAATCCCATGGGACTGCAACGCCAGCTGGCCATCATGGCCATGAACGCCACACCCACGCCCGGCAAGACGAACTTCCTGGAGGAGGCGGGCATCCCCACGCCGGTGCCCGCGGTGCCGGGCTCCATTGGCGCGGTGGCGCATGAGCCCTTCGTCGCGTTCGACACCAAGCGGATGTTCGACCTGCTGGTGGCCTTCACCATCGGCGACTTCGGGGCGGGCGCGGGGTGCTCGGAGTACTTCAACCCGCACAGCCCCTGGTACAACACCTTCTACGGGGCGTATGGCGTGCGCTCGTACAAGCGGGATGGGAGCCCGTGGGGCTTCCGGCGCGACGGCTCACCGCACGTGGACGAGATGCTGGAGGTGCCGCAGCTCGACTACAACTTCCTCACGGCGGGGGAGCTGGGCTGTCCCGCCTCGCGGATGTGCTTCGAGGTGCTGGACGTGGCGCAGGGCCGCGAGGGGGCGTGGCACCTGGCGGACGTGACGTGCCTCATCCCCAGCGGCCTGCACCGGCTGGAGGATGCGCAGGCGCCGGACCTCACGTACTACGCGCTGTTCGGCGTGCCGGAGGAGGACTACCTCGCCGGAGGGCGCACCAGCTACGAGCCGGTGCGCATGCGCGGGCGCATGTACTGGCGCCCCGTGGCCGAGCGCCTCACGCTCGCCTGGGGCGGCCTGTGCCCGGACACCCCTGAAGGCCAGGGCCTCATGCGCACCATCGTCGAGGCGATGATGCCGCTGTACGCGGGGAAGTGACGCGTCATCTACTGATGGAACACGGAGCCTGGGTCCAGGACCGGCGGCGACGGAGGCAGGGCGTCCATGAAGCGAGTGTTGCCGTTCCTGCTGCTCGTCGGCACCGGGTGTATCCGGCCAGCCTCCGCCAGAAGGCAGATTGAGTGGCCCGACGAGTCCACAACCCAGCTCGTTGCACCATCCATGGAGGCAGGAGCCGCGCTCGCCGCGGCTGCCGCCGTTCGAGAGATGGTGAAGCGGAACCCCTTCCCGCATCTCTTCAATGGATGTTCCAGCCCCGAGCAGGGCCTGAATGCCGTCGTCTTCAAGGAACCGACATCAGGCCTGTACTTCGTCGTTCTCGAGCAGCGCTTCGACCGCTGCGGAGGCCCGAGCGGGAGGGTGCTCGACTGGTGGTACGAGTACGCGGTGACGCCCCAGGGCGAGGTGGTGGCGGAGGCTCCGCCCTGGGGAGGAGAAGCTCCAGCGCCTTCTCCCCTCCCAACCCCGCCGCCTCCCGAGCAGGCACCCGCGCCGACCGTGCCGCCACAGGGAACGGGCGTCGAGACGCCCCCGCCCCCACAGCAGCCAGCTCCGGCGCCCCTGCCCTCTCCCACGCCTTCCGAACCCCAGCCCCTGAACGTCTCGGCCCGCCAGTACCGCGCGGGCCCGAGGCTTCACAGCGCCTGAATCACGCCGCCCGGCCGGGCCCCTGCTCCACCGCGGGCACCGGCGCGGACGCCGCGGCTTCCGTGGCGGGACGGCGCCGGAAGCGCAGCCGCTCCATGGCGGCGAACACCACCGGCACCACCAGCAGCGTCAGGAACGTGGACGTAATCACACCGCCAATCACCGTAATCGCCATGGGCGCGCGGAACTCCGAGCCCACGCCCGTGCCAATCGCCGTGGGCACCATGCCAATCGCCATGGCCGCGCTCGTCATCAGGATGGGCCGCAGCCGGCGCGGCCCCGCCTTCAACAGCGCCTGGTCCACCGTGTCCCCCTCACGCAGGTGCTGCAGCGCACCGTCGATGAGCAGAATCGCGTTCTTCGTCACCAGGCCCATCAACAGGATGATGCCAATCACCGCGCCCATCGACAGGTTGTAGCCCGTCACCACCAACCCCAAGAGCGCGCCCACCAGCGCCAGCGGCAGCGACACCATGATGGTGAACGGGTGCTTGAAGGACTCGAACTGGCTCGCCAGCACCATGTAGATGAAGACGAGCGCCAGCAGGAACGCCATGCCGAACGCGTCGTTCTGCTCGTCCATGCTCTTCATCTCACCGTCGTAGGTGATGGAGTACCCCGGCGGCAGCGGCTGGGCCGCCACGCGCTCCTTCAGCGTCTTCGCCACGTCACCCAGCGCTCCGCCCGGGCCCTTCTGCGCGTAGACGGCAATCTGCCGCTCCCGGTTGTCGTGCTCGATGACGCTCGGCCCGTCGCGCAGCTGCACGTCCGCCACGTCCGTCACCGGGCGCAGACCGTGGGGCGTGTACACCTCCAGCTGCCGCACGCGCTCGGGGGTGGCGCGGTCCGCCTCCGCCAGGCGCACGCGGATGTCCGTCTCCGTGATTCCCTCGCGCAGCTTCGCCACCACGTCACCGCTGATGGCCAGCCGCAGCTGCGTCGCCAGCCCCGCCGCGTTCAGGTCCACGTCGCTGGCTCGCGCCCGGTCGATGTGAATCTGCATCTCCGGCTTCGGCGGGTTGGACTCCACCCGCACGTCCGCCGTGCCGGGAATCTCGCGGAGGATGCCCGCGACGCGCTCGGCCTCCTGCTGGACGCGCACCAGGTCCGGCCCGGTGATGCGCACCATGATGGGGAAGTAGTCGCCCAGGCCCTCCAGCATCGGCGGGTCCATCAGGTTGACCCGCGTGGCCACCAGCGGCGCCAGCCGGCCGCGCGCCTCCTCCTTGATGGCGGGGATGCCCCGCTCGCGCTCCTGCTTGCCCACCGTGAGCACCCGCAGGCGCGCCTTGTTCACATCGCCGTTGTTGCCGACGATGGCGTACACGTCCGTCACCTCGGGGATGCCGTCGAGCAGCGCCTCCGCCTGCGCGGTGCGCGCCTCCGTCTCCGCCAGGCTGGCCGAGTCCGGCAGCGTCAGCTCCACCAGGAACTGCGAGCGGTCCTCCGCGGACATGAACTCCATGCCCAGCCCGCTCGCCCCGGCGAAGGACACCCCCAGCACCACCGCGGTGAGGCCCGCCGTGGCCCACTTGTGCGCGAGCACCCAGCGCAGGATGCGCTCGTAGAAGCGCTCCGTGCCCTCCAGGAAGCGGCGCAGCGCCGCGGCCACCGCGTTGTCGCGGTGCACCTCGCCCGGCTTGCGCGCCTTGGCCAGCCGCGCGGACAGCATCGGGTCCAGCGTGAAGGAGATGAACAGCGACACCAGCACCGCCACGGAGATGGTGATGCCGAACTGCTTGAAGAACTGGCCGACGATGCCGGGCATGAAGGCCACCGGGACGAACACCGCCACCAGCGACATGGTGGTGGCGAGCACCGCGAGCCCCACGTCCTTCGTGCCGTTGGACGCGGCGCTCACCGGGTCCTCGCCCTGCTCCAGCCGGTGCGTAATCGCCTCGCGCACCACCACCGCGTCGTCGATGAGCAGACCAATCGCCAGCGACAGGGCCAGCAGCGTCATCTGGTTGAGCGTGTAGTCCAGCGCGTACATGGCGAAGAACGTGCCGATGACGGACGTGGGCAGCGCCAGCGAGGAGATGAAGGTGCCGCGCCCGTCCAAGAGGAACATCAGGATGATGAGCACCGCCATGGCGCCGCCGAAGAAGAGGGCCACCCACACCTCGTGGGCGTTCTCCTGGATGAGCACCGACTGGTCGATGAGCAGCGTGGCCGCGAAGCCCTGCCCCACCGCGGGCGTCATCTCCGCCATGACCCGCTTCACCGCCTCGCTCACCGCCAGGGTGTTGGAGCCCGGCTGCTTCACGATTTCCAGGATGACGGCGTCCTTGCCGTTGAGGCGCGCCAGGGTGCGCCGCTCCGCCACGCCGTCGCGCACGGTGGCAATCTCCTCCAGGCGCACCTGCGAGCCCGTGCGGCTTCGCGCCACCGGCAGCGAGCGAAGCTCCTCCACGTTCTTGAACTGGCCCAGCGAGCGCACCGTCAGCTCGCTGGCGCCCAGCTGGAGCCGGCCCGCCGGCAGGTCCAGGTTCTCCGCGCCCACGCGCTGGGCAATGGCCAGCGGTGACACACCCGCCGCGCGCGCCTTGTCCAGGTCGATGTCGATTTGAATCTCGCGCGTGTCGCCACCGGTGACGCGCACCTCGGCGGCGCCCTCCAGCTGCGCGAGCGCGGGCTTGATGCGGTCGTCGATGAGCCGGCGCAGCTCCTGCGAGGGCAGCTGCGCGGACACGGCGTAGGTGAGGATGGGCGTGGCGGCCAGGTCCACGCGGCCCACGACGGGCGCGTCCGCGTCCTGGGGCAGCTTGTTGGCCACGCCCGCCACCTTGTCGCGCACGTCCTGCACCGCCCTGTCGAGCGGCGCGGTCAGCTTGAACTGGACCACCACGGTGCCCAGGTTCTCGCGGCTGAAGGAGTGAATCTTGTCCACGCCGCTGATGCCGGCGACGGCGTCTTCAATCGGCTTGACGACCTGCGTTTCAATCTCGCCCGGGCCCGCGCCCCGGTAGACGGTGTTCACCACGACGATGGGGAAGGACACGTCGGGGTACAGGTCCGTGCCCAGCCGGCCCAGGCCCATGAGGCCCAGGACGATGAGACAGAGCGACAACATGGCCGTGAAGACGGGCCGGCGGATGGAGACGTCGCTGAGAAGCATGGGGAGGCTCCAGGTGGGCCTTGCGAAGGAGAGCGGCTACTTCACGGAGACGCGGGTGCCCTGCGCGAGGCCCGGCGTCGGGTAGTCGATGACGGACTCCAGCGGGGCCGGGGCCAGCACCACCACCTCGCGCTCACGGCGCTCCAGCACCTGCACGTCCACGCGGCGCACCTCGCCGCCGGAGACGACGAGGACATGGTCCCCGTTGGCGGAGGACAGCGCCGAGCCGGGCACCACCTGCGCGGCCTGCGCCTCGCCCATGGGCAGCACGGCGCGCGCCAGCGTGTGCGCCACGAAGCGGCCCTCGGCGTTGGGCACGGCCAGCTCCACCGGCACGCGGCGGGTGGCCGGGTCCGCGGAGGGCAGGACGTTGCGCACCACCGCGTCCTCCGTGCTGGTGCGGGCGCCGACGGAGTCCACGCGCACCTTGACGCCCGGCTTGAGCCGCGAGCGCATGGACTCGGCCACCGTCGTCTTCAGCAGCAGCGTGTCCAGGTGCTCCAGCGTGAAGAGCGGCGTGCCCGGGGCCACCGTGGCGCCCGT
>JBKGHK010000633.1:0-5912 GCA_046520375.1 Pyxidicoccus sp. 3LFB2
CCCGTGCCAGCGCGTCCGGGCCGGGAGGCTGGCTGCCTCGCGCCACCTCGGAGCGGGTGCGGGTGAGGACCAGCGTGGACTCGCCGTCGCGTGAGCGCAGCGCCTCGAAGGACGGCTCGTACACCAGCACGCTCTCGCCCACGGAGACATGGTCCCCGGGCCGCAGCGCCGTGGGCGTCTGGGCTTGGAGGCGCAGCCCGTTGAGCCACGTGCCGTTGCGCGAGCCCAGGTCCTTCAGCGTGTGCCCGGCGCCTTCCGGAGAGATGACGCAGTGCTCCCGGCTGACCTTGTCATCGAGGAGCTGCAATCCGCCCTCGGCGGCCCGGCCGACCACCAGCGGCGCGTCCAGCTCGCGCGCCACGCCCCTGCACGGACCGAACATCGCCACGAGTCTCGACACGGTCGGCAGTGTAGCGGAAGCGCCGGGCGCGAGTCCTGTCACGGGGGGAAGTGGTTAGCCGGGTATGGGGCCACTGCGTCGGTAGCTCAGGGCACCCGCTCGGGCTGACTGGTGAACAGCGCGTGAAAGAGCGTGGTCTGGGGCGGCTCTCGGGGTTCCACGAAGAGGGGAATGGGCGTCTCCGCGATTTCATACGGGAGCGCGCTGTACCCAAAGACCTCTTCGATGGCTCTTCCGACGAGGTCCGCGGGTGCCTGCATTTCGGGGAGCAGCGAGGCGAGGTAGAGCTGCTCGCCCACCCGGGTCGCGCCCGAGTACTCGTAGCGGACGCCATAGACCGAGTAGACAGGCGCGAGGATGCTGATGCAGCCGACGACGACCCAGCGAAAGCGCGGCAGTGACTCGCCTCTGGGCGGATACACGGCGCATCGAAACGCGGCATCGCAGGTGGCCGTCGCGTCTCCGATGGTGAAGTCGGGAAGCGATGCCTCCAGGCGGTCGAGGAGCACTTCCCAGCGACCCTCTTGTGCCAGCTTCTGCTCCCAGAGCTGCTGAAGCCGCTGCGCCTCGGGACTGAGCTCGAGCTTGAAGTGATGGTCCTTGTCGGAACGCCAGTAGTTCCGAGCGATGGCCAGCAGTCGTTCATTGGATGAGGGCATGACCTAGGGGCCAAATTCGACGGGAGTCGTCCTGGCGTGACAGACCGTCGGGACGCGTGAACCCCGGATGACGTTGTTCAGCAGGGTTCCGTAGCTGCTCTTGAAACTCTCACATGCAAGGCCCAGCGGGGTTGCCAGCGTCGTGGAAGTGCCTTGGCTCCAGATGCCCGGTGACGCGCGTGCGCCCGGCGGGGCCGCCACAGCCCGTTACGACCAGCAGCAATACGCATGAGCAGTGAGCGAAGGTTGAACACGCCCAAGAGTGCACCGCTGCTTCTCCAGCCATGGGCAGGCCTCCTTCTTCCGGCAAGCCTTAGCACGGCCCTGCTTGGGCGCTCGGGGTGGTTGGGTGGGGTTGTCGGGTGCCTCACCCTGCCGCGCCCGCCGCTCAACGACGCTGTTGGACCTGCTCCGTAGCCGGTGGGTTCTTGTCAGGGGCGGCCTTCTTCGCCCCGAAAAAGGTGCCGTGCACGGCCTTGCCCTTTGCGCGGAACATCTTCTTCTCCACGCCGTCCTTCGTCGCGCCGCCGCCCACGAACTGGTCGATGTGCTCCTTCTTCAAGGCCCGAGCCTTGTTTCGGCCCTGCTCCTCGTCGCCCGCGCGGCCGGGTTGCTTCTCCAGCGCGGCCAGCACGTAGGAGGCCAGCAGCTTCCGCTCCAGCTTCGCGAACAGCTTCGGACTGTCGAAGACGTCCACCACCTCCAGCTCGCCGTTGATGGCCACCGCCAGCCCGGCCAGCCGCTCGCCTCGCGGCAGCTTCGTCTGAAGCTCGTCCAGATAGCCGCCGATGCGCTGGCGCAGCGCCGCGTCCTGGAACACGCGCCGGTAGGTGCCCGTCGGACTGGAGACGCCCGACACCTGTGACTTGCGCTCCACCTCGCCCCAGACGGCCCGCTGCTCGGAGAAGAACGCCGCGCGACGCAGGTCCGGATGCGCCACCGCCAGGCCCGGCTGGAAGGCCAGGTTCCGTCCGTCCCACCGGCCCTGCTCCACGCAGAACACCGCCACCCGCTGGCGTTCCCCGGGGTCCACCACCACGTCGCTCCGCACCATGCGGTCCTGCTTGCCGCCCAGCAGCATCTCCCCGCCCACGAGGTATAGCGGGCGCGTGTCCTGGTTGTGCACCCGCAGCGCTTCCACCGAGCCGTCGCTGTCCAGCTCGCGGATGGAGACCTTCTTCGCCGCCTGCGCCTCCTCAATCACCGTGTAGTCGTCATACGGCGGAGCCTTGCGCGTGTGCAGCGGCACCACCGCCAGGTTGTACGCCAGCACCGGCTGGCCGGCTTCGTAGTCCCCCAGGTCCAGCTCCGCCTCCGGCGGCGGGGACTTCGGCTGGGCTAGGCCCAGCGGTGCGGTGAGCAGGGCCACCAGGGCCGAGACGAGAGCGATGCGGGACTTCATGGGCGGGACGCCTCCTGTGTGTACGGCGTCCATTGCAAGCGCGCGTGCCAGCGCCGCTCCCCTGGGGGCCTCCCGGCGGGGTGTCACACGGCGTTACGAAGTGCCACGCCGTGTGACAGTGCCCCCACCCGCCTCAGGGGCTCGGGCCGTCCTTCTGCGGCGCCACCACGCCGAGCACGTTGGGCAGCGCCCAGTAGCGCGTGTTGTCGTCATTCTCGTTGAAGCCCGTCTCGTAGCTGCCCACCCGGCGCACCGTGCGCCCCGGCGCGGCAACGTGGAGCGAGGCTTCCGGTCCGCCCTCCAGGTACATCATCCGCTTCAGCCCCAGCGGCAGCCGCTGAACCACATTGATGAAGTCATGCGTGCGGTAGGGCGAGCGGGCGTGGAGCAGCAGCAGGCGCCCCTTCGCGTCGATGCCGAGCGCCGCCGTGCTCCACTCGCGCGGCTGTGGCTGCCACGTGTTGCGCCCCTTGCAGTCCACCATGCGAATGGACTGGAGCACCGTGCCGTAGCGCGGCAGCAGCGACTCCACGTCATCGCAGCTCGCGTCGAGGAGCCGCGCCGGGGCGAGTCCCTTCTCCTTGGGGTGAAGCACCAGGAAGGTGCGGTAGTCCTTGCGGCGGGAGGCATTGAGCTCGCGGCCTTCCGTGCGCGCCTGGCCCACCGGGCCTCCCCCTGGATGGAACATGCCCGCGTTGGTGACGGCGATGAGCCCGTGAAGGGCCGCCCATCGCTCCGCCGTGGGCTCCAGGGAATGGCCCTCCACCGCGGCGCTGAGCAGCCGCACCGGCCGGAGCGCCACGTCCACCCGCACCACGGTGACGCGCGAGTCCCCGAGGGACGACTTCAGGTGCGCGTCGAACTCCGCCAGCTCCACGCCGGGAGCAAGCGTCTCCCAGGGCGCGGCAAGGGCGGGCAGGGACAGGCACAGCAGCAGGGGAAGGAGTCGGCTCATGGCGGGCACCAGGACGTGAGGCGAAAGGGGTGTCCCGGGCCGCGTTGCAAGGGGTACGCCCGGCGTGTCCGGGAATGGGAAGCGGCTTCCCAGGGATGAACACGCAGGACAGCACCCCGCCGTGCAGTCCCGAGGGGTTGGCGCGCTGGACAGGGGTGGCGCGGTCATTGCTATTGCTGGGGTGCCCTCACCCCCGGAGCATGCATGCGTGATTTCATCCAGGAGCTTCGCCACGCACTGCGGATGCTCGCGAAGCAGCCCGGCTTCACCGTCGTGGCCCTGCTCACGCTGGCGCTGGGCATCTCCGCCAACACCGCCATCTTCAGCGTCGCGGACGCGGTGCTCTTCGCGCCGCTGCCCTATGCCGAGCCGGACCGGCTGACGATGGTGTGGGGCCAGAGTCCGAACCTGTCCCGGCACACGGTGTCGCCCGCGAACTTCCTCGACTGGCGCGCACAGAGCGACTCCTTCGAGGGGCTGGCCGCCTTCTCCCATGTGTCCTTCAGCCTCGGAGGCGATGGCACGCCGGAGCTCGTCCGGGGCGGCAGCGTGTCCGCCAACTTCTTCCAGGTGCTGGGCACGCCCGCGGCGCTTGGCACCACCTTCCAGCCGTCCGCGCCAGGCGGAAGCTCCTGGCAGACGGTGGTGCTGAGCCACGGCCTGTGGCGGCGGCGCTTCGGGGGAGACCCGGGCATCCTCGGGCGCACCGTGCGCTTCAACGACGTGAGCTACGAAGTCATCGGGGTGATGCCGGAGCGCTTCGAGTGGCCGACCATCGTTCCCTCGCACGCCTCGGCCGCCACCCCGCCGCAGTTCTGGGTGCCGGCCGTCCACCGCGACATTCCCCAGCTGGGCTCGGACCCGGCGCAGGACACGAGCATGTGGCGCGACGGCAACTACCTGCGAGTCATCGGGCGCCTCAAGCCGGGCGTGACGAAGGAGGGCGCGGAGCGGGCCATGGCGACCATCGCCGCGCGGCTCGAAAGCGAGTACCCGGGGACGAACGCGAAGTCGGGCATCCAGCTGGTGCCGCTGCGCGAGCAGCTGGTGGGCAACGTGCAGGGCGTGCTGTGGGTGCTGCTGGCGGCGGTGGGCCTGGTGCTGGTGATTGCGTGCGCCAACGTGGCCAACCTCTTCCTGGCGCGAGCGTCGGCGCGACGGCAGGAGCTGACGGTGCGGCTGGCGCTGGGCGCCCGTCGGTGGCAGCTGGTGCGCCAGCTCCTCACGGAGAGCCTGGTGCTGGCGCTGGCCGCGGGGGCGCTCGGGTTGTTGCTGGCACTGTGGGGCCTGGAAGGGCTGCTGGCCCTCGTGCCTCCGGAGCTGCCGAGGCTCGGGGCTGTCGGCCTGGATGGACGGGTGCTGGCCTTCACGCTGCTCACGTCGCTGGGCACCGGTGTCCTGTTCGGGCTCATCCCGGCGCTGAAGTCGTCGGCACCGGACCTGAACGGCGTGCTCCGTCAGGGCGGAGGGGGCCGGTTCTCCGGAGGTCACCGCTCGCGCGGTGCGCTGGTGGTGGGCGAGGTGGCCCTGGCCGTGGTGCTGCTCATCAGCGCCGGGCTGCTGCTGCGCAGCCTGTGGCACATGCAGTCCGTGGAGCTGGGGTTCCGCTCCGGGGGCGTGCTCACCTGGAGCATGTCGCTGCCGGCGACGCAGTACCCGGACGAGGCCCGCCAGTCGGCACTCTTCCAGCAGCTGCTGGAGCGCGTGAAGGCGCTGCCCGGCGTGAAGAGCGCGGGGGCGATTTCCGACCTGCCGCTGGGCGGCAACGACATGTGGCGCGTCTTGAACCGTGAGGGAGCGCCCGTGGCCGCGCCCGGCGAGGAGCGCTCGGTGGGCTATCAGGTCGTCACGCCCGGCTACTTCCGCACGCTGGGCATTCCGCTGCGTCAGGGCCGGGATGTCGCCTCGACGGACCGGGCGGGCACGCAGCGGGTGGTGCTGGTGAACGAGGTGCTCGCGCGCGAGGTCTGGGGCGCCGAGTCGCCGCTGGGACAGCGCATCCGCCTGGGCTCGTCGGACCCGGATGCGCCCTGGCTCACCGTCATCGGCGTGGTGGGGAACGTGCGGCACGGCGGCGTGCTCAAGGAGACGCGGCCGGAGGCCTACGTGCCGGCGCTCCAGGAGACGTTTCACTTCATCCAGTTCGCCGCCCTCGCTGAGGGAGACCCGACGCAGCTGGTGCCCGGCGTGCGCGAGGCGGTGGCCGCGCTGGACTCGAACCTGCCCATCTCCCAGGTGCGGACGATGGAGGAGGCGGTGGCCTCCGCCATGGCGCGCCCGCGCTTCCTGTCCACGCTGGTGGCGCTGTTCGCGGCGCTGGCGCTGCTGCTGGCCGGCGTGGGCCTGTCCGGCGTCATCGCGTACACGGCTCGGCAGCGGACCCAGGAGATTGGCATCCGCATGGCCCTGGGCGCGCGCCCGTGGACGGTGCTGCGGATGGTGCTGGGCGAGCGGCATGCGGCTGGCGCTGGCGGGCGTGGCCCTGGGGCTCATGGG
>JBKGHK010000634.1:0-5885 GCA_046520375.1 Pyxidicoccus sp. 3LFB2
CGTCCGACAGCGAGCCCGCCAGCCGCGGCTCCAGGCCCTGCGCGCCGTCCCCCAGCAGCTCGCCCAGGCCCTCGCGGGCGAAGGCGAGGTTGGCCGACAGGTACGCCAGCGGGTTGTTGATTTCATGCGCCACGCCGGCCGCCAGCGTGCCCACCGACGCCATGCGCTCGGCGAGCAGCAGCCGCGACTGCATCTGGTTGCGCTCGGTGAGGTCGTGCGACACGGCGACGATGGAGTCCACGCCGTCGAAGGGCAGCGGGAAGTGGGTGGTCTCCACGTGGAGGAAGGTGCCGTCGCGCCGCAGCAGGCGCTGCTCCTGGGGCGCCGCGCGGCCGACGCGCAGCACCGCCTCCGCCAGGGGGAAGTCCTCCCGGGGGATGATGTCGGACAGGTGCTTGCCGAGCAGCGCGCGCACGTCGGTGTAGCCCAGCGCGGTGGCCACCTGGAGGTTGGCGTAGCGCACGCGCGCGTCCTTGCCGAACACCGTCACCAAATCGGGCAGGCTCTCGATGAGGGTGCGGAAGCTCACCTCCGAGCGGCGCAGCTCCTCCTCGGCGCGCTTGAGCGGGGTGATGTCCGGGAAGAAGGAGATGATGTGCGGCGAGCCCGCGTAGGGGACCAGCCCCATGAAGAGCAGCGTGTGCCGCACCTCGCCCGTGCGCGTCTGGTACTGCGCGTCCACCCCGCGCACCGAGCCATGCCGCCGCAGCCGCTCCACCACCTGGGAGCGGTCGAAGGGGCGCTCCCAGAGACGGAGCTCCACGGTGGTGCGGCCGATGACCTCCTCGCGCGAGTAGCCGAAGGCCTGGAAGTAGGCCTCGTTCGCCGCCACCACCCGGCCGTCGGTGAGGGTGGTGATGGAGGTGGGCACCGGCGACACCGACAGCATGCTGTCGCGCAAATCATCGCCCGTGGGCACCCCCATGCGCCCATGGCGCCGGGTGAAGCGCCGCTCGGCCAGGTCCAGCCGCAGCTCCAGTTCCGCCGGGTCCGGCGGCCACGCGAGCACCTCGTCCGCGCCGGCCTCCAGGGCCGCGTGCAGCGAGCCCAGGGCGGAGCGCGGGCCCAATAGCATCACCACGGCCTCCACGCCCCCGGGCAGGCTGCGCAGGGCGCGCAGCAGGGGGATGGGGGTGGCCGGGGCATGGGCGTTCACCACCACGAGCGCGCAGGCACCCGAGCGCCAGGTGGCCGGTACGTCGGCATCTCGCGCGGCGGTGACCACCGTGTGTCCACGCGCCTGGAGACGGGCCTCCAGTGGCGCCAGGTCCACCCCTCCCTGGGTGACAATCAGGACCCGCATGGGACTCCTCGCATGCAAGCGTTCATCGTTGCACGAGCCCCCAGGTTGTAAAAGTGTGGGGTCCTGAGCGTTGCAGAGGGGGCCCTGGAGGGCATGGACACCGTGGGCTGGTACACTGCGGGCCCGGCACGGCACGTGCCGCGGGTGTTGGAAGGGGGGAATGCATGGAACGGTGGGGAGTGAGCGAGGCGGCAACGGAGCCTCGGAAGCCGCCGCCCATGCCGGTCCAGGTTCCCCGGCGCAACTTCGAGGGCCTGTTCGTCCACGCGCTGAAGCCCACGGGCAGCTTCGCCCAGTCGCTGCGCGACATCGGCTACGACGCGGACGCGGCGCAGGAGTACTACCCCCTGTCGGTGTGGCGGGCGGCGCTGGGGGTGGCCCGGCGCTACGCCTTCGCGGGGCAGCCGCCAGAGGCCGCCAACCGGGCCCTGGGGCACCGGTACGTGGAGGGCTTCGCGCAGACGCTGGTGGGGCGCATCTTCGCCACGGCGGCGCCGCTGCTGGGCACGGAGCGCTGCCTGACGCGGCTGCCCACGTACCTCAAGGCGGGGCGCGAGGACATGAAGATGCTGCTGGAGCCGGTGCAGGCGCGTGAGTGGCGCGTGCGCGTGGTGGACCCGGACCCGCTGCCGGACTTCGTGGCGGGCGTGGTGGAGGGCGTGCTGCGCCGCACCCGGGTGTCGCCGGAGGTGGAGGTGCAGGAGCGGCAGGTCTCGGGCTACGCGCTGCGCGTGCGGTGGGACGGGCCCTGAGCGGACGCTAGTTGAGGAACCGCTTCGGCGGCGGCTTGCGTCCCGGGGGCGTGGTGGGCCGTGCCTGCACCCAGCGCTGGATGACGTCCAGCAGCCCGTCGAAGGTGTCTCGCAGGGCCCAGGCCCGGTCATCCGCGTCGGTCAGCTCCGAGCAGCGCAGCAGCCCGTCGCGCAGGGCGCGCTGGGCGCCGGGGCAGTCGCCGCGCGCGTCGATGAGCTGCTCGGCGGTGCGGGCATAGAGCCGGTAGCAGGCCTCCACGTCGCCGCGGTTGTAGGCGGGGGCGCCCACGTTGATGGCCTGCCCCAGGGCGCTGGCGATGGCCTCCACCGTGCTTGGCGAGGCGCCCTCCAGCATGCTCAGCGGGTGCTGCGGCACCTGACGCACGCGGCCCGCCCGCCGCCGCGAGCCCTCCAGCACGGACAGCGGCGACGTGCCGGTGGCGTGCAGCAGGGGCACCACGTAGCGGGCCGGAATCACCAGCCCCAGCGAGCGGCCATTGGCCAGGGCCGCAGTGGCCACGCCCACCACGGCGCCTCGCGAGTCCAGCACCGGGCCCCCCGAGGACTCCTCGGGAATGGTGCGCGTCAGCTCCAGCAGGGTGAGCCAGTCGCCCAGAACCTGCACCGCGCGCACCTCCAGCGAGCGCACCTCCGGGGCGGGCCCGCTCGCCGCGCGCAGCACGTAGACGCTGTCACCCTCCGAGGGCAGCGGGCCCGTGGACAGCGAGAGCGCGGGAGCGATGTCCGGCAGGGGCAGCCGCAAGACGGCCAGGTCGCGCCGCTCGTCCAGCGCCACCACCTGCACCACCTCCGAGCGCAGCCCGTCCGACATCACCGCGCCGATGCTGCGCGCGCCCGACACGGCATGGAGGCTGGTGACGAGGTGGCCCTCGGCGGTGGCCACGAAGCCGGAGGCGGTGCGGCCGTCCACCTCCAGCACCACCAGGGACGGGGCGGCCCGCACCAGCGCATCGCGGGGAGGCGTCCTGTCGGGGCTCTCGGACATGGTGACCTCCTGGGTGGCGGGAAGTTCTTCTTCTAGCAGCCGCCTGCCCGGCACCCAACCAGGGTGGGGTCCTCCTGCACCAAAGTCATAGTTGTCGTTGGCGGCGAAGTGTCCGGTCGTTAAACCTGCGACCTCCATGCATAAGACCCACCTCGTTGGCGCCCGCACGCACAACCTGAAGGACCTCTCCGTGGACCTCGCGGAGGGGGAATTCGTCTGCATCACCGGAGTCTCCGGGGCGGGCAAATCCAGCCTGGCGCTGGACACCCTGTACGCCGAGGGCCAACGGCGCTTCGTGGAGAGCTTCAGCCCGTACGCCCGGCAGTTCCTCGAGCGGCTGGAGCGACCGCCCATGGACGCGCTCGAGCCGGTGGCGGCCGGGGTGGCGGTGGACCGGCGTGCCCCGGTGAAGAGCTCGCGCTCGACGGTGGCCACGCTGGCGGACGTGGAGCCGTACCTCTCCGCGCTCTTCACGCGCGAGGCGGTGCCGGTGTGCCCCACGTGTGGCGTGGAGGCGGTGCGCACGGACGCACGCGTGGCGGCGGCCGCCGTCATCCGCGAGTACCCGGATGCGCAGGCGGTCATCACCTTCCCGGTGCGCATCCCCGACACCTCGGCGTTTTTGGACACGCGGGTGCGGCTCTTGAAGGACGGCTACCACCGGCTGATGGTGCAGGGCGAGGTGAAGGAGCTGGAGTCCCTCAAGCCCTCCGAGGCCACGGACCCGGCGGGCGTGGCGCGCGTGGTGGTGGACCGGGTGAAGCTCTCGGACGCCCAGCTGTCGCGCGTGACGCAGGCGCTGGAGGACGCGTGGGCCCGCGCGGACGGTGAGGCCCTGGCCTTCCTGCCGGGCGTCGCGCCCAAGCGCCTGCGCCGGGGCCTGGTGTGTCCGAAGTGCGCGAAGGAGTTCGAGCCCGCGCGGCCCGGCCTCTTCAGCTACCAGTCGCCAGTGGGCGCGTGCGCGCCGTGTCGTGGCTTTGGCCGCACCATCGGCATCGACTGGGGGAAGGTGATTCCCAACCCGGCGCTGAGCCTGTCGAAGGGGGCCATCCGTCCCTGGTCCGGCCAGTCCACGTCGTGGGAGCGCAACATGCTCCAGCGCTGGTGCCGGGCGCGCGGCATCTCCATGGACAAGCCCTGGGCGGAGCTGACGCCGGAGCAGCAGGAGCTGGTGCTGGAGGGCGAGGGCGACTACCGCGACGGCCGTGCCTACCCGGGCGTGCGCGCGTGGTTCCGCTGGCAGGAGGGGCGCACGTACAAGATGCACGTGCGCGTGCTGCTGGCCCGCTACCGCGCCTACACGCTGTGCACCGACTGCAGCGGCGCGCGGCTCAATGAGCAGGCGCGCGCGTACCGGGTGGGTGGGCTGGACCTGCCCTCGTGGCACGGGCTGGAGCTGACGGACGCGCTGGCGCGGCTGGAGGCGCTGCGCACCACCACCGGCCAGGGCGACCTGGCCCGGCGCGAGCTGGCAGGCCGCCTGCGCTACCTGCAGCGGGTGGGCCTGGGCTACCTCACGCTGGACAGGCCCGCGCGCACGCTGTCGGGAGGCGAGGCGCAGCGCGTGTCCCTCACGGCGGCGCTGGGCACATCCCTCACCGGCGCGCTCTTCGTGCTGGACGAGCCCACCGTGGGCCTGCACCCGGGCGACGTGCCGCCGCTGACGGAGGCCATCGCCGAGCTGGCGGAGCGGGGCAACATCGCCCTGGTCATCGAACATGACCCGCTGGTCATCCGCTCCGCGCACCGCGTGCTGGAGCTGGGCCCCGGCGCGGGGAAGCAGGGTGGGCGGCTGTGCTTCGACGGCACCCCCGAGGCGCTGGCGAAGAAGTCTGATTTGCCCACCGGCCGGCTGCTGGCGGGCACCGGGGAGACGAAGCGCACGCCGCGCCAGCGCAAGGGCGAGCTGGTGGTGCGCAAGGCGCGTGAGCACAACCTGAAGGAGCTGTCCGTCAGCGTGCCGCTGGGGGTGCTGTGCGCGATTACGGGCCCGAGCGGCTCGGGCAAGAGCACGCTGATGGACGAGGTGCTCTACCGGCACCTGGCGCGGCGGCTGGGTGTGAAGGACGTGGAGGCCCCGGGCGCGGTGGAGGCGCTGGAGGGGATGGAGGCGGTGGAGGACGTCACCTTCGTGGACCAGTCCCCGCTGGGGCGCACGTCGCGCGGCAACGCGGCCACGTACACCAAGGCGTGGGACCGGCTGCGTGAGCGCTTCGCCGCGGAGCCGGACGCGGAGGTGCGGGGCCTCACCGCGGCGCACTTCTCCTTCAACGTGGACAAGGGCCGGTGCGAGGCGTGCTCGGGCGAGGGCTACGAGACGGTGGAGATGCAGTTCCTCGCGGACGTGGCCCTGCTGTGCGCGGCGTGCCGGGGCCGGCGCTTCAAGGAAGAGGTGCTCGCCGTCCGCCACCACGGCTTCAGCGTGGCGCAGGTGCTGGAGATGACGGTGGCGGAGGTGCTCCAGCACTTCGGTGACGACGCGGCCCTCCAGCGCACGCTGGGGCCGGCGGCGCGGCTGGGCCTGGGCTACCTGCCGCTGGGGCAGCCCTTGTCCACGCTGTCGGGAGGCGAGGCGCAGCGGCTGAAGCTGGCGCGCGCGCTGGCCAGCAACGCGAAGGGCACGCTGTTCCTCATCGACGAGCCCAGCGCCGGCCTGCATGGCGAGGATGTGCGGCACGTCATCGCCGCGCTGCACGAGCTGGTGGACCGGGGCGCGAGCGTCATCGTCGTGGACCATGACGTGTCGGTGATGAAGGGCTCGGACTGGGTCATCGACCTGGGCCCGGTGGGCGGCCGCGACGGTGGCCGGGCTCGTCGCCCAGGG
>JBKGHK010000635.1:0-5883 GCA_046520375.1 Pyxidicoccus sp. 3LFB2
CCCGCGAAGACGAAGGCCCGGCGCGCAGCAGCGGGTCCGGCACCTGTGCCGCGAGCGGGACCTCGCCCCAGCGCAACGACGCTGCCAACGGCGCGGGACTGCATGGGCGCGGGGGCGTCCCCCAGAAAGAAGCCATGGGTGGCCAGGTGGAGGATGCCGGGAGCAGGCAGCTGCCACAGCCGCTCCTTGGTGGCCTCGGGTCCGAGGAAGAGCTGGGCGTGGGGCAGCAGCCTCCGGATGGTCTGGGCCTCCCGGCGGCTGCCAGGAAGTGGGACGAGGTTCCAGTCGCGGCGCGCCAGCTCCTCGCGCCGGGTGGAGCTGAAGCGCTCGAGGGAGGTGGAGCGCTCGGCTGACACCCGCGCCGCTGTCAGGGAGGGGTCGGGTGGTGGAAGCGGAGCGCTGAAGTCCGGGTCCGCCAGGACGACGACGGTGGAAGCGGGGACTGGCTGCTGGGGGCGAGGCAGCAGGTCCTTGCCGGAGGTGAGATAGGTGAAGTCGAAGGTATCGACGAGGAAGTGGTGACCGTCGTGAAGGGCGGCGAAGGGCACCAAGGCCAGCTGGCCATCCGGCGAGAGGAAGAGGCGGCGGGCCTTCCCCAGCAGTGGGAGCAGCGGTTGAAAGGCAAGCCGGTAGAGGGCCTGGGCATGAGCCTGGAAGGAAGCATCGCGGTTGGCCAGGGCATCTCGCAGGCGCAAGGCAGCGGAGTCGATGGGGGCCGCGGGGCCGAGGTCGAGGGTGAGAATGCGGGTGTCCGGCAGGAGCACCAGCGCCAGGTAGCGCAGCTGGGGCTCGGGAAGGCCTGACTCGGGCAGGAGCGGGCGGTGCTCGTAGGCGATGAGCTCGATGAGGGCCCCGTTCCCCGGAAGAGCCTGGGCGACCCGGTCGACGATGTCGGCGGGAGCCGGAGGGACGGTCAGCATCGCGCGCAGGGGCGCGGAGCGCCTGGCGAGGGCGGCTTCGAGGGCATCTCCCTGACTGGCGAGCTCTTGGAGTTGCTGCTGGTAGGCCGGCGGAGGAAGGGGACCCGGGCCCTGGAGCGAGAGGTGGGCCTGCTGGGTGCGCAGGTCTCGCAAGCGCTCGAAGGTTTCGCGCTCGTCCGCGCCCAGCAGGCCCCGGTAGACAGTCCCGGAGTTGCTGGTGAAGGTCACGCGCCCGTCGGCCCCCATGCTCCGGTAGATCGCCTGGGAGATACTGGCTGTCTCCTCGACAGAGCGGCCCTTGAGGAGCAGAGCCGCGCTCAGGGCCAGGCGCCTGACGCTGACAAGGTCGGGATGCTCACGCAGCAAGGCATAGAGGCGTTCTTCGTCGGAGCGCAGGAGTTGAAGAAAGCTGGCCAGGCGCGCCTCGGAGAAGTCGAGCGCCTCATGGCGCAGGCGTTGTTCGGAGACGGCGAAGGCACGCGAGAAAAGCGGAACGGCTGCGTCGGGGCGATGCTGGGCCAGCCTGAGCAAGGCGAGGCTGTTGAGCGACGAGGCGATGTCGGGATGGTTCTTGCCGAGGGTCGCTTCCCGAATGGCGAGGGCGCGCTGGTGGAGCGGCTCGGCCCGGCCATTCTCTCCCTGAGCCTGGTAGAGATTGGCGAGGTTGTGCAGCGATGAAGCGACTTCGGGATGTTTGCTACCGAAGGCTGCTCCCCGAATGGCGAGGGCACGCTCGTCGAGCGGCTCGGCCCGGCCGTACAACGCCTGAGCATGGTAGAGGAGGGCGAGGTTGTGAAGCGATGAGGCGACGTCGGGATGGTTCTTGCCGAAGGCCGCTTCCCGAATCGCGAGGGCGCGCTTGTGGAGCGGCTCGGCCCGGCCGTACGCCCCCTGGGCCTGGTAGACGTTGGCGAGGGCGTGGAGTGATGAGGCGACTTCGGGCTGACTCTTGACGAAGGCCGCTTCCCGAATGACGAGCGCGCGCTTGTCGAGCGGCTCGACCCAGGAGTGACTCCTCCAAACCTGGTAGAGGCTGGTGAGGTTGTGAAGCGATGAGGCGACGTCGGGATGGTTCTTGCCGACGGAAGCTTCCTGAATGGCGAGGGCGCGCTGGTGGAGCGGCTCGGCCCGGCCATATGCCCCCTGGGCCTGGTAGAGGTGGGCGAGGTCGTGGAGCGATGAGGTGACGTCGGGATGGTTCTTGCCGACGGCCGCTTCCCGAATGGCGAGGGCACGCTGGTGGAGCGGCTCGGGCCCGACCATGCGCCCCTGGGCCTGGTAGAGGTTGGCGAGGGCGTGGAGTGAATCGGCGACGATGAGGTGGTTGCTACCCAAGGCCGCTTCCCGAATGGCGAGGGCGCGCTCGTCGAGCGGCTCGGCCCGGCCGTACAACCCCTGCTGCCGGTAGAGGAGGGCGAGGTCGTGGAGCGCTTGGGCGACTTCCGGATGGCTCTCGCCGAGGGCCGCTTCCCGGATGGTGAGGGCACGCTGTAGCAGTGGCTCGGCTCGGTCAAAGTCTCCCTGAAGCAGGTAGATATTGCCGAGCAGCTTCAGGCAGGTGGCGACGCCTGGATGCATGCCCCCGAGCACTGCCTCTACCCGCACCCGCGCATGTTCGCCCTGCACCACGGCCTCGGCGTACTGGCCCGCGTCGTAGAGTGTCTTCGCCTCGGTATATGCCGTCTGCGCTTCCTGCAGCTGCAGCTCCGCATCCGGGGGCTTCTCTCCGGCCAGTGCCGTGGCTGCACAGCCCAGGACCACCAATGACATCCACTTGAGCACCTGCCGCATGCCTCACCCCCGGCCCAGAGCACGGCCGCTGAACGTTCAGCGGCCCTCCCTCTGGACAGCATCGTGGACTCCTCTCACGGTGTCACGCGCGACGCGGCACAAGGCCCTGAAGCAGGGCCCTGTGCCCAGGTGAAAGGAGTCCCCGGAGACGCGTCCCAGAAGGGATTCATCCCCTACCGGAGGGAGGCGCTTCGGAGCCTCACGGCCCGTTGAACCTCGTGATGAAGGCGTCGGCGCTGCCACCGTAGCCGTACACGTTCGTCGGGAAGTCGTTCGAGAAGGTCGTGCCCGTGACGTAGACCTTCAGCGAAGCATCCAGCGCGATCCGCCCCCAAACATCCACGCCGCTGCCGCCGAGGTAGGTCGAGTAGGAGAACGCGTTGCCCGAGGGGCGCACCTGCGTCATGAAGGCATCCGTGCCGCCCCGGTACGTGGGTTGGAACGCGGAAGAGGTCACAGGGAAGTTGGACGATTCGGTGTCCCCCGCCACGTACGCCGTGCCGGAGTTCCTGTCCACGGCGACGCTGCCCGCCCTGTCGCTGCCACTTCCTCCCAGATAGCTGGCATAGGCGAGCCCTCCGGACGCAGACAGCCGGGCCACATAGCCATCCAGACCCCCTCCGAAGAACGTCTGGGCCGCGCTGGCCGTGACCGGGAAGTTGGGCCCGGTCTCCCCCACGACGTAGGCGTTGCCAGCATTATCGAGCGCGATGCCCCAACCCAGGGTCTGGTAGCCGAAGCTGCCCAGGTAGGTGGAATACGCCAGCCCCGTGCCCGCGGCGTTCAGCTTGGAAACGAAAGCGGACTTGGGGCCGGGGCGAGACGCCTGAATGGCATTCCACACAGGAAAGTTGGGCGACTGGGTCCAGCCCACCACATACGCATTGCCGGAGCTGTCCACGGCAATATCCCTGGGAATTTCGTAGTCCCCTCCGCCAAAGGAGACGCTGTAGAGCAGGGCCGAGCCACTCGCGTTGAACTTGCTGACGGACACATCGGCCCCGCTGACGCCCGGGTACTCTCCCGTCACGTAGGCATTCCCCAGGGAGTCCACCGCGATCGCGGTAAGGAACCAGGGAACGTTGTTGTAGTAGGTGAAGGCGGAGCCACTCGGATTCAGCTTCGCCGCGATGCTGCCCATGCCGTTGTCCGGCCACTGCCCGGCCCCCGCCACGATGTATGCGCTGCCGGAAGTGTCCACCGCGATGTCGAGCCCATACCGGTTACCGGTAAAGTAGGTGAAGTACAGGAGTTGCCCGGTGGGGCTCAGCTTGGCCACGAAGACGTTGCTGGTGCCTCCGAAGGAGTTGGTGCTCCCGATGACGTAGGCGTTGCCCCCCGCGTCCACCGCCACGGCTCCGCCTTCGTCATGGCCCGCGAAGCCCACATAGGTGGAGTAGTTCACGGTGGAGAGCCCCTGCTGGACCCGAGCGAGGTCCACGCTCTGGAAGCCCCGGCACGTCTCGCCGCTGCAGGCGACCGTTGGATGCACGGTCTCCAGCTGCGAGAACGGCGCTGCTGCGACAGGCCGCACGGGCCCGCCATCCTCTTCCGCGGTTCCGCAAGCAAAAGCCAGGAGAGCGGCTGCTGCGAATCCCATCGTTTTCTTCATCTGTCTGACACGGTTCATGATCAGTCCTCACGGGAACGGGTCGACTCCGTGGGGCACATCCCCCCACGAAGGACATGAGCCGGCGAGGTGAAAAATAATGCAGACAATCTGCGGCGCGCACCAGGGACAGGCCGCTACCGTGGAGAGAACGAAGCACAGACGCACAGGCCGGTCCTGGCGTCACGCGAGCCGCAGGGGCGCGAGGTCGGCCGAGACGAGCACGCTGCTTCGCGCCTCCGTCTGCTTCTCGGTGTTCCAGTCCCGCTTGGTGCCCCACAGCATCGTCCCCTGGGGCCAGACCTTGCGGTAGTCGGACTGGGGCCGGCACCGGCACGCATGGCGCTCCGCGTCGGACAGCCCCCCCGTGGGAGAGGAGGGCGCGAGCTTCGCGGTGGCCAGAGCGCTGGCGGTGGCCGGAGCGCTGGCGCAGGCCAGCGCGAGGACATGAAGGAGCAGGCAGGCAAACAACAGAGGGGGCTTCATCGCATTCTCTCCGGTGAGCCAGTGGGCTGAACTGGCGGCTCGTATCCGTAGAGCCCGTGACCTGGAGAATCGTTCACGGAAATCGCCGGAGGCTCCAGGGCCAATTCCTGGCGGCCTCCGCGTGACATTGTCGCGGAGCGGCGGGAGGCTTCTCCCGGCAGGATGCTCACTTGGAGAACCCGTGCTGAACATGCAAGGCAGGTTTCAAGGAGCAACGATGACGTACGGGGTGGCGCTGGCCGCGGCACTGCTCTTGACCGGCTGTGTGAGCGGCCCCCGGTTCACCGTCGACGTCCCCAAGCAACGAGCGCTCAAGCTCAACGACGTCTATGTGTATTTCTTTCTGGATGTACGGGACGATTTCTTCAGCAAGGAGATCCTACTGCGCATCAGGTCGCAGCTGGCAGTGGCCTTGACTCGCCACGGCGTGAGAAACACGCAGATGGTGTTCCGCGATGTCCGCTCCGGCCAGGGAGCTCCGGTTCTTTCCATGGATGAATCGTCACTCAATGTATCGGTGGGCGTCATCATCGCGCGGAACCAGCTGAACGAGGAGGTGTTTGGCGCGAGGTACCGGCTGCTGATCTTCCCCGCCGAGACGCGCTTCGATAATTCTGAATGCAGGATTATCTGGCGCCTGATGGATGCAACCACGGATGAAGTCATCTGGTCCGCTACGTCGTCGAGCCGCCGGCACAGCGACTGGGCATATCAAGCACGTCTCGTTGAAGGTTTCATCGATCGGTTGTTGCGTCAGGGACTCATCGAGGCCATGCACTCCCCAGCCCGCGCAGCGGAGCGTCCTGGCCCAGGACAATGAAGGGAGCCCAGTGGTGGGGATGGGGCCGGGTGGCCCGCAGCCAGAGCATGGCCTCGCGCAGTGCGCTGGCGCGGCCCTGGCCGGCGAGCAGGTTCTGATAGTAGGCCTCCATCAACTGGCGGGTGGTGTCGTCATTCACCTGCCACAGGCTCGTTACCACTGTCTCGGCACCGGCCACCACGAGGGCTCGGCGAAGGCCGTGGACCCCCTGGCCCAGCTTGACGTCGCCCCGGCCGGTGTCGCAGGCGGACAGGACC
>JBKGHK010000636.1:0-5878 GCA_046520375.1 Pyxidicoccus sp. 3LFB2
CGGAAGCCCGGGGTGGCCGCCAGCTCCACCCGGGCCGGGACTTCGGCCGGGCGGAAGGGCGTGAGCTTCGGCCGCTCCGGCCCGAGGACGCCCTCGCCGCACGCCGCGGACAGCGCGGCGGCGAGGAGCAGGAACGACAGGGAGACGACGGAGGAAGACGTCCTCGGATGGGTGCTCATGCAGGGTGACGGCTCAGGCGAGGATGGTGCGAAGGGGCTCCACGCGGGTGATGCTGTAGTCCAGCTTCGCCGACGCGAGCACCGTGGCGATGACGTGCTCGGGGAAGATGTTCTCACCGTTCGGGTCCGCCGCGCCGGTGCGCAGGTCGAACGTGCCCGGCGACATGCCGATGTCGCCGCTCTTGCCGAACACCCTGTTGTGCTTGAAGCCCGCGCCCATCAGCAGGGCGGAGCTGCACAGGTGGTGGTCTCGGCCGCCGGAGGCGTTGATGAGCGGCGTGCGGGAGAACTCGGAGAACACCATGATGGTGGTGTGGTCCATGAAGTTGCCGCCGGCCGGGTGCGGGCTGGTGCGCAGGTCCGTCACCAGGCTGTTGAGCGCGTCGAAGCCCCGGCGCTGGTTGTTGGCGTGGGTGAGCTGGGTGCCGAAGTGCGTGTCCAGGCCGCCCGTGAGGTTGATGGTGACGCACTGGGCGATGCCCTTCTTCAGCGCGGTGGCCACCGTGGCCGCGCGGCCGCGCTCGCTGTCCACGTCGCCCTGGCTGACCAGGTTGTAGCGGCTGCGGACCTCGGCCATCTCCGGCAGCGTGGTGTCGAGGAACTGGAAGGACTTCTCCAGCCCCTGCGACTGCACCGTGCGCATCTGGTCCTGGCTGTTGGAGTAGGTGGTGCCCACGCCGCGCGCGCCGTAGGCGGCCTGCTCGCACGTTATCGGCTGGCCGCGGAAGTCGAGCAGCTGCTTCTCCAGCTCGCTGTCCAGCTTGTCCGCGCTGGGGCGCAGCGTGAGGAGCAGGTCGTCCCGGCGGCTGACGCGCAGCGCGTTGGCGTAGCCGGGGTAGCGGTCGTTGTACGACTCCACGTTGTAGGAGATGGAGGCGATGGGCACGCGGGGCTTCATCTGCCCCACGATTTCGGTGGCCGTCGACGAGCCGCGCGCGGCGCTGCCGATGGGAATCTTTCCGGTGAGGAAGTACCGGTAGCCGACCTCGTGGCCCAGCGTGTTCATGTTGATGCCGCGAATCACGGTCATCAAGTCGTAGTGGTTCGCCAGGGCCCCCACCGCCGGGCCGAAGTCGATGTTCGGCCGGCCCGCGCCGGGGCGCTCGGCGGGGATGATGGGCCGGTCCTGGAAGCGGCTGTCGTTGAGGAGGTTGTAGCCGGGAAGAATCTTCGTCTCGGCCGCGCGGTCCGGGGTGAACTCGTCCGGGTCTCTGGGGTCGAAGGCGAGGAGCTGGTCCCAGCCGCCGGAGAAGTAGACGAAGACGAAGCAGCGGTCGGCGGGCGCCAGCTCCGCGGCCTGGGCGAAGGCGCGGAAGGGCACGCCGCCCAGCAGCGTGGAGCCCATGAAGCCGGCGGCGGCCTTGAGGAAGGTGCGGCGCTCGGGACGGTGGTTCTCGTCGTGGCGGTTCTTCTTCATCGCAGTCACTCCGAGGCTCAGTAGGTGATGAAGCGAGGGTCGGTCAGCATGGCGATGCAAATCACCGCCAGCGCCTGGTCCCGCCGCTTGGGGTTCATGGCCTCCACCCGCGTGGCTGCCTGGGTGAAGAGCCCCACCCACTTCGTCAGCTCCTCGCCGGCCAGCGGAGAGCCCCAGAAGCGCGTGGAATTGTAGACGAGGAACTCACGCACCTGCGCGTCGGTCAGCTTGCGCAGGTCGTCCCACCGGCCGGGCAGCGTGCGGCTGAGCACGCGGGCCTCGGGGTCCGTCAGGAGCACCTCGTCCTTCGCCTGGAGGGTGCAGACCAGGCGGGCGCCGTCCTCGAGGAACTTGGCGAAGACGAGGTTGGGCTCGGTGTTCTCACTGACGACGAGCGCGTAGTCGGCGCGGCCGAGCGAGGTGGCGCGCGCGTCGATGCCGTCGCGGCCGTCGGGGGTAATCCAGCGGCGGCCGACGGCGTTGAGGATGGCGGCGTCCAACTGGGACACGGTGAGCCGGCGCGGGGCGCGGCCCACGCTGCCGCCCTGCTCCTCGGGGTCCGGCAGCGGCTCGAAGTCACCGGGCTGGTGGGGGTTGGGGATGGGCTCCAGCTGCCCGTCCAGCGGAGGCGGCGTCTTCTCCTCGGACTTGGTGCAGCCGGCGGCCAGCGCGAGCAGGGCGGCGGTCAGGACAAGGCGGCGCATCAGTCAATCCTCCGGTAGGCGTCCGTCGTCACGACGCGCTCGATGAGCGACTTGAGCTTGTGGCCGCTCTTCGCGAAGTCCTGGGACAGCGGGGTGAGGTACATCCGCTGCTCCTCCGCCGACATCGGCCGGCCGAGGAACTCGTTCCACACGCGCTTCACCGTGCAGCGCTCCAGGTCGCCCGTCTGCATCATCCGCTCGACGAGCAGCTGGGGGCCGGCCTCGATGTTCTGCTCCTCGTCGGCCGTGCGGTACAGGTACGTCTTGAGCATGCCCAGGCTGCTGGCGCCGTCGCCGTCATAGGCCTGCATGACGTACTGGCTGCACTCGCCGCCGCAGTTGGTGTCGCCGTTGAGGGCGCAGTCGCGGCACTTGGGGTCGAAGCGGGGGAACTGGTCCGCGGGCAGGAACTGCGCGCCGCGCTCGGCGTAGCGGCCCCAGTGGGCGCCGGTGGGTTCAATGGTGGCGTGGCAGTAGTTGCAGCCGCAGCGCACCGCGAGGTTGTTCTCCCGGTTGCAGGAGTCCTCGGGCGGGGGCAGCGAGCCTCGGCCGGGGGGGAGAACGTCTTGCAGAGGAAGGCCTCGTAGAAGTGATTCACGCGGGCCCGCTGCGTGGGGAAGCGGTAGAGGAAGGCAGGGGTGGTGAGCACGCCCGAGTGCGTGTCGTTGCGGGTGTACTCCGCCCAGGCGCCGTTCTCCTGGTAGGGGATGGCGGGCACCGCCTCCAGGTCCGTGGGGGCCGAGACATTGAAGACGCCCACGCCCTGCTTCTGCCGGAAGTACTCCGACAGGGTGCCGTTCACGAAGGAGCGGCGGGTGGTGAGGATGTTGAAGTAGGGCTCGTCGCGCGTCACCACCGACTCGGCGATGCGCAGCGGCTCCTCGTTGAAGGCGGCCACGCGCAAGTCGTGGACGTTGCGGATGTTCTGCGGCGCGCCGATGTTGGGCACCTCGCAGCGGCGCATCTTGTCACCGCAGCCGCAGCTGCGGTCGCCGTTGAAGCGGGCCGCCTCGCAGGAGGCCATGGTCCACGGGTTGTGGGCGTTGTTCTGCGCTTCAATCGCGCACACCTTCACGGTGGCGGGCGTGGTGGCGGAGGCCCAGTACGGCTGGGGCATCGTCTCGTAGCCCTCGCGCACGACGCAGCCGCGGCGGACCGCGTAGTTGCCCTTCACGTTGTCACGCCAGTCCATGTCCAGCGTGCAGCGCTTCAGCTCGAGGAGGGACGGGCGGGAGGCGGGGTTGGGGTGCTCGAAGGCGACGATGCGGGTGCCGTCCAGCTTCTCCACCGTGAGCGCCGCCGTGGCCGTGCGCTCCGGGTCCGGCAGGCACATGAACGACTCCTGGGCCGCGCCGCGCACGTCGCAGAAGTAGACGTACTTGCCCCACACCGCGTGGTCCCGGACCTGGGCGCAGGTGGTCACCTGGTTGGCGCCGGCGGTGTACGTCGCCAGCGGCGTGCAGGCATAGAGGTTGGTGTCGTAGTCGAAGGTGACGGGCATGGGCACGCCCCGCTCGTCACGGCACGTCGTCACCCGCTCGCGCAGGGGGGCGGCGTGGGCGTCCGGCTGGGGCGCGGTGAGGCAGGAGTCCTGCTCGATGCTGCCGTCACACCCGGCGCCGTTGATGCCGCGCAGGGCGCTGGCGCTGTTGCCGCCCAGGAACAGGGCGCTGGTGTCCGCGCCCGAGCCGCTCAGCCGCGAGTTGCCGTTGTCGAAGACGCTGGCGGACAGGTTCGAGCGCAGCAGCGAGCGGTGATACGCCCGGATGCGCGCCTTGAACTCTTCCTTCTCCATGAGGGCGCGGATGTCTTCCGAGCCGATGGAGCCCTTGGCCTGGATGGCCTTGAACTCCTCATAGGTGGGAGGACGGCCGAGCAAATCCAATGACAGCTGACGGAGGTGCCGCTCCAGGGGCACCTTGGCGACGGGCGCACAGACAGCCGCCTCCTGGGCGGAAGCTGGGACGGCCAGAAGCAAGGCGGCGCCGGCCAGGGCGGCAAGGCAACGCACACGGTCCAAGAGGGACCTCCGAGAGGGGGGGTCGGGGGTGACCGTGTCGGAGTATGCAGGGTTTGCTCGTTGAAGATCAAACGGTGCCTAAACAATTGCTCATGCGACATGTATGAACAGGTCGTTTCCGCGGGAGCGTAGCGGTTGCAACACGGGGGCGCGGCGAGAGACAGATAGGCCCCATGTCGAACGCCGCCCCCGCCGCCGTCCCCCCCCGCGTGAGTGACCGGGCCTTCTTCATCTTCACGGCCGTGGTGTCCGTGGCCGCGCTGTCGTTCCTCGCGTGGATTCTGCTGGTGCGGCGTGGCGGCGCGGTGGGCGGGGTGGACCTGCGCTTCCTGCCGGCCGTCAACGCGGGGCTCAACGCGACGGCGGCGGCGCTGCTCATCGCCGGGTGGGTGGCGGTGAAGCGCGGGGCGAAGCAGCTGCACCAGTACTTCATGGTGTCCGCCTTCGCGGCGTCCGCGCTCTTCCTGGTGTGCTACCTGTCCTACCACTACGTGCACGGCGACACGCGCTACGTGGGCGACTGGCGCGGGCTGTACCTGACCATCCTGGCCAGCCACGTGCTGCTGTCCATGCCGGTGGTGCCCATGGCGCTGGTGGCCTTCTACTTCGCGTGGCGCAAGCAGTTCGCCCGGCACCGCAAGGTGACGCGGTGGCTGGCGCCCATCTGGGTGTACGTGTCGGTGACGGGCGTCGTCGTCTTCTTCATGCTCCGCGGCAGCATGCCGGCGGTGCCGTAGCTCGCGGCTGACTCAGGAGAGCGCGGCGGGCGTGGAGCCTCCGCCCGCTCCGGAGTCCGGGTCCACACGCTCCGTGCCCTCGGGCGCGGCCCGGGGCAGGCGCACGGTGAAGGTGGAGCCCCGGCCCACCTGGCTCTCCACCTGGATGGTGCCGCCGTGCAGCTCCACCATGCGGCGGGCGCTGGCCAGCCCCACGCCGCTGCCGGACACCTCCCGGGACACGTTGCGGCCGCGGTGGAAGCGCTCGAAGACATGGGGCAGGTCCTCGGCGGGAATGCCGATGCCCTCGTCGGACACCTCCAGCCGCACCCCGTCCGGCCGGCCGCCGCGCTCCTCGGCCAGCATGACGGTGACGGTGGTGCCGGGGGCGCTGTACTTCACGGCGTTGCCCAGCAGGTTCTCCAGCACGCGCTCCAGGGCCTGGGCATCCCACTCACCGGTGAGGTCCTGGCCGTGCTCGTGGAGGATGAAGCGGTGCCGGGCGGAGGCCTCCAGCGCGTGCACCTTGTTGCCCACCAGGGCGCGCAAATCCAGGCGCTCGCGACGCAGCGGCTGCTCCTGGCTGCGCGTCGCCTCGAGGAAGTGGTCGATGAGCTCGCCCATGCGCTGCGAGGCGCGGACGATGTGCTCCAGCCGCGACTGGTGCGCGGGATTGAGGGCGCCCTCGGGCAGCTGGCGGCGCAGCACCTGGGCGTTGAGGGTGATGATTTGCAGCGGCCCCTTGAGGTCGTGCGTGGCCAGGGCGAACAGCTCGTCGCGCACGGCCAGCGCCTCCTGGGCGGCGCGCTCGGCCCGCTCGGCGCGCACCCGGCGGTCCTCCA
>JBKGHK010000637.1:0-5874 GCA_046520375.1 Pyxidicoccus sp. 3LFB2
GGCCGACAGCATGAGCCCGGACGCCAGCGCCATGGCGGTGAGCGCGCGGGCCGCCGGGCCCGAGCGCCAGGCGCGTGCGGGGCACCCGGAAAGCGAGCCCGGGCCTCAGGAGTGAGGCCAGACGCTCGTGCCAGAGAGGGGCGCGCGCGGGCGCCGGGACTGCGCGGAGTGGAGCTCACTTGTCACCTCCGCCGGTCAGCTTCGGCGCTTCCGGGCTGGTGGGGCCGGGGCTTCGCACTCCATCCACGGTGCCCACGAGGCCATCCGGGTAGGCGCCGTCCGAGGAGAGCGCCTGCTTGGGCTCCTTCAGCACCGGGTATTCCTTGGGGCGGAAGCGGTTGAGCGCCTCCAGCGTGCGCCGCGTCCACTCGTTGGAGATGCGATTCTTGCGCGCCTCCACGAGCGTGGCCGCGTAGCTCTCCACCGCGGCCTCTTCCAGCGCCGTCGTCTGCTGCGCGAGCTGGTCCTGATAGACGACCACCGCCTCGTCGCCGAGCCGCTTCACCTCGACCGGCACCGGCGTCTCGATGATGGTGTTGGCGAAGCGCTCCAGCGCGTGGCCCCGGCGGTACAGCGCCGCCAGCGTCCACTCCAGCCGCTTGTACGGATAGACGCGGGCGTAGGCCTCGTTGACCGACTTCACGCCGTTGCGCTTCGCCGTGAAGCTGCGCTCCAGGGCCTTGCCCTTGCCGCCGATGCGCAGCCGGTCGAACTTCTTCAGCTCGGCCTCCGCCGCCTGGAAGCGGCCATACGCGGCCGCGTCCGCCGCCAGCGGGTGCGTGTCCGGCTGGAGCTTGCGCCGGTCGAACTCGCCGGCCGCCTGCGTCCAGGCGCGCTGCGCCTCGCGCTCGTTGCCCAGCTTGTCGTACGCGTCACCCATGCGCCGGTAGGCGTCCACCACCAGCTCCACCTGGCCGGGCTTCCGGGAGAACTTCGTCACGAACTCCTGAAGCGCGCGAATCTGCCCGCGAGGGTCGCCCTGCTTCTCGTAGATGATGGCGGCGCGGTACTGGTTCTTCGGCGCGTCCTCGGCGTTGGGGAACAGGTCCGCGTAGCGCAGGAAGGCCGCCGCCGCCTCGGGGTAGCGCTGCTGGCCCTCCAGCAGGCGGCCCGTGTTGAAGAGCGCCGCCTCGCGGTCCTTCGACGCCGGGTAGTCCTTCACCAGCTTCTGGTAGTTGGTGACGGCCTTGTCGAAGTCGTACGAGTTCTCCGCATTCACCGCCACCCGGAACAGCGCCGCGTCCGCCAGCGGCGACTTCGGGTACTCGCGGTAGATGCGCTCGTACAGCTTCAGCGCCGAGTCGAAGCGGCGCGTGTTCTCATAGGCCACCGCGGCGTTGTTGAGCGCCTTGTCCGCGAACTCGTGGCGGGGCTCCTCGTCGACGAGCTGGATGTACTTCTTCGCGGCCTCGTCGTTCTTCCCCTCGGCCATGAGCTGGTCGGCGAGCTTGAAGCGGCCGGCGAGCTTGAACTTGACCAGGTCCTTGTGCAGGTCGCTCGCCGGGTCGATGACCTGCGAGTTGCTGGCCAGCCGCGCGCTGACCTCCTCGACGCTCTTCCAGTCCTTGTCGATGAGGAACGTCTCGACGATGAGGTTGGTGGAGTACTTCGCCACCTCGTGCTTCGGGTACGTCTGGACGATGGCCTCGAAGCGCCGGCGCGCCTCGGGGAAGTCGTTGTGCGCGTAGTACAGCTCCGCGGCCTTGTAGGCGATGCCCGGGGCCTTCTCGCCCTTGGGGAGCAGGGCGAGGTACTTGTCCGACGCGGCGATGAACTTCTGCTCGGTGGCGGTGAAGGCGATGGGCTTCACCTGCTCGCCCTCGGGGCGCTCGGTGGAGCGCAGCGGCTTCAGGTCCGGCGCAGAACCGGACTGCACGTCGACGCCCAGCTGCTGCTGCCACGAGAGCACCGCGTTGAGGGCGGCGTCGTCGCGGTGCTTGTCCGCCACGCCCGTGTCGCGCACCAGCTCGTAGCCCTTGGCGGCGGCGGAGAACTGGAAGGAATTGTAGAGGCACTCCGCATGGTAGAAGCGCATCTCGCCCGCGCTCTTGCTGCGGGGGAAGCGCTCCAGGTAGGCGCCGTACGCGCGCGCGGCCACCTGGAAGCCCATGTTGGCCTCCTCGAAGCGGCCCTCCTTCTTGAACACCAGCGCCTGCTGGTGGTGGTACGTGGCGGTGCCGTACAGGCTGCGCTCGACGAGGGCGTTCGCCTCGGTGAGCACCGCCGGGTCGCCCTTGTTCTTCTCGTACCACTCGGTGCCCGGCTGGTAGAGGGCGGCGAGCTTCTCGGACTCGGTGAAGGACTCCACCATCAGCCGGTCGCCCGTATAGGCCTGGACGATGCGCTGCTGCAGCCGGGGCGCGTCCGGGGCGAGCGGCTCCTTCTGGAGCACCATGCGGTACGCCTCGATGGAGGCCGGGTACTTCGTCTGCTCGAAGTAGACGTTGCCCAGGCGCCGGTACACGTCCGCCTCGTAGGGGCGGGGGCCGCGCCTGGCGAAGAGGGCCTGCGCGCGGGGCATGCCGCCCCACGTCTCGTCCGCGAGGGAGATGGCCACGTACTGCAGGGCCTCCTCGCGCAAATCGCCGCCGGCCTTCGCATCACCCCGGGCCACGCGCTGGGCCTCGTAGAAGTCCGCGAGCGTGAGGAAGGAGTCCACCGCCTCGTCGAAGCGGTCCATCCGGTAGTACGTCCACCCCAGCTTGTAGACGGCCTTGTCGTAGAGCGGGTGCGAGGTGTCCTTGCTGGCGGACTCGAAGGCCAGCGCGGCCTTGTCGAGCGCCTTCGGGTCCTCGTAGTCCTCGAACCAGTGCTCGCCGATGCGCACCCACGCCTCGGTGGCGAAGCGGCTCTTCGGGTAGCGCGCGATGAGCTGCTCGTAGGTGGCGAGGCTCTCGTCGAACTGCTTCTGTTCCTCCAGGCAGTAGCCCAGCAGGTACGTGGCGCCGTCGTTGAGGCGGTAGTCCGGGTACTGCTTCAGCAGCCGCCGGTACAGCGCGATGGAGTCCGCGAAGTCCACCGTGGGCTCGGTGGGCACCTCGGCGTCGGGGTTGCTGTCGAGCGCCTCCATGCGCTCGCGGTACTCCTTGGCCGCCAGCAGGTGCTCGTCCGCGGAGCGCTCGTAGTACAGCTCCGCGAGCCGGAACATCACGTCCGGCGTGTAGCGCGGCTCGTTGGGGTAGCGGCGGAGGAACTCCTCGAAGCGGGCGATGGCGTCCAGGCGCTCCTTGCGCTCCTGGGCCTCCAGGTCGCGGATGGCCTTCTCGTACGAGCCAGCCAGCGAGCCGCGCTTCTGCTCGTACTTGCGCTCCACCAAGAGCTGCACCTCGCGGTGGAACTCGCGCGACTCCTCCTCGTACGTCTTCATCGCGCGGCTCACGTCCTGGAGCAGCGCTTCCTGCTCGGGCGTGCGGCCCAGGCCCTTGAGGTACTCCGCGGGCATGGGGGCGGCGGGCCCCGTCTTCCCGGCCTCCTGGGCGGAGGCGGGGACGGAGGCGAGGGCGAGCAGGGTGGTGAGAAGGCCTGAGCGCATCACTGCCCCTCCTCCACCAGGACGTCCCGGAACTCGTTGTCCAGCTCGCGCAGGGCCTTGTCCTTCTGCCCCGACAGCTTCTGGATTTCCGTCGTCTTGTCCTGCTTCTCGGTGAAGGCCACGTCCACCACGCCCACGTCCGCCTTCAGCACCAGGTCGTAGAACTGCTGGCGCACGCGGCGGAAGCTCTCGTAGGCGATGCGGCCCACGAGGTTGCGCGCGTCGCCCGTCACCGAGGCCACCTCGGCCTCGTAGCGCTGGAGCAGCTGCTGCTCCGCCACCACCTTCTCGCGGATGACGCGGCCGCGGGTCTCCAGCCGGGTGCGCAGCACGCCCCGGGCCGTGGCCACGCGAGAGCGCAGCGCGTCCGAGCGGCTGCGCACGTCATGCGCCTTGCTCAGCGTGCTCGCGGCGTCCGCGGACAGCCGGCCCTCGGCGGCGCCCATCAGCTCATGCTCGCGGCGCAGCGCCTCGGCATAGCCCGCGCGGATGGTCTGCTCGCCGGCCAGCGACGTGGCCGCGGCGTTGCGCTCGTCCGTCAGCCGCGCGCGCAGCGCCACCAGCTCGCCCTGCAGCTCGGCCAGCGTCTGCGTCTCGGCCTGCAGCTGCACCAGGAACTCGCGCTCCTCGTCCGGGTCCGACCGGCGCTCCAGACGCGTGTCGTCCACCCACTTGCGGATGGAGGTGGTGACGGCCTCCAGGCTGCGCAGCTCGTAGCCCAGGCGGAAGGCCTCACGGTCCACCTCGTCCACGTGGGCCTGCATGCGCTGGCGCCGCTCCTCCAGCTGCTGAATCGTGGTGGGCAGTTTGCCGAAGCGCGCGCCCAGCGCCTCGCGCTCGCGACGCAGGCCCGCCAGCTGCTCGCGCTCCGCGGCGGTGAGCACGTCCTCCAGCAGCGAGGCTTCCACGCGCACCAGCGAGGCCTCGGCGTGGGTGAGGGCGGTGTCCACCGCGTCCGCGCGCGTGTAGCCCTCCTGCAGCTCCGGGAAGGTCTCCAGGCCGCGCGTGTCCAGCGCGTGGAGGATGCGCTGGGCCAGCTCCTGCGCCTCGCCCGCGCCCTTCCGCCCGCTGTCGATGTCGCCCACCATCCGCACCGCGTCGGCCACGTCGCGCTGCGTGGTGGCGTACTTCAGCGCCACCGGGGGCAGCAGGGTGCTCACGTCCGGAGCGGCGTCCGTGCGGGCCAGCAGCCGGTCGAAGTACACCACCGGGTCCCGGTCCACGCTCAGCAGCTTGTCCATCGTGTCCCGCACCGGGCGGAAGGTGTCGATGACGTGCGTGTACGTCTCGATGGAGGCGTCGTACTGCCGCAGTTTCTGCAGCAGGTTGCCGTGCAGCAGGCGCGCATCGGGCGCCAGCTGCGAGTCGGGCGCCACCATCAGCAGGATGTCGATGGCGTTCTTCGCCAGCTGGTGGTTGCCCATCTTCACGTGGACCCAGGCCACCTCGTAGAGCGAGTCCGGGAACGACTCGCTGTCACGCGGCACCTGGCCGTAGCGGTCCAGCGCCTCGTCGAAGCGGCCCGTCTCGTACAGCAGCCGCCCCAGCGACATCAGCGCCAGCTCCCGCACGCGCTGCGCGTCGGCTTCCGGGGAAGTGCCGGTGGCCGGGCGCCGCACCCCGGGGGGCAGGGCGTCCACCTGCGAGGCCTGTGCGGACACGGGGGTGGCCAGCTGCTGGAACTGCTGGATGGCCATGGGCAGGTCGCCGGCCTGCACGGACAGCACGCCCAGGTGGTAGGCGGCCTGGAGGCGGAAGGGCCCTTCTGGGGCCTGCGCCAGCGGGAGGAAGGCGGCGCGGGCGCGAGCGATGCGCTCCTCGGGCGGCACGTCGGCGCGGCGGAAGAGCCACTTCGCGTAGACGTACGCCATCTCTGGCGGAAGCTGCCCGCCGGACAGCGTGCGCGCCTTCTCCACGTACGTGTCGATGCCCTCGTAGTGGTTGAGCCGTCCGGCTACCACCAGGTAGCGCGACAGCGCGTCGCGGTAGCGGCTGGCCGAGGTGGGCAGCGACATCAGCTCGCGCAGGTAGAGCCTCGCGCCAATGTAGTTCTTCTGCTGGAGCAGCGAGTCCGCCAGGTAGAAGAGCGCGTCGGGGTAGCGCGGATGCGAGCGGAAGCGCGGCTCGCTCACCAGGTCATAGAAGAGGACGGCGGCGGCGGGCCAGTCCCCCAGGAGGTACTGGATTTCGCCGTCGGAGAAGCGGCGCTCGCGCGAGTCGTCGTCGGTGGCTCGGCGCGCTGCGCGACTGCGTCTCGACGAAGCGCAGGTTCTCCTCGGTGCCCCTGAGGCCGCGCTCCAGGGCGTCGAGCTGCTGCGCCAGGTCGCGCATGGACGGGCGCG
>JBKGHK010000638.1:0-5860 GCA_046520375.1 Pyxidicoccus sp. 3LFB2
CCCGGCCGTGTCCGCGGCGGACGCCGGCCGAGCTGCGCAACCTGCGCGCCAAGGTGGCCGAGCTGCAGGGCGCGCTGGAAGACGCCCGCGGCCAGACGTCCCAGGCCGAGGACCGCGTCCGCGAGCTGGAGTCCGAGCTGGAGAACAAGGCCACCGAGCTGGAGACGGCGCGCGCGGCCACCGGCAAGAATGACAAGGACACCTTCGCCCTTCGCGACGCCGTCAACAAGAAGGACAAGGAGATCCTCCGGCTCAAGACGGAGCTGAACCAGAAGGACCAGGAGATCGTCGAGCTCAAGGACCAGCACCTGGAGCTGGAGCAGAAGTCCAGCACGGCCGAGTCCGAGATTGCCCGCCGCGACGCGCAGATCAAGACGCTCACCAGCAAGGCGGACACGCTGGCCGCGGAGCGCAAGCGCGTGGACCAGCAGCTCGCCACCGCCAAGGAAGAGGCCCGTGGCGCCACCGCGCAGGTGACGGCGCTCCAGACGGAGGTGGATCAGCACCAGGCCCAGGCCCAGGCGCTCTCCGCCGAGGTGGAGGAGCTGCGCAACCGGACCGGCCAGCTCGAGTCGGACGTGCAGGCCGCCCAGGAAGAGGCGGAAGGGCTGCGCGGCCAGGTGGAGGCCGCCCAGCGCGAGGCCGAGACGCTGCGCGCCCAGCTCGAGGAAGTGCAGTCCCAGCTGTCCGAGCAGGGCACCCGCGCGGCGGAGGAGGCCGAGGAGCTGCGCAAGCGCATCAGCGAGCTGGAGGCCGCCGCGGTGCGCGACGAGGAGCGCGTGACGAAGCTCTACGCGCGCATCAAGAACGACGAGAAGCTGCGCGAGAAGACGAAGAAGGCGCTCGCCATCGCCCAGCAGCTCCTGGATGAGCCGGCCTCCGCTGTCGCGGACGACGACGCCGAGGCCGCGGCGTAGGTCCTGCTGTCGCGCCCCGGGCCGTTGAAAGCCCGGGGCGTCGGGTGAGGGGCTCGCCGTCACCCCGGCTGGAGCCCCTCCCCTGCCCTTACTCCTGCTTCTTCGGGGCGGTCTTCTTCTCGTGCAGCTTCTTCGCGAAGGACTGCACGGCGGCGGGCACGTTCTTGTCGCGGCTGAGGTCCTTCAGCTCGGCGTCGCGGAACGTGTTGAGGAACTTCATGGTGACGGTGAGCGGCACCTTGGGGTTCTTCACCAGCGCGAGCTTCACCTTCTGGTTCTTCGTCCACTCGCGGTTGTTGTAGATGACGCGCAGCACGTCATCCATCATCGCCTTGTTGGCCGCGCAGGACAGCACCTCGCCGTCGGTGATGCGCGGGCTGCGGATGACGGCCACCGCCACCAGCTTGTTGGTGTCGCGGATGAGCGTGCCGCGGGCTTCCTTGTTGCCCAGCGTGGCCAGCTTGATCTTCTCCGCAATCGACATCTTCATCACCCGCTGGGCGAGCGTCAGGCGCTTGCCCTCCTCCATCGGCGCGGCGTCCTCTCCGGCGACTTCGGCGAACTCCTGGAGGACCTGCTCGGCGGTGGGGCCCGGGTCCGGCGGGGCCTCGGCGGCCTCGGGGCCGAAGAGGCGGATGCGCGCCGTCTTCATCTGCGGCACGTCCACCAGCGTCAGCCCGCTGCGCACCGCGAAGTCGCAGACGCTGTCGGTGAGCGCCACCGGGACGTTGGGGTTGGCGCACAGGTTGCGGAGGATGTCCTCGTGGCGCAGCAGGCGCAGCTGATTCTGCCCGATGATTTCCGCCAGCTTCGCCGAGCAGTCCTTCGCCACGTCCGCCACCGCGTCGTCCGGCGTGCTGGCGTTGAGGACCAGCATCTCCGCGTAGGCCTCCTTGGCCTTGAGCAGGCCCAGGAAGTAGCCCAGCACCTGCGGCTGCACCTCCTCGTCGCGCACGGCGGAGCCGAGAATCCTGTCCGGCAGGCCCGCGGCCGTCTTCGCCGCCGTCTCGCGCACGGCCGCGTCCGGGTCGAACGTGAGCATGAAGAGCGCGCCCAGCATGTCCGAGGGGCTCAAGGGCACCAGGGACTTGGCGGCCATCATCCGCAGCGGCACCGGCGCGGCCGGGTCCACGTGCTTGCGCAGGTTGGGCGGCAGGAACTCCGCGTTGAAGGGGCAGCCGGGAGGCGGCGCCGGGACGTTGTTCGGTGCGGCGGTGGTCATGACGCGTGATTCCTTCCGTAGATGATGCGCAGGCCCTCGAGCGTGAGGAACTCGTCCACCTCGTGGATGGCCTTGGACTCGGTTGCCACCAGCGCGGCCAGCCCTCCGGTGGCAACCACCCTCACCGGGAAGCCCAGGTCCGCCTGCATGCGCGCGCAGATGCCGTCCACCAGCCCCACGTAGCCGAAGACGAGCCCCGACTGGATGGAGTGCACGGTGTTGCGGCCGATGACATTCGGGGGCCGCGCGAACTCCACGCGCGGCAGCTTGGAGGCGTTCTGGAACAGCGCCTCCATGGCGATGTTGATGCCGGGGCAGATGGCACCGCCCAGGTACTCGCCCTTCGGTGACACCGCGTCGAAGGTGGTGGCCGTGCCGAAGTCGACGACGATGACGCCCGAGTGGTGCTTCTCGTAGGCGGACACCGCGTTGACGATGCGGTCGGCGCCCACCTCGCGGGGGTTGTCGTAGAGGATGGGCATGCCCGTCTTCACGCCCGGGCCGACGAACATGGGGCGCGTGCGGAAGTAGCGCTCGCTCATCTTCTCCAGGTTGAACTGGAGCGGCGGCACCACGCTGGACACCACCACCGCGCCCACCTTCCCCGCGTCGATGCCGCTGTGGGCGAAGAGCTGGCGCACGAGGATGCCGTACTCGTCCGAGGTGCGGCGGGTGCTGGTCTCCACGCGCCAGTGGTCCAGCAGCCGCCGGCCGTCAAAGACTCCAAGGACGGTGTTGGTATTGCCAACGTCGATGGCCAGGAGCATCACGCGCGCACTCTACCGCGAAGCCCGGCCTGGGGGCTGCCACACCCGCCGTCCTACCGGGTGCGCGGCGGCTTCCGGGGGCGCAGCTGCTCGACGTCGCCCGCGAGCACCCTTTCGAGCGTCCCCCCCTCCGTCCGGACCATCAGGGCGCCGGAGGGGTCGATGTCCTCGGCCAGCCCGCGCAGCTCCTGGCGGTCGGTGCGCACCAGCACGTCCTGGCCCAGCGTGGAGGACAGCGCCTTCCAGCGGGTGCGCACCGCGTCGAAGCCCTCTTCGAGGTACCGCTCCAGCCACTCCTCCATCCGGCCCCAGAGGGTGGCGGTGAAGCGGGCACGGTGCACGCGCTGGCCAGTGGCCAGGGCCAGGGAGGTGGCCGTGGCGCGCAACTCCTCGGGGAAGTGCTCGGCCCCGGAGTTGAGGTTGACGCCGATGCCCACGACGACGAAGTGCACACGCTCGGGCTCGGCGGACAGCTCCGTGAGGATGCCCGCCACCTTGCGCCCGTCGAGGTGGACGTCATTGGGCCACTTGATGGCGGCCTCCGTCCCCGCGTCGCGCAGCGCCTCGGCCAGCGCCACGGCGGCCACCAGCGTCAGCTCCGGGGCGCGCTGGGGCGGCAGCTCCGGGCGGAGGATGGCGGAGAAGTACAGGTTGAGGCCCGGCGGGGACACCCACACCCGGCCCCGGCGGCCCTTGCCGGACGTCTGCTGCTCGGCCACCACCACCTCGCCGTGCTCGGCCCCGTCCTGGGCCAGCCGGAAGGCCACCTCGTTGGTGGAGCCCACCGAGTCATGGTGGTGCACCGTGCGGCCCAGCTCGCGGGTGGACAGCAGCGGGGCCAGCTCCAGGGAGGTGAGCCGATCCGGCACCTCCACCAGGCGGTAGCCCCGGGCGGACACCGCCTCGATGACGTAGCCCTTGGTGCGCAGCGCCTCCACGCGCTTCCACACGGCGGTGCGCGACAGGCCCAGCTTGCCGGAGAGCGCCTCTCCGGAGGTGAAGTCGCTCCCACTCTCGGAGAGGAAGCCCAGGATGAGCTCCTCCTGCGTCTGCTCGGAAGAATCGACGGGCACGGAGAACCTCGGAAAGGCTTCCAGGGTACGGAGGGGCGGCCGGGCTTTCAACCCGGCGCGGCGCCCCCGTCCCCCGCCCCGTCACGGGGCGGGCACTCAGCCGGCCTCGGGCGAGGACGGGACGCGGCCCTCGCCGGAGGCCAGCTGCCAGCCCGTCAGCTCCATCAGCACCTGGGGCGTGCGCTGGCCTTCCTTGGACTCCACGGCGATGTCCACCCGGACGATGCCCACCCCGGGGGCGAAGGTCATCGTGTTCACCATGGTGGTGTTCGCATCCATCCGGTTGCGGCCCTCCACCTGGACACAGTCCTGGAAGGCGCCGGCGGGGGCCTCGCAGGGCACGCCCACCTCGAGGATGCGGTAGCGCTCGGTGGACGAGACGGACACCACGTTGGTCCACGTGTGCCCCTGCTGCAGCGGGCCCCGCAGCAGGTAGCGCTTCGCGTCCCGGAGCCCGTAGGCGTCCACCGCGAGCTGCCCGCGCTGGTTGTCGTGGAAGTAGCCGTCCTCCTCCCGGAGGACCTCCACGGTGACCTGCTTGTTGGCGATGCCGTTGAGCCGGTACGTCCAACGGTTGCCCACAGCGAGCGGGTAGTACTGGGACACGTTGTCGGAGGAAGGCGCGCGCGGCGCGGCCTCCACCTTCTTGGAGCAGCCGCTGCCCAGCAGCAGGGTGGCCAGCAGGGCCACCCCGCCCACGCCGAATGAACGCTTCATCTCGATGTCAGTCCGCGTGGCTCGGGCCACGCGCCTCCGCGGGTGAGTGCTTCCGTGATGCGTAGAGGGTGTCCAGCGCCTGCTGCGCCGCGGCCTGCACGGCGGGCGCGTCGTGGCCCTGGGCCACCGTATAGAGGTAGGCCTCGGCCTCGGGGCCGCCAATCTCGCCCACCGCGAAGACGATTTCCTGCACGAAGCCCAGGTCCTTGCCTCGCGCCAGGTCGATGAGCACCGGCACCGCGACGCGGGCCTTCATCTCCACCAGGGTGCCCATCGTCCTGCGCACGGCGTCGGCGTCGGTGGCTTCCTTCAGCTGCTCGATGAGCAGGGGCGCGGCGGCCGGGTGCTGGCGCTCGGCCAGCGTGCGCAGGGCAATCTCGCTCAGGCGCGAGTCGTCGGCCCGCAGGTCCTGGACCAGCGCCTCGTCACTGCGCTCCAGCGCGGCGAGCTGCAGCACGGCGGCGTCCGTCACCTGGCGCAGCGCGCTGCGCAGCGCGGTGCCCATGGCCTCCTGCCGCCCGGTGGGCGAGTCCTTCAGCACAGGGGCCTCGCCCAGGCCCACGACCTCGTACTGCTGGGGCAGGTCTCCGCCGAAGCGCTCCAGCGTCAGGGTGGCGCCCACCTCGGCGTAGCTGCGCGGGTCGCCGTCCTTCAGCACCTCGCGGGTGTAGGGCACGTCCAGCGTCAGCCGCCAGGGGCGCGGCTCCGGAGGAGCGTCCTCGCCCCGCGGCTCGAAGCGGCCGGAGTCCTTCAGCGCCTCGGTCAGCAGTGTCGCCACCGCTTCCGGGGAGAGTCCCAACAGGGCGTTGTCCCGAACGGTGGAGCCGGAGACCTCCACCGGCGCCACCGGGTAGCTCGGCGCCCGCGAACGGCAGGCACCGAGGAGGACGACGCAGAAGGCGAGCAGCAGGGCCGGCTTCATCGCCCCTCCAGGTTAACACCCGGGAAGCGACGCCGCCGGCCATTCCCGGCCCGCCTGGGGTACCGCCTCAGCCCTGGCCTCCCTCGGACGAGTCCGGAGGGGGCGGAGGCGGAGGCGTGTCCCGCCGCTCGGTGGCCTCTCGCACTTCCTGCGACCCGGCCTCGCCGGGCGTCGGGGACCCGACAGTCCGGGTCGCCTCGGCAGGCGCGACGGGGGCCTCGTCCGTGAGGGGCACGGCGGCG
>JBKGHK010000639.1:0-5856 GCA_046520375.1 Pyxidicoccus sp. 3LFB2
CCACGCCCACGCTGGAGGCCCTGGCGGCGCGCATCGACGCCTCGCCCCGGCTGGCCACGACGCGCGTGCCCGCGGTGACGGCACGACCGGAGCGCATCCCCGCGTCGCTGGTGCAGGAGCGGCTCTGGTACGCGATGCAGCTGCCGGAGGCGCCGCCCTTCGTCGTCGTCGCGGCGCTCATGCTGGAAGGCCCGCTGGACGCCGACCGCATGGAAGCGGCCCTGGAGGCCGTGCTGGAGCGCAACACCACGCTGCGCACCACCTTCGGCCTGGAGGACGGCGCCCTCGTCGTGAGGGAGCACCCGGTGACACGGCCGGTGCTCGTCCGGACGGACCTGTCCTCCCTGCCGGCGGAGGAGGCCCTGGCCGCCGCGCGCGCCATCGCCACGCGGCATGACCGCGAGTACTTCGACGTGGTGCGCGGGCCGCTGTACCGCTTCGAGCTGGCACGCCTGGACGCGCCGGGCACGCGCCATGTGCTCGTCGCGTCGATGAGCCACCTCGTCAATGACGGCATCGGCGTGGGTGCCTTCCTGGAAGAGGTCGCCACCGCCTGGGGCTCCACGGGGACACCGCTGTTGCCCCCGGCCCCCCTCTCCTACGCCGACTTCGCGCTCTGGCAGCGCCGGCCCGAGCACCTGCGCGAGGTGGATGCCTCCGTCGAGTCCTGGAAGGGGGCGCTGGCGCACGCGCCCGCCGTCCTCGACCTGCCGCTGGACTTCCCGCGCCGCGCTCCGGCGCTCAACGCCAACATGCATCCGGAGCCGCTCACCCTCGGACCGGATGCCATGTCCGCGCTCCAGGCGCTGGCCCGGAGCGAGGGCGTGTCCACCTTCACCGCCGCGCTCGCGCTGGTGCAACTGTGGCTGCACCGGCTCAGCGCCCAGCCGCACGTGGTGGTGGCCTCGCCCTTCTCCGGCCGCGTGCTGCCCGGCACGGAGCGACAGGTGGGCTACTTCGCCAACGTGCTGCCGCTGTGCACGGAAGTCGCCGGTGCGCCCTCGTTCCGCGCGCTGCTGCGGCGGGCCTGGGACGTGGTGGGCCACGCCACCGCGCACCAGGAGGTGCCCTTCAAGCGCATCGCGGACGCGGTGCAGCCGGACGCCCCCCGCACCGCGCCGCCGCTGGCCCAGGCGCTGCTGCTGCTGGACAGCCCGGCCACCCTGGGCCTCTCGGGGCTGCGCGCCTCGTACCTGGACGGCGAGAGCATCTTCCCCGCGTATGACGTGGTGGTGCACCTCATCGAGCGGCCCGAGGGCGGCACGCTGGGCTTCCTCGCCACCGACGGCGCCCTCTTCACCCCCGCCACCGCGCGGCGCATGGCCCGCGCCTTCGAGCAGCTCTTCACCGAGGCCGTCCGCACGCCGGACGTGCCTCCCGCCCGGCTGCCCCTGCTGTCCACCGAGCAGCGCGCGCAGGTGCTCGCGTCCCTCAGTGGAGGCCCGCAGGCCGTCCCCGCCGGGGCCTGCATCCACACCCTCTTCGAGGCCCAGGTGCGCCGCGCGCCCCACGCGCCCGCCGTCGCGCACGGCGACACCACCTGGAGCTACGCGGAGCTCAACGCCCGCGCCAACCTGCTGGCCGCGAACCTGCTGGCCCAGGGCCTGAGGCCCGAGGAGCGCGTGGGCGTCATCATGGAACCCTCCAACCAGGGCATGGCCGCGCTGCTGGGCATCCTCAAGGCGGGCGGTGCCTACGTGCCGCTCGACGCGGGCTGGCCGGAGCCTCGCAAGCTCGCGGTGCTGGAGCGCGCTGGCGTACGCCGCCTGTGGGTGGATGCCGACGCGCTCTCCGCCCACTTCGACCTCGCGCCGGTGGTGGAAGTCCCCCCGTGCCCGGAGCACGTGGCGGAGGACCTGGCGCCGGGGCCGCGGGCCGTGGCGGACTCGCAGCTCGCGTACATCGTCTTCACGTCCGGCTCCACCGGTGAGCCCAAGGGCGTGATGGTGGAGCACCGCTCGGTGGTGAACCACAACGTGGCCCTGGCCGCGCGCTTCGGCCTGCGCCCGGGCGACCGGATGCTCCAGTTCGCCCCGCTCAGCTTCGACGCCGCCGCCGAGGACCTCTACCCGCCGCTGGTGGTGGGCGCCACGGTGGTGATGCGCAGCGGCCTGGTGCCCGCGCACGTCATGACGCCGTACCTGGAGGAGACGGGCATCACCCTCATCAGCCTGCCCCCCACGTACATCGAGGAGTGGATCCGGCAGATGGAGTCCCACGGCCAGCGCGTGCCCGCCCGCCTGCGGCTGCTCGCGCCCGGCGGTGACGTGCTCAAGCGGGAGACCTTCGAAGCCTGGGTGCGCGTGGGCGGTGGCCATGCCCCGTGGCTCAACGTCTACGGTCCCACCGAGTGCACGATTACCTCCGCCACCTGCGACATCCCCGGCGCGGAGGGGCTCGGCACGGACGCCACCTTCCCCATCGGCCGGCCCATTCCGCGCGTGCACGTGCACCTGCTGGACGCGCACCTGGAGCCGGTGCTGCCGGGCCTGCCGGGCGGCGTGTACATCGGCGGCGCGGCCCTGTCGCGCGGCTACCTGGGCGCGCCGCACCTGACGGCCGAGCGATTCATCCCGGACCCGTTCTCCTCCGAGCCGGGCGCGCGCATGTACCACACGGGAGACCTGGCCCGGCTGCAGCCCGACGGACGCCTGCGCTTCCTCGGCCGCGCGGACCACCAGGTGAAGATTCGCGGCTTCCGCGTGGAGCTGTCCGAAATCGAGGCCTGCCTGCGCCAGTTCCCCCAGGTGGAGGAGGCCGTGGTGCTGGCGCGTGCCGGTGCCTCCGGACAGCAGCAGCTCCAGGCCTATGTGCAGGCGCCACCGGCCACGGTGAAGGCCGACGCCCTGCGCGAGCACGTGGCCGCGCGGCTTCCCTCGTACATGGTGCCCGCCGCGCTCGTCGTCCTGGAGGCGCTGCCCGTCAACGCCAACGGCAAGGTGGACCGGCACGCGCTGCCGGACCCGGAGTCCCTCGCGCCTCCGGCCCCCGCCACGCCCGACAGCGCCGGGGAGCAGCTGGCAACGCCCTTCCGCACCACGCTGGAGATGGCGCTGGAGCGGCTGTGGCGCGAGGTGCTCGGCCGAGAGGTGAGCGCGGACGACGACTTCTTCCAGGTGGGTGGCGACTCCATCCTCGCCATGCGGCTGCTGGCCCTGCTGGAGGAGGAGTTCGGCATCCCCGTGCCGCTGGCCACCCTCTTTCAGTCCCCAGTGCTGCGGGAGACAGCGGACGCCGTGCGCGAGCTGCTGGAGGAAGGGCCGCCGCGCTCCAGCGTGGTGTCGCTGTTCGGCAAGGACACGCCCGAGGACGCGCCGCCCGTCTTCCTCTTCCACCCGGCCGACGGCGAGCTGCACTACTACCGTTACCTCACCCCGCTGCTGGAGCCCCGGCTGCGCTGCTACGGCGTCCAGGCGCCGGAGACGCTGACGAAGCACACCTACGCCACCTTCGACGAGCGCATCGCCGCCTATGCGGAGGACGTGCGCGCCGTGCAGCCTCACGGGCCCTATCGGCTCGCGGGCTACTCGTACGGCGGCTACCCGGCGCTGGGCGTCGCGGCGGCGCTGGAGGCGCAGGGCGAAAAGGTAGAGCTGCTGGCCCTGGTGGACGCGCTGCCCGCGGCAGAAGGCTCCCGCGCGCCGGAGGACCCGGTGCGGGCCCTGGCCGAGGAGTTCGGCGTGCTGGATGCCGCGCTGGAGGCGGAGCTGGCCACGCTCGACACCGAGGCGCGCTGGGAGAAGGTGACGGCGCTGGGACGCGGGCTGGGGATGATTGCGCCGCACTCCCAGGTCGCCGACCTGCGCCGCATCTGGCACGTGCTGGGCGAGGTGCTGGTGCCGCAGGTGCTGGACTGGAAGGTGCCCTCGCTGCGCGCGAAGGTGCTGCTGTTCGCCAGCGCCCCGTCCCGCGCCCTGCACGGTGAGTCACTGGGCTGGGAGCGCCACCTGGCTCCCGAGCGGATGACCGTGGTGCCGCTGGGCGGCTCACACTTCGGCACGTTGCAGCCGCCGTGCGTGGAGGCACTGGCGGCCCGGGTGCTCGCGTCGCTGGACGGGACGGAGGACTGAGAGCCGAGGGAGACCTCGGCCCGAGGAGCCCAGGAGCCCGGAGAACCGCTACCGCCTCCGGGCCTCCAGCCACGCCTTGGTGAAGATGTTGGCGTCGAGCGGCGCCAGCGTCACCTCGTCGTAGCGCACCAGCATCTGCGTGCCCTCCTCCTCCTCAGTCTCCAGCACTTCCTTGAAGTGGAGCACCATGGCGCCGGAGGCCGGGTCCTTGATGCGCTGGTAGCTGCGGACGATGTCGGTGCGCAGCGTGCGGCCGGAGGACGTGTAGCCCACGCGCTTGACGATGTTGTTCTGCGGGTCCACCCACAGGCGCATCAGCGGGAAGGTCACCATGGTGTTCTTCGCCGTCAGCAGTAGCTTGCGGTAGGCCACGCCGCCGACGGTGTCGTTGCCCTCGTCCACGGCGGAGTAGTCCTCCGCCAGCCGGGAGCGGTCGAAGTCCGCCTCGCAGGTGAAGGTGTTCAACAGGTTGGTGCGCTGGGTGTTGCGCCGCCACGAGCCGGTGGTCGGGTCGTAGTCCCACAGGTTGCGGCCGATGCGCAGCGTGCCCATGCCGGCCAGGTGCCGGGGCTGGGTGGACAGGAAGAGCAGGTCGTTCGCCTTCTCGCGGCGGTAGACGTGGACCTCCATCGCCCGCTTCGCGCCGTCCTTGCGCGTCTCGAAGAGGCGGATGACGCCCTTGTAGTCGCTGGTGAAGGACATCTTCTTGTCGATGTGGCTCAGCAGCGCGTCCGGGGCCAGCTTCGGCTCCCCTTCCGCGACGGCCAGGGCGGGAAGCAAGAGGACGCAGCCAAGCAGCAGGGCGGACAGCCGGGGGCGTGCGTTCATCACAGGGACTCCATGGCGGAACGGGGTGGAAGCGAAGCGGCCCGGAAGGCGGGGACGAGCGAGGCCAGGCCCGCGCCCAACGTCACGAGCAGCACCGACGCCACCGCGTGTGGCAGGGCCGGCGCCAGCGGCAGCGTGCCGCTGAAGAACAGCGTGGAGAGTGCGTCGGGCAGCGGCAGCACGTCGCGGAGCAGCACGCCCAGCCCCGCCGCCGCGGAGGCGCCCACCACCGAGGCGACAAACCCCAGGAAGAGCCCCTCCAGCACGAAGGCCACCACCAGCGCGCGGCGGTGCATGCCAATGGCGCGCAGCGTGCCAATCTCCCGCGTGCGCTCCCGCACCGCGACGCTCAGCGAGACGAACAGGCCCACTACCACCACCGCGAACACCACTCCGCCCACCAGCACCAGCAGCAGCCCCAGCCCCTGGTCCACGAAGTCGAGGAACGCCGCCTCGTCCTCCCAGGTGCTCACGTCCAGCCGCTGGCCGGCCCAGCCCTCGCGCAGCAGCGGAGACAGCTTGTCGCCGTAGGCCTCGTGCGCGGCGGGGAGCACCTCGAAGCCCGCCTCCCGGAGCGCCCCGCGCAGCTGGCCCGCGAGTGGCTCCACGTCGTCCAGGGTGTCGCAGGTCAGCTGCAGCACGCTGGCCGCGTCGGGCCGGAAGCCGTACAGCTCGCGCAGCGTGGCGTTGGAGACGAGCAGGCCCGCGGACTCGCCCAGCACGCCGGCGCGCTCCAGCACGGCCACCACTTCGACGTCCACCGCGTTGCGCTTGCCGCCCGGCATCTGCACGAAGAGCGTGGCCAGCTCGCCCACCTCCACCTGGAGCCGCTCCGCCAGGGACGTGGAGATGGCCACCGTGCGCGGCGCGTCCAGCGCCTCCAGCCGGCCCGCGCGCGGACGGAAGCGGGCCAGCGACTCGCGCTCGCGCGCCACGTCCAGGCTCATCAGATAAGAGC
>JBKGHK010000063.1:0-24976 GCA_046520375.1 Pyxidicoccus sp. 3LFB2
AGCAACTACGACAAGAAGTGGGTGAAGCGCCCTCGCCCTAACTGACCGGCATTGCTTCTAGTCCCCGGGCGGCGATGTCCGGGGCGATGATGCGCCCATGCGACTTCTGCCGCTCATGGTGCTCTGCGCCGGGCTCACCGGCGCCACGCCCGTCACGTACTCGAACCCTGTCTTCGACGAGGACTTCCCCGACCCCACGGTGATGGATGCCGGGGGCGGGTGGTTCTACGCGTACGCCACGCAGGGGGACGTCGGCGGCAAGGTGCAGAACTTCCAGGTCGCCCGCTCTCGCGACCTGGTGCGCTGGGAGCGCCTGGGCGATGCGATGCCCGTGAAGCCCACGTGGGCCTCGCAGACCCAGCTCTTCTGGGCGCCGGACGTCCACCGCCGGGGCCGCACCTTCTACCTGTACTTCTCGGCGGGCCTGGACCCCGAGCGTGCGGAGCGGTTCAAGAAGGAGCAGGGCGCGGCGGACAGCAAGGAGGGCGTCTTCTGTCTGGGCGTCGCCACGTCGACGAAGCCCGAAGGCCCGTTCCGCGACAGCGGGCGTCCTCTGGAGTGCGGGCTGTCCTTCGTCAACATCGACCCGATGGCCTTCGACGACCCGCGCACGGGGAAGAAGTACCTCTATTGGGGCTCGGGCTTTCAGCCCATCCGCGTGCGGGAGCTGGCGGCGGATCGGCTGGGCTTCAAGAAGGGGAGCGCGGCGGTGGAGCTGGTGAAGGCGGACAAGAGCGTCCCCCTCCAGACGCTGGTCGAGGGCGCGTGGGTCGTCTACCGCGACGGCTACTACTACCTCTTCTACTCGGGTGAGAACTGCTGCCATGGCCCGCTGCAGGAGGTGAAGTACGCCGCGATGGTGGCGCGCTCGCGCAGCGCCACCGGCCCCTTCGAGACGCTGGCGCAGGCGACGGGCGCGGCTGACAGCGCGATTCTTCGCCGGAGCGAGGCGTGGATAGGACCGGGCCACAACTCCGTCGTCACCGACCGCGCGGGGCAGGACTGGATTGCGTACCACGCCATCGACGTCAGACGTCCCTACGTCGAGGCGGTCATCAGCGGAGACCGGGCCGTGCGCCGCCCGATGCTGATGGACCGGCTGACGTGGAAGGACGGGTGGCCGCGCGTCGAAGGCGGAGTGCCTTCCGCGGGGCCCTCGGCCGCGCCGTCCGTGCTCCGGAAGTAGGGAGCGCCATCTCGCCGCATTCGAATCCCAGTCGAACGCCGTGTCTGGGGCAATCCAGACTCTCCATCGTCACCCGGCTGCCCTGGGTCTCTAGAGGCTCAGTTCCTCTCGTCAGGCGATTGGAATACAAGTCGTCCATTGACAGAAATTTTCGGCTGGGACGGCATGCCACGCATTGGGATTAAGGCTTTCTTTCTTGGGTTTCTTGTTCTGGCTGCTTGCCAGGAATTGCCGCCCGAGCCTTCCGCCAGGGGCAGTGCGGTCGCTGAGGCTGACACGGGCGGATGGGTCCAGGTGGGGCGCTCGCTCGACTTCGAGCGGATGTCTCCCCCGAGCGACCTGCCCTCGAAGCTGACGAAGCGCCGTGCAGCGCCCGTGGCGGCGAAGCCCGCCTCGTCCGAGGACGCCGCGCTCGCTCGCGTCCAGGACGCCTTCCCCGAGTTCTTCGAGGCCGGCCCCGAAACGACGAAGCCCCTCAACGCGGAGGCGGCGCTGCGCGTGACGCTGCCTGCCAAGGAGCGCGACGTGCTGGAGCTCACCACCCGGGGGTACGTCTTCCAGGTGCGGGCCCCACGTGCGGGAGACACGGGCGCCACGAAGCGCGCCACGGCGGACGCGGCCTGGTACGGCCCCGGCCACCTGTGGGCGCCCGTGGGCGGCAGCGCGGACTCACGAGACGGCCACTGGGTGACCCACCGCGTGGAGGAGTACTTCGTCCTGCCCGAGGGCGAGCGGCAGCACCAGGCCCACTATGAAGTCACCGTGCCGGACGGCATCGTGTCGGTCCGCGACGCGGAGGACTACCTCGAGTTCCTCGACGCCGGGGAGCGCCCGGTGCTGCGGATGCACCATGTCGTGGCGCGTGACAGCCAGGGGCGCACGCGTCAGGGGCCGGCGCTGCTGCGCGGCGTGGTGGCCGTGGCGAGGGGCGGCGGGCAGCTCGCGCGGTACGTGCTCACGGGCCGCACCCTCTCCGTGCGGATGGAGCTCGACCTGGAGGGGCTGACGGGGCCCGTGGTGGTCGACCCGGGTTGGTCCTCCACCGGGACTCCGGCCGTCGTCCGCACCCTCAACACGACGACGCTGCTTCCCAGCGGCAAGGTCCTCATCACCGGTGGCTTCAGCGGTGACGGCTACGAGTCCTCGGCGGAGCTGTATGACCCGGTATCGGGGACCTGGTCCTCGGCGGGCGCCATGCACATCGGGCGGTTCGCCCACACGGCGACGCTGCTGACTTCGGGCAAGGTGCTGCTGGCCGGTGGCGCCCAGGAGGCCAGCCTCTCGGCGGGCGAGGACCTGTATGACTCCTTCACGGGCATCTGGTCCACCACCAGCAGGATGACCTGGTCCCGCGAATCCCACACCGCGACGCTGCTGCACTCAGGCAAGGTGCTGGTGGCGGGAGGCCTCCCTGGCTTCGGGCCCAGCGGTGTGAACACCTCCGAGCTGTATGACCCCGCCACGGGCACCTGGAACTCCGCGGGCACGCTCCCTGCCTTCTATTTCCAGCATGTCGCGGTGCTGTTGGCCGATGGCCGGGTGCTGGTGGCGGGAGGCCATGGTTCCTCCCCGACCATGGGCGTCGCTGCCTCGCTGTACGACCCGGTCACGAGCACCTGGAGCGCCACGGCCAATGCCCTGGTCCAGCGCCGGTCCGCCTCCGGAACGTTGCTTCCCAACGGCAAGGTGCTGGTGGCGGGCGGCTTCAGCTTTGATGAGCGGGCGCTGGCCAGCGCGGAGCTGTACGACCCGGGGACGGGCACCTGGACGCCGACCGGCTCCATGACGTCGCCCCGGGGCTTCGCGGTGACCATGTTGCTCTCCAACGGCAAGGTGCTGATGGCCGGTGGCTACGGCGCCAGCAACGCTCCGACCGACACCTCGGAGCTGTACGACTTCGAGTCCGGCACCTGGACCGCGTCCAGCCGGACGCTCAATGCCCGGCAGGTGGCCGTGGGGACCCTGCTGGAGGACGGACGTGCATTGATTGTCGGCGAGGGCTCCGGCAGCGAGGTGTATGAGCCATCCACCGCCATCCGGGAGCCGGCGGGAGCGCTGCTCACCGCCCGTACCGGCGCCACGGCGACGCTGCTGCCCAGCGGCAAGGTGCTGAGCATGGGGGGGCGCACCCACTCGTGGGAATACACCTTCTCGGAGGAGTTCACTCCGTCCACCGGCACGTCGAGCGGCCCGGACACGGTGTCCACGCTGCGCGGCGGCCACACGGCGACGCTGCTGCTCAATGGCGAGGTGCTGGTGGCCGGTGGCATCCGCTCCGACGGCTCGACGCTCGCGCTGGCGGAGCGCTTCCAGAGCGCCAGTGTCTATCGCTCCACGGGAGCGATGACCGCGGCGCGAGTGCTGCATTCGGCGACGCGCCTGGCAGACGGCCGGGTGCTGGTGGCCGGCGGCTCGGGGCCCCTGGGCAGGCTGGCCTCGGCGGAGCTGTATGACCCGCTGGCCGGGACCTGGCGTCCCACGGGCGCCATGAGCGCGCCACGGTACGAGCACCTGGCGATGCTGCTGCCCTCGGGCAAGGTGTTGGTGGTCGGAGGCACCGGGGAGAGCACGGAGCGCGGCTGGCCTCGGCGGAGCTGTATGACCCTGCCACGGAGACGTGGACCTCCACGGGCAGTCTGGCGACGGCGCGCGTGGGCCATGCGGGGACGGTGCTGACCGATGGCCGGGTGCTGGTGGTCGGAGGGCGCAACGGGGCGGGCACGTTCCTCGCCTCGGCGGAGCGGTACGACCCGGGCTCCGGCACCTGGAGCTCCGCGGGAAACATGTCCGTCGTGAGGGACCGGACCACGGCGACGCTGCTGCTGTCGGGTGACGTGCTGGTGGCCGGAGGCCGTCAGGACATGTCGGACAATCAGCACGGCACGCTGGAGCTGTACGTCCCCGCGACCCACTCCTGGACGACCCTCCCCGTGAGGCTGGCGACGCCCCGGTTTGGCCACACGGCGACGCTGCTGCCCTCGGGCAAGGTGCTCCTCCAGGGCGGCACGTCGGGCAGCTACCTTCAGTCGCCCACGACCTCGGCGGAGTACTTCAACCCGGATGGCGCTCGCGATTCCTGGCGTCCCTCCGTGAGCCTGCCCGTCGTCATCGGCAGCGGAGGGGCCTTCACCGTGAGCGGCGCCCGCCTCCGCGGCATCTCCGAGGGCAGCCACGGCCACTACGGGTCTTCGCCCACCGACTTTCCGAGGGTGCAGCTCATGCCCGTGGGCGGCGGCGCCATCACCCGGCTCTCCACGAGCGACTTCTCGAACACCTCGCTGAGCACCGTCGCGCCCACGCTCTCACCGGGACCCTACCTCCTGTCCGTCACGGTGGGCGGAATCACGGGAGGGCGCGTGGTGGGGGGCGACACCGGCACGCTGCAGGCCCAGGACCAGTCCGTCACGACGGCCGAGGACACCTCGGTGGCGGTGACGCTGTCCGCCCAGAACAGCGCGGGCCGGCCCATCACCTGGTCGGTGCGGACGCCCCCGGCGCGGGGCACGCTCTCCGGCACGGCGCCCCAACTGACATACAAGCCGGCGGCCCACTTCTTCGGCAATGACTCGTTCGCCTACCTGGCCTCGGATGGCGTGAGCGCCGCCGTGGTCACCGTCTCCGTGACGGTGACGCCGGTGAACGACGCGCCGGTGGCCCGCATCCTGTCCGTCCCGGTGATGAAGGACACGCCGGTGGCGGTGACGCTGTCGGTCACGGACCCGGACGGTGATGCGGTCACCTATCAGGTGAAGTCCGCCCCAACGCGCGGCACGCTCTCCGGCACGCCACCGAACCTGACCTACACCCCGCAGGCGGGTTACCTCGGGACGGACAGCTTCACGTACACGGGGAGCGACGGCACGCTCGAATCCAACCTGGGCAGGGTGCTGCTGACCGTCAGCACCACGCCCATCAACGCCGCCGCTGTCTATGACAGCGCGCTCAAGGTGCCTCGCTGCGCCAGCACGGCCTCCTCCTGTGACTCGTTCTCCCTGCTCTACGGACGCGCGCAGCTGGGCCCCGAGGTCAATCACCCCAATACCCTGGGCGGCACCTGCGCGGATGGCACCTCCGGCAAGTACCTCTCGGACGAGTCACTGCAGCAGCTGAAGGTGTCGACGCTGTATGGCCAGCCCTTCACGCCGCACACGGAGGTGAGAATCGAGGCCACGGTATGGGCTCGGAGCGCAGGGGCCGGGGCCCAGCTGGACCTCTACTACAGCGCCAGTGCCACCAACCCCAACTGGGTCTTCATCGCCACCATCACTCCCGTCGTCTCCGGCATCCAGTGGCTCGTGACGAACTACAAGCTGCCTGCGCAGCCGGGCTCTCACGCCATCCGAGGCCGCTTCCGCTCCGGGGGCAGCGCGTCCGGGCCCTGCGTGCCGGGCCCCTTCACCGACCACGATGACCTGGTGTTCCACGTCGACCCCACGGTGGACCTCACGCCGCCCACCGTGTCCCTGACGTGGCCCCTTCCGAACGACTATGTCAGCGACACCATCACCGTCCGTGCCTCGGCCACCGACAACCTGGGCGTAACGAAGGTGGAGTTCTATGACGGCGCGACGCTGCTGGGCACCGACAGCACCGCGCCGTACGCCGTCACCTGGAACACCCACCCCGCGAAGAATGGGCAGCACACGGTGTCCGCCCGCGCCTACGACGCGGCAGGCAACGTGGGCACCGCGAGCGTCACCGTGACGGTCCACAACGACCTGCAGCCGCCGGGGGTGATCTTCCAGGCGCCGGGGGCAGGGGCCCACCTGAGGGGCCGCGTGTCGCTCCAGGCCCACGCCTACGACCTCGGGGGGGTGGTATGGGTGCGCTTCTACGACGGGAACACGCTGCTGGGCGCTGACTACTCTCCGCCGTATTCGTGGGACTGGGACACGCTGGCGGCGGCCGATGGGGCCCACACGCTTCGCGCCGAGGCGGAGGATTGGTCCTTCAACGTGGGGACCTCGCTCCTGGTCCCGGTGACGGTGGACAACGCGGCTCCCACCACGGCGCTCACCGCTCCGGCGGACGGCGCCACCGTGAGGAACACCGTCACGCTCACGGCCACCGCCCTGGACAGGGTGGGGGTGACTCGCGTGGAGTTCTTCGCCGACGGCGTCCTGCTGGGCAGTGACTCCACGGCGCCGTATTCGTGGGACTGGGACTCGAACACGGTGGACAACGGCGCGCACGTCCTCGGCGCCAGGGCCCATGACCGGGCGGGCAACGAGGGGGCGGTGGTGTCCGTCTCCGTCGTCACCGACAACGACCGGACGCCGCCCCAGGTGCGCATCGCCGCGCCGCTCGCCGGGGCCACCGTGCGTGGCAATGTCGCCATCACCGCTTCCGCCTCGGACAACGTCGGCGTGACGCGGCTCGAGTTCTACAACGGGGCCCAGCTCGTGGGGTCGGCCAGCAACACGGTGGCCTCCACCGTCTGGTGGTCCTCGCGGGCCGTCCCCAACGGCACGTACACCCTGCGGGTGCTCGCCCGTGACGCCCGCGACAACGTGGCCGAGGCCTCCGTCGTGGTGACGGTGGACAACGAGCTCACGCCGCCGACCCTCTCCTTCACGTCCCCGCTGGCGGGCACCACGGTTACCGGCACCCTGCGCCTGAGCGTCAGCGCGTCGGACGACACCGCGGTGGCGTCCGTGGTCTACGAGGTCGACAGTCAGGGAATCGGCAGCAGCAGCCGGCCACCCTTCCTCCTGGGGTGGGACTCCAGGCAGCTGCCCGACGGCTTGCACACCGTGACGGCCACGGCGTTCGACACGTCCGGAAACGCGAGTGAGCCGGCCATCCTCACCGTCTTCGTCGACAACGCCGGCTCCGCGTCCCTGGCGTCAACTGGAGCGAGCATCATCCGGTGAGTCAGGCGAAGCGCCTCCTGGCGCTGCCCCGGCGGGTGGCAGCGCCAGGGCTTCGCGCCCGGGCCGCTGCCCGGTGACCTGACGCGAGCGCGCCAGGTCCACCCGCCAGCGCGCCTCGAAGGACGCGGCGAACGCGGCGTCATCCACCACCAGGGCGCCTTCCTCCAGGTACTCCATCGAGAGGAAGTCGAGGTTGATGGAGCCGACGACGACCAGCCGGTCGTCCACCAGCATCGTCTTCGCGTGCATCATGGACGGCTGGTACTCGTACACCTTCACGCCATTGCGCTCGAGGCGGCGGTAGAAGCGCCGCTGGATGAACGTCACGCCCGGGTGGTCCTGGTAGGGCCCCGGCAGCAGCAGGCGCAGCTCCAGCCCCAGGGCCGAGCGTGCGCACAGCGCGCCGAGCACCTGCGGAGGCGGGACGAAGTACGCATTCGCAATCCACGCCCGCCGCCGCGCGGCGGCCAGCGCGATGTGCGTCACCCACCGCGCATGCGACAGCCCCTTCACGTCGGTGCTCGTCACATAGGCCGCGCGCGCGTCACCGGCGGGCCGCGTCCGCTCGAACTCCGCGGCGGGCAGCATCGGGCCGCCCGTCTCCAGCCAGTGGTTGGCGAACGCCACCTGCAACTGCCGCACGACGGGGCCTTCCACCTCCACGTTCGATTCCCGCCAGCCGTCCGGAGACAGCCCGTCGCCGTCCCACTCGGGGGCGATGCCGAAGCCGCCCGTGAAGCCCACCCGCCCATCGACGACGACAATCTTGCGGTGGTTGCGTCCGGTGAAGGCGAAGGGGTGCTCCCTGGGCGGCCGGAAGTAGTGCACCTCGCAGCCGGCCTCCACCAGGCGGGGGTAGAGCTGCTCCCGGAAGCCCGGGCTGCCCATCGGGTCGACGAGGATGCGCACCGCCACGCCTTCTCGCGCCCGGCGGCACGCGAGGTCCGCCAGTCGCTCACCGGGCTGCCCCGGCCTCCAGATGTACACGTCGACGTGGAGGCTGTGGCGCGCGGCGCGAAAGGCGCGCTCCAGCGCGGTGAACACCGCGCCGTTGTCCCGCCACACGAGGCGGTTTCCGCCCACCATCTGGGTGCCCGTCGCCTGCAGCAGCGCCTGTTCCACGGAGTCCACCCCGCCGGGCAGCCCCTTTCCCAGCGAGCCCCAGGGGCCGTACACCAGCCGCCGGTCCAGCCCGCGGCGCGCCAGCACCCCGAGGCCGGCGCCCACCGCGAGTCCCGCCATCAGCGCGCGCTTCATGCCCTGCAAGGTGCGCATCGCCCACCCCGCCACGCACCTGGGGGAGGGCCTCCGCCAGGCCGCCTCCCTCGTGGACGCGGTTCAATCCGGTCCTCGGGTTGCGCTGTCGTCTGGTCATCACTGGGCCGGGGCTGTGTCCTCTGTGTGACGCGCACCACGACCCAAGGTCCAGGCCGTCCGTGAAATCCGCGACGCAGCCAGGGACAGTGGGTGGGAGGTCCCTCGGATGAACCCAACGGCACACAGAGGCGAGCGCGTGGAAGTCCCGTCGAACCCCGCGGAGCCCTCGGTCGCCCCAGTGAGCCCTCCCGTCGAGAACCCCCTGAGGCCCGACAGCGCCTCCGCCCACCTCGGGGAGGTGGAGCGCGCCCGCGCGCACCTGCACAGCCTCTTCATGCAGGCGCCCGCGCCCATCATCGTGATGCGCGGGCCCGAGCACCACGTCGAGCTCGTCAATGCCCCGTATCAGCAGCTCGTGGGCCGGGAGGTGCCGGTCGGCAGGCCGCTGCGCGAGACGTTTCCGGAGCTCGAGGCGCAGGGCATCTTCGACATCCTCGACGGGGTCTACACCTCGGGCTCGCCCTTCGAGGGCAAGGAAATGCCGGTGCGCCTGCTCGCGAGCGGCGCGGCCCAGGCGCAGGAGCGCTTCTTCAACTTCATCTACCAGCCGATGCGCGGCACGGGGGGCACCGTCGAAGGCATCATGACGTTCGCCTACGACGTGACCGAGCAGGTCCTCGCACGGCAGCAGGAGACGCGGGCGGCGGCGTTCCTGAAGCAGCGGCAGAACGAGCTGGCGCTGAGCGCCGAGATGGGGGTCGCCTTCACCGGGGCCCTGTCCATCCGGGAGATGCTGCAGCGGTGCGCGGAATCCATGGTGCGCCACCTCGACGCCGCCTTCGCCCGCATCTGGACGCTCGAGGAGGGCAGTGACGTCCTGGAGCTCCAGGCGAGCGCCGGGCAGTACACGCACCTCGACGGCCCGCATGCCCACGTCCCCGTCGGCAGGTTCAAGATTGGCCTCATTGCCCAGGAAGCCCGGCCCCACCTCACCAATGACGTGCAGCGCGACGAGCGCGTCGGAGACCGCGAGTGGGCGAAGCGCGAGGGCATGGTCTCCTTCGCCGGCTATCCGCTCATCGTCGATGGCAAGGTGATTGGCGTGATGGCGATGTTCGCCCGGGTACCCTTGAAGGAGGGCACCCTCGTCGCGCTCGCCGCCATTGCCGACTCCGTGGCGGTCGGCATCCAGCGCAAGCGGGCGGAGACGCGGGCACGCGAGGAGAGCGAGATGCTCGACCTGCTCAACAAGGTCGGGCAGTCCATCGCGGCGGAGCTGGACACCGACAAGCTGGTGCAGGCCATCACCGACTCGGCGACGCGGCTGACGGGCGCGCAGTTCGGCGCGTTCTTCTACAACGTCGTCGACGACCGGGGTGAATCGTACACGCTGTTCACCATCTCCGGCGTCCCGCGAGAGGCCTTCTCGCGCTTCCCCATGCCTCGCAACACCAAGGTCTTCGCCCCCACCTTCAATGGCGAGGGCGTCGTCCGGGTCGCCAACATCCGCAAGGACGCGCGCTACGGGCAGAACGCCCCGTACCACGGGATGCCGAGCGGCCACCTGCCGGTGGTCAGCTACCTGGCCGTCCCCGTCGTCTCGCGTGACGGCCGGGTGCTGGGAGGCCTGTTCTTCGGGCATGGCAAGGAAGGGGTCTTCACCGAGCGCGCCGAGCGGCTCGCGGTGGGCGTCGCCGCCCAGGCCGCCATCGCCATGGACAACGCGCGCCTGTTCCGCGAGGCGCAGCGACTCATCCGGGCGCTTGAGCGGAGCAACCAGGACCTGGACCAGTTCGCCTATGTCACCTCGCATGACCTGAAGGCGCCGCTGCGCGGCATCGCGAACCTGTCCCAGTGGCTCGAAGAGGACATGGGCGCCGCGCTCAGCGCCGAATCGCGAAAGCACCTCGACCTGATGCGGCGGCGCGTCCTCCGGATGGACGCCCTCATCGATGGCATCCTCCAGTACTCACGCGCGGGCCGCGTTCGCGGGAAGCCGGAGGCGCTGGAGCCCGCGAAGCTGCTGCACGAGCTCATCGAGCTGGTGGCGCCCAGGCCGCCCGCGGTGGTCGAAGTCACGGGGGAGTTCCCGGCCCTCTACTCGGAGCGCGTGCCGCTCCAGCAGGTGCTGATGAACCTCATCACCAACGCGCTCAAGCACGCGCGCCGCGACGACGCCCGCGTGGTGGTGGGCGCGCAGGAAGCGGGCGAGTTCTGCCACTTCACCGTCTCGGACAACGGCCCCGGCATCGCGCCCGAGTTCCATGAGCGCATCTGGGGCATCTTCCAGACGCTGGAGGCGCGCGACAAGGTCGAGGGGACGGGCATCGGCCTCGCGGTGGTGAAGAAGGTCGTGGAGTCACGCGGTGGAAGGGCGTGGGTCGAGTCCTCTCCGGGCGCTGGAGCGAAGTTCCACTTCACGTGGCCCAGGAAGGAAGGGCGGGCGTGAGCGACGACCGGATGATGAACATCCTCCTCGTGGAGGATGACGAGGTGGACGTGATGAACGTCCGCCGTGCCTTCGACCGCAACAACATCACCAACCCCATCCATGTCGCGGAGAACGGGCTGGAGGCGCTGAGGATGCTGCGCGACGGCACCGTGCCCCGCGGCCGGCGGCTCGTCCTGCTCGACCTCAACATGCCGAGGATGAACGGCATCGAGTTCCTGCGCGCGGTCCGCCAGGACCCCGAGCTCGTCGGGCTCTCCGTCGTGGTGCTCACCACGTCCAACGAGGAGCGCGACAAGGTCGACGCGTACAGGCTGAATGTCGCCGGCTACCTGCTCAAGCCCGTTACGTTCGTCAACTTCGTCGAGCTCACCTCCGCGCTCAACAAGTACTGGACCCTCGTGGAGATGCCTTGAGGCCCGGCGCACTCGCGGTAGCCGCGCCCGTGGCGGGCTCCGGGGAGCCCCGTCCCCTGGAGCCGCTGCGCGCCCTCATCGTCGACGATGACGCGTTCGACCGGATGACGGTGAAGCGGGCGATGCTGTCCGCCGGGTTCGCGGTGAAGGCCGAGGAGTGCGAGAGCGCCGAGGCCGCGCTGCTGCTGCTGGAAACGGAGCGCTTCGACCTCGTCCTGCTGGACTTCAACCTCAACCTGCCCACCTATGACGGGCTGTACGTGGTGCGCCATTTGCGCGCCAGGGGCGCCCGCGTGCCCGTGGTGGTCCTCACCGGACAGGAGAGCGCCGAGGTCGCCGTCGAGCTGATGAAGGCGGGGGCCTCGGACTACCTCGCGAAGGCCTCGCTCTCTCCGGAGCGGCTGGGCCATGCACTGCGCTCGGCGCTCCGCATCCACCGGCTCGAGGAAGAGGCCCGCGCCGCGCAGGAGGCGCTGCGCGCGAGCGAGGAGCTCAACCACAGCGTCCTGGCCGCGAGCGCGGACTGCATCAAGATTCTCGATGCGTCTGGACGCCTGCTCTCGATGAGCCAGGCGGGCCAGTGCGCGCTCGAAATCGAGGACCTGTCGGCGGTGATTGGCACCGACTGGTTCGGGTTCTGGAAGGACGCGGACCGTGCCTCGGCCATCGCCGCCTTCGAGCGGGCGCTCGCGGGCGAGCCGGGCCGCTTCGTCGGGCACTGTCCGTCGATGAAGGGCAGGTCGCTCTGGTGGGACGTGGTGCTCTCACCGATTCGTGGCGCGGACGGCCGTCCGGAGAAGGTGCTCTGTGTCTCGCGCGATGTCACCGAGCTCAAGCAGCGCGAGAGCTTCGAGCAGCAGCTCGTCGGCATCGTCAGTCATGACCTGCGCAACCCGCTGAACGCCATCCTCGTCAGCGCGGACCTCCTGCTTCGCGGCGGAGCGCTCGACGAGCGCACCACGCGCTCCATGAACCGGATTCGCTCCGCCGGGCAGCGGGCGACGCGGATGATTCGAGACCTGCTCGACTTCACCCGGGCGCGGCTCGGGGGCGGCATCCCGATTGAGCGCGTGCCGGCGGACCTCGCCAGCGTCTGCGGGCACGTCATCGAGGAGGTGTCGCTCGCCTGGCCGGAGCGGAAGCTGGTCGCCTCGCTGCCCGCGCGCCTGGACGCGTACGTGGACGCGGACCGCATCTCCCAGGTGCTGACGAATCTGCTGTCCAACGCGCTCCAGTACAGCCCGCCTGGGAGCGAGGTGACCGCGGCGCTGCGCGAGGCCGACGGCCTGGCGGTGCTGGACATCCACAACCACGGCGCGCCGATTCCCGAGGACTTCCTGCCCAGGCTCTTCGAGCCGCTCCAGCGCGCCACGGCCACGCATGACCGGGCGAGCCGGAGCATCGGGCTCGGCCTCTACATCGTGAAGCAGCTGGTGCGCGCGCACTTCGGGACGATTGAGGTCCGGTCGACCGCGGAGCAGGGGACGACCTTCACCGTCCGCCTGCCGCTCACCGCCACGGTGTAGCCGCGCTACAGCGCGGGCACCGTCCAGCCCTTCGGGTAGATGAGGTAGGCGGTGCCTCCGGAGCGCGAGAGCCACAGCAGCTCCAGCTGCGAGCGGAGGTAGGTGCGCCGCACGGTGCTGTCGCTGGCGGCCGCCGGGTCATTCACCACGGGGTTGCCCGACGCGTCGAAGCCCGAGAGCACCATGAGGTGGCCCGCGCTGGAGGGGATGGGCGCGCCGGTCAGCTCCCCCTTGCCCCACGCGACGCTGAGGATGGCGGGCACTCCGGCGGACAGCCACGGCTCCAGCTGGGCGAAGCTGGTGAAGCGCGCGACATGGGCCTGGAAGCCCTGGTCGGCCGCGTACGCGGTGTTGAAGGGCCAGTTGCCGTGCCCGCCGAAGAACCAGTCATACACGCCACCGACGGCCGCCCGCACGCCCGGCTCGCAGGCGCTGGTGTCGCCCCGCCAGTACTTCAGCACCATGGCCGTGGAGGTGGGGCTGCACCAGACCTCGCCGCCGTCCGGGTAGACCATCTGCGAGCACTGCGGCACCGCGAGCACGGTGTTCCAGCGGGCGGGGTTGCCAGCCGGGACGGTGGGGCGGGACTCCGGCGTCGTGGAGATGGTGAGCGCGCTGGCATGCAGGGTCGGCGTGGCCACGCCGTCCGCGCTGAACAGGCGCGTCTTCACCTGCCACGCGCTCGCGGCCGCCTTCTTGGAGGTGACGAGCAGCGTGTCGATGGACACCCGCGCCACGGTGTCCGCCTGGGAGTCCACCGAGTGCCGCCGCACCGGCGAGGTGCCCGAGGTCCACACGCCCAGGCTGAACCACTTCGTCCAGGTGCCGGCCACCTGCACGCGGACGAGGGTCTCCACCCACGTGCCCGCGGGCGTGGTGGCCTCCCACGACGCGATGGCCTCACGGAAGGCGAACACGCTGCTGATGATGGGGCTGGTGGCCTCGCCCTGAACGAACGCGCCGCCGTTGTAGTAGGTGCCTCCGTAGTAGCCGCCCGGCCCGTAGGGGTCGGTGCCGGACCAGGCTTGCCCTGGGAACAGCTGGAGGGTGCCATCCGCTGCGCGGCTCACCCCGCTGAGCTGCCATGCCACGAAGTCGCCCCGGCTCGCCGCCCAGCGCGTGGAGGCGCTCTGTCCCGCCGTGGCCAGCGCGGGCATGAAGGCGAGGGTGAGGAACAGCGCGAGTACGGCGGGCTTGGACTTTTTCATGAAGCCTCCGGGGGAAATTCGGGTCCGTTGTTATTGCGTGTTTGCCGAGGTGGCCGCGCGTGGTTTCCCGCTCGACGTCGTCGTGACGTCGACTAGCGTCACCTGCATGAACCTCCGTCTGGCCATTCTCATCATCGCCACCACCTGCCTTGCCGCGTCCAGCGCCTGGGCTCGGCCCTACCGCGCCATGGTGACGCGCACCGCGACCACCACGAAGGCCGGCAACCTGGAGCTGGGGCTGCGCTACCAGGGCTTCTTCTCGCTCGACTTCGACGAGTCGCAGCCGTACCAGCAGCTGTCTCCGAGCGTGCGCTTCGGCATCGTCGACAACCTGGAGGCCAACCTCTACCTGGAGCTGCTCGCGCTGGGGCTGCCGGGCGAGGACGAGTTCCAGGTCGCCTTCGGTGACATTCCCCTCGGGCTGCAGTGGACGTTCCTGGAGACGGGCAACGCGGCGCTCGCGGCCTACGGGCGCGTCACGCTGCCCACGGGGCCGAGTGACGAGGACGGCATCATCCCCAGCCTGTCCGATGGCACCTGGGACTGGGAGGGCACGCTCGTCGGTGAGCTGCGGGCGACGAAGGACCTGCGCTTCATGCTCAACGGCAGCTACCTCCACCAGGGCACGCGGGACAGGGGCTCTTTGCCCGAGTTCGACGTCCCGGATGCGGTGCAGGTCGCGCTGGCGGGAACGTACAACCTCGACAAGTACACGATGCTCGGGCTCGAGGTGGTGAGCCGCGTCTACTTCGAGGACGTCATCACCCCCGTCTGGCGGGACAACGCCACCCAGGTGGAAATCATCCCCGTGGTGCGTCACGAGGCGTTCCCCGGGCTGGTGCTGGAGGCCGTCGCCGGCGTGGCCGTGACGCCGGGCCTGCGGGAGATCTACCAGTTCCGCGTCCTGCTCGGCGGCACCTACGAGTTCGACCTCGCCTCGGGGCCGAAGCTGCCCAAGAGCCGGGACGAGCTCCGGCCGCCGAAGCCCGCCCCGCGCCGCCGCCGCTGAGGCACGGTACGCGCCAGCGGCCCCACCGCTGGCGCACAGGACGTCGGGCCCTGATACTTTTGATACCTTGGGCCGATGCGACTGCGCCTGGCCCTGTGGGGCTCGCTGCTGACCCTGCAGTTTCTTGCGACGGCGTCTCCTCCAGAGGCCCTTGCTCCCGCCGTGGCGGGCTCGGTCTACCTGCCGCTCATGGCCTTGCGAGCCTTGGGACTCCCCGTGCTGGGACGGGCCGAATCCGGAGGGTGGGCAGGGCCCTCGTTGCTCGGGGTGATGGCGGTGGCCGTCTTCTGGGGCGCGGTGTGGTGGGGCGTGGTGTCGCTCGTGGCGCGCCTCTGGAGGGCTCAGGGCCCCCGGGGCACGAGCGTGACGGGGAAGACGTAGCGCCAGTCCTCGGGAGCGTGCGCTCCCCGGTCCTGGCGCTCGCCGACGCTTCGGGTCCATTCCCCGGGCTGGTGGCTCCCACCGAACGCCGAGGCGAGTACCCGGTCGATGTCCGCGGTGTCCCTCACGTCGAAGCGGATTCCCTCGAACCGGACCGGGCCCTCGAAGACGAAGGCGAAGTCGCGGCCATACTCGGAGTAGCTCGCCTCCCAGCGCACCTTCAGGTCCGCCCCGGAGCGCTCCAGCACCGTCAGCCGGTTGCCATCGAGCCTCGGCGCGTCGTTGCCGTACCAGGCATCCCAGTCACCTTCCTCACCGACGACGAGCGTCGACCACTCCGCGAGCGTCGGATGCCGGCCACCGTGTGCGGCGGCGACCGGGAGGTCCTGGGCGTAGGGGGCCGGAGCGCCATCTTCTCCGGAGTGTTCGTCGGCTTGGATTTCGAGCGCGTACATCACCGTGGCCCGGTCTGGCTGGTAGCGATACTCGCGGCCCTCCAGGTCTGGGAGGTACGTGCTGACGTGGACGTCGAGGCGGGCGGACGCAATCGCATGCCCATGCCCGGCCAGGACGAGCGGCTTCTCGGGCGTGGGCGCGTCGGCGGGGTGCTTCTCCAGGGCCTCGGGATGGCTCCAGGGGGAGTCCGGGTCCTCGCTCGCGGGGGCCATTTCGGCCAACGGGGCCTCCGGGAGTGGCGAGAGCCGGGCGAGGAACGCAGTGAAGGACTTCGCGCAGTCACGCGGCACGTAGAGGTCTTCGGTCTCGGTTGGCGCGTTGCTGTCGAAGAACCAGATGGTGCCCCGGGCGAAGTCCGGCCTGTCGACGAGCTGCAGGCCGAAGCGGTTGATGCTGCCGTACTGGGACGCGAAGACCAGCACGTCGGACGGGATGTCCTCCTCGCCGTACTTGAGCTCCCACCCCCCGTTGTCATTCAGACCGTGAAACTCATCGAGATGCACCTCCCGCTCCAGTGCATCCTGGAGCCCGGTGGCGCACCTTCCCAGGTACGCACCGTTGTATCGGGCGAGCACCTCGCGGAAGTCGGCGGGCAGTGGCTGGGGAAGGCCGCGCTCGAACTGCTCCAGGCGCTCTGGCGTGAGCTCGGGGTTCCGGGGGTTGTGCTCGACACGCGAGGCGAGGGCCGGCGGCATGAAGCTGGGAGCCATGCCGCCAACCTAGAACATCAGGAGCGCTGGGGATGCTCCGAAGCTGCTCAGGGGATGCGCCGCTCCGGACGCAGGGACTCTCCCAGCCGGGCGCGCTGCAGCTTCCCATTCGCCGTCCGTGGGAGCTGTTCCACCCGGTAGAAGTCGGTGGGTACCTTGTGCGTGGACAGCCTGTCGCGCAGCGCCCGCCGCAGCTCGTTCCTGGGCGGGCAGGGGGCTTCGGGCCGGAGCTGGAGGAACGCCGTGAGCGTGGTGCCGTAGAGCGGGTCCTCCCGTCCCCACACCGCGGCGTCCTCTACGCCGGGCAGCTCGCGCAGGGCCGCTTCAATCTCGAATGGGCTCAGCCGCTCGCCACCGACCTTGAGCTGGTCGTCATTGCGGCCCAGGAGCGTCACCAGGCCGTCCGGCCCCAGCTCCGCCAGGTCACCGGTGCGCAGCCAGCCCTCCTCCACCTTCTCTCGCGTGGCCTCGGGAGCCCCGAGGTAGCCCAGCATCAACTGGTCCCCCCGCACGCACAGCTCGCCCCCGGCGGTGAGCTTCACGGTGAGGTTGCCCACGGGATACCCGGTGGCATTGCTCAGGAACGCGGGATGGTCACTGCGCAGGCACAGCACCCGGGGTGACAGCTCCGTCTGGCCATAGTTGGTGTAGACGCGGCTGGCGGGAAAGGCCCGCAGCAGCCGCTGGCGAAGGGGCAGGCTCAGCGCCGCGCCCGCGGAGACGACATGCGTCACCCCCTCTGTGCGCAGCGGCCCGTCGCCCAGCAGCCGCAGGAGCGTCTCGTGGTGCGAGGGGACTCCGCTGAGCATCCCCACCAGTCGTCCCTCGTCGAGCAGCGCCTTGAGCTCCACCAGGTTGCCGAGCAGCGTGGTGGGGAGGCCCGCCGCCAACGCCGGCAGGAGCTGTCCCAGCAGGCCGAAGGAGTACGAGAGTGGCAGCACCAGCGTCTGGCCCGGCGCGGCGTCGAAGTCCAGCGAGGTCCGCACGGCGGCCACGTTCGCCTCGATGTTGCGCCGGGAGAGCTGCACGGCGCGTGGCGCCCCCGTGCTGCCCGAGGTGAACAGCACCAGCGCCGTGTCCGGGTGGTGCCGTGGCACCTCGGCCTCGCTTCGCCAGGTGACGCAGAGGGCCTCGTCCAGCTCGTAACAGCAGCCCAGGCCCCGCCTCCGCGCTTCCACTTCCGTGGTGGTCCACTCCGGCGCGAAGACGGCCTGGGGCACTCCCGCCTCGTAGAGCGCGAGGAAGCTGGCGATGAACTCCCGGCTCCGGTGGGCCCGGAGGAGGGCGATGCCGGGCGGCAGGGCCCCGAGGCGGCGCTTGCGCGCCTCGACCTCGTCCCCGCAGCGCATCCAAAGGTGCAGGACTCGTCCCCGAGCGTGAGGGCCACCCGTGGGCGTCGGTACCGGGTGAAGGCGTGCGCAGGTGCTCAGTGGGCGTGTCCCTGGGTGGGTAGACTACGGGCTGTGCAGCAGTGCGCGTGCGGACGCGCCACCCGACTCCGGGTGAAGGCGTGCGCGGTGCTCATGGGTGTGTCCCTGGGTGGTGGCTACAGGCTGTGCAGCAGCGCGCAGGCGGACGCGCCACCCGCCCCGGCGGAGACGAGCAGGACGCGCTGTCCCCGCTTTAGCGGCAGGCGCTCCTTGAGGTGCGCGAGCGCGATGCCCACGCTGGCCCCCGAGGTGTTGCCCGTGAAGCGCACCGTCTCCACCACCCGGGCCGGGTCCGCGCCCAGCTTCTCCGTCACCGCCCGCATCAGGTGCAGATTGGCCTGGTGGGGAACAATCCAGTCCACGTCCGCCACTGTCAGCTCCAGGCGGCGCAGGAGCGAGTCCGCGCCCGCGGTCATGTTGTCCACGCCCTTCATGAACAGCGTGGCCCCGTGCTCCATCTTCAGGAACACCTTCGCGGGGTCATCGTTCTGGTGGTGCGGCAGCCGCGAGCCTCCCGCCCGGATGGCGATGATGTCCGCCATGGACGCGTCCGCCGCCATTTCGCTCGCCACGAGCTGGAAGTCCGCCCCTTCGGGACGCCGGGAGACCAGGCAGCTCGCGCTCCCGTCTCCGAACAGGGCCGTGGTCGCCAGGTCCTCGCGGTTGAGGAACTTGGAGCGGATGTCCGCGGCGATGACCAGCTGGTCGCTGCCCGTGGACGCCGCGAGCGCCGCCCCCACATGCACGGCGCTGGTGAAGCCGGCGCACGCGGCGCTCAAATCCAACACGCCGACGCGGTCGAGCCCCAGCCTCGGCAGAATCAGCGGCGAGGTGGGCGGAGTGGGGAAGTCGCCAGAGACGGTGGCCAGCAACACCTGCGCGATGCGCTTGCGGTCGATGTGATGGCTCTCGATGAGCCGCAGGGCCACCGCCGCCGCGATGTCGCTGCACGCCTGCCCGTCCTCCACCCAGTGCCGCTGCTCCACGCCCGTGCGGTGCGTTATCCAGCTCGGGCGCGCGCGGGTGCCCATCCAGTCGAGCACGTCCTGGTTGGTCATGATGCGCTCGGGCAGCCAGGACCTGGGCCCGAGCAGGTACACCGGCTCCGTGGGTTTCAGGAAGCTCATGTCCGCAACACTCCTTCCAGCCGGAACATCGGCAGACCGCCAGTGACGTCGAGGACCGCGCCGTTGATGTACTGGTGCGCGGACAGCAGCGGGTCGAGCACCTCGCCCACGTGCTCGGGCGCGCCCAGCTGTCCCTGGGGGATGACGCCGCTCATCCGCTCCACGTAGCGGGGCTTCGACCAGTACTTCTTCGTCCGCTCCGTCTTGAAGATGCCCAGCCGCACCGTGTTGGACAGGACGTTGTGGTCGCCGTAGTCCACCGCGAGATTTCGCATCAGTCCCTCCAGCGCGGACTTGCACAGGACATAGGCGCCGTACCGTCCGGTGCCGTTGACGGTGGACACGCTGGAGATGAAGACGATGCGCCCCCACCGGGCCTCCACCATCGCCGGCAGCACCCGGCGCAGCAGCCACAGGTTGCCCATCAGGTTCGCGGTGACGTCCGCCTCCAGCGCCTCCTGGGGCAGCTCGTGGAAGCGGTAGCGCGGAGGCCGCCGGGTCCACGCATTCAGCACCAGCCCCTGGAGCCCCTGGGCCAGCAATTCCGCGAGCGCCGCTTCGCTGCCGGACGGCGCCGACAGGTCCAGCACCAGGCCTCGGGCTTCCAGTCCCTCCGCGCGGTGGCGCTCCAGCGTCTGTTCCAATGACGCAGCGGACGAGGCCGTCACGATGACCTCGTCCCCCAGCGCCAGCCGACGGCGGGCGATGGCGCGCCCGATGTCCGAGCTGCCGCCGGTGATGAGCACCCTCATGACGCGCCCAGCTTCCGCAGCCAGTAGGCCAGCGAGGCGAGGCTCTGGAAGGCCGCCTCCGAGAAGTCGCGGCCAGAGATGCGGAGCGAGAACTCCTTCTCCAGCGCCGCCACGGAGAGCACCATCATCAGGCTGTCCATGCCATACGCGGACAGCGCTTCCGACGTGGTGGCGGGCAGCTCCTCCATGCCCGCGGCGCGCAGTGCGTTGCCGATGCGTTCCATCAGGTCCATGCCTCACCCCACCTTTCAGCGCTTCACCCAGTGCTGCATCGCGAAGGACAGGCCTCCGCCCACGCTCATCAGCAACACCCCGTCTCCCGGCGCGAACAGGCCCTGCTCCAGGGCCTCCGACAGGGAGAAGAGGACGGAGGCTCCGCCCACGTTGCCCACGCGCTCCGCGCTCCAGACGAGGCTCGCGCTCAGCCCACCCACCTCGCAGACCTGCTCGATGAGCTTCCGGTTGATTTGATGGGCCACCACCCACCGGATGTCCTTCAAGCCCCGGCCGCCGGGGAACATCGCCCCCAACATCTCCAGATAGCGGCGCAGGGCTTCCTGCCGGAGCCGCGTGCCATCCCCGGCCATGCAGTAGCCGCCCGCTTCCAGCGTGGCCCGGTCCGGCGGCAGTCGTCCCGGCGTCGTGTACAGGTCCACCAGCGTCCCGTCGGTGGCGTACAGGCACCGGCGGACCTCAAAGTCGGGGGAGGCGGGCTCGCGCTTCAGCCACAGGGCCGCGCCCCCGTCCGCGAGGATGAACCAGGTTTCCTTCATGGCCGGGTTCATCACCTTGGAGAGCGTCTCCGCGCAGCTCACCAACACATTGCCGTAGCCGCTGCCCAAGAGCGCGACCGCGAGGTGCAGGCTTGCCAGCGAGGTGGAGCAGCCTGCCTTCACCTCCCACGCGGAGGCGTGGCTCTCCAGCCGTCCCAGGATGGCGGCGGCCTGCGAGCCCGTGTAGCGGCTCGTCGTCGTCGTCCCGTGGATGAGGGCCTCCACCTCCGCGCCGCTGTGCCCACCGAGGGCGTGCCTCGCGGCCGTGAGGGCCAGCGACTCGCTCGTCTCTTCATCGTCGCGCGCGGGCGTTCCGTCGGAAGCGGGCAGTCGTGCCAGGTAGCGCTGGCTGAAGCCCAGCCGTGCCACCAACTTCCGGCCCAGTGCCTCCAGTGCCTCGGGAGTGCGGCCCTGTTGCTCGGGGTCCAGCGCGAGCAGCTCCGCGTTGGACACGGGCCGCTCACCCGGCAGGGCGCGGCCATGCCCCAGCACCCGGACGCCCAGGCGCGGCTCCAGGACGTTCATGACGGGCGCTCCTCGGAGTGGGCTGCGGGAGGCTGCGCCTCCGTGCGGCGGGCCGGGTTGAAGTGCTCCCACTCGAAGTTCTCCAGCCGGGAGCCTTCGGGCAGCGAGTCCTTCATCAGCTTGTTCTGCATGCCAATCCAGCTTCGCGAGCCGATGCTCGTTCGCGGCCCCACCATGGCGCCGGCCGCGAGGAAGACGTTGTCGCCGATGTCCACCGGCCCCAACATCACCTTGTCCCCCAGGAACATGTGCCCGATGACGAGGACGTTGGCGCCCATCGTGCAGCCCTTGCCGATGGTCAGCAGCGGGTAGTCCGCCAGCACCGCGAAGATGGAGGAGTTCACCCCGTACGCGATGCGCGCGCCCATCGCCCGCCAGTAGAGGTACTTGGTGACGTAGAACGAGAAGAAGAAAGGCTGGAGCCCGGAGATGCGCACCGAGTGGCCCAGGCACAGCGTCATGAACCAGGCCAGGTAGTCCCGGGACATCTCCATCTTGTACGTGCCCGGCCGCATCCTCGGGATGCACAGGCGCACGAGCCAGCACGTGGCCAGGAAGGTGCCGGCCAGGACTCCGGGCGCCAGCAGCGCCCAGAGCGGGAAGGCCGCACGCTCCCAGCTCCAGCGCAGGAAGAGGGCGAAGGCCAGCCACGCCACCAGCGCGGGCGTCAGCGAGAAGGTCATGGTGATGACGTCCACCAGGAGCACCCGCGTGAAGCCGAACGCCTGCGACTGGTGTTTGAATTTCTGCCGCGCGGTGCCGAGCGCGTCCACGGTGCTCTCCGTCATGGTGCCTCCGGGTTGGCGCGGGCTCACGGCTCGGGGTTGACCTGGTAGAGGGGGAAGTAGGACGCGACGCGCCCCTCCTCGACGTCTCTCGCCAGCTGGGGCACCTCGTCCCAGGCGTAGACGCGCTCCCCGTCCACCGGGGGGAGCCAGCCGGCTTCCTCGGCGAAGCCCACCGCCGCCACGGCCTCGGAGAAGCGCGCGTAGTGGGTGTTGATGTGCTGGTGGCGCTTCGTGCACTCGGTGGAGCGCGAGACGTCCATGAGGTCCGCGCCCAGCTTCCACCCGGCGGAGGTGATGACGCCCTCGCGGCCCAGCGCCTTGAGGCTGGCCTGGAGGAGCGGTCCGCCGATGTGGTCCAGGAAGATGGAGACGTCCTGGCCCCGGCCCGCCTCCTTCACCCGCGTCAGGAACTGCTTCTCCGACTGCGCGTAGCGCTGCCGGTACGCGGCGTCGGAGGCATGTCGGACCGGGTCCAGGTTCAGGTCCGGGAACTCGCGCCGGTCCAGGGGGATGATGCCCACGGACTCCAGGTGGCGCAGCCGCTCCTCCTGCGAGGCGACCATGGCCACCCGGCACCCGGCGTACCGGGCCAGCCGGAGCTGCGCATAGGCCACGCCGCCGCCCCAGCCCACGACGAAGGGCACCGGGCAGTCCGACTCGCTGACCTGCAGGCGGAAGCACCCCCAGGCGAGCCGCCAGTTGGACCAGGCGGTGATGTAGCGGAGGGAGAAGGCCGCCCACTGCCTCAGCGAGTGGCGGCTGTGGGCGGGAATGGGGATGAGCACGTGTTGGGGCAGCCGCGTCCGCCGGGCCAGCAGGCCCATGGTGCGGCTGGCGTCGTAGGCCAGCACCTTGACCGGGTAGCCGTGCTCGTCCGCCTCTGCGTTGCAGAACACGAGACAGTGGTCCCCGGGACGGACCCGGGTGACGGCGCTGCCCGTCTCCACCACGCGCACCACGCCCGCGTTGCCGAGGACCACCTTGTCCTCGCGGCGCAGCCGGCAGATGTCCACCGGCACGCGCTGCAGGGCGTGGCCCATGTTGCCCTCCCAGCAGCCGTAGATGGGCTCGGCCACCACGTCCTCCGGGCCCGGGTCCGCGAAGGAGAAGCCCTCTTCCACCAGCGCCCCCGGGAGGGGCTGTCCTTCCTTCTGCCGCTCACCACGATGAAGGACCCAGGCCTGTGTCTCTCGCATGACTCCTCCGATGGCACGCGCGCTCTCGCGCGGCGCGCTGAAGTGGAGGAGATGATGTTGAAAGGTGATTCAGGTCTCAAGAATGCCCCGGGTGCGTGCCAGGGCTGCGCCGACGCCGCGCGCACGGGTCACCGCATCGCAGTGTGGCCACGGCACGCGTGAGGTCTTGCGCCACGCCGGCGCAGCGCGATGGCGCACGGGGTGGGCGAGCGGTGACGGGGACTGAAGAGGGGCGCTCGAGCGAGGTGACCCGCCAGGGTCTACGCGGGCTCGAAAAGCGCGAGGCGGCGGTAGGAACGGCAAGCGACGGGCTCACCTCCGGGGCTCCCAGGGCTGACTGGGAGCCCCGCACCGACGGCGGGCTGAGGCAGGTCTACTTCGCGAGCCGACGTCGTCGCTGGGAAGCCGCGACCGCCAGCAGGGTCAGGCTCGCCAGCAGCCAGGAGGAACCCCCCGGGCCCGCCGAGCACCCGCCCTTCTCCTCCGGCTCCGTGGGCTGCTCCCGGGCGAGGTCAACCGTGAAGCTCACCGCGGCGCTCGCCGGGCTGGTCCCATTCGCGTCGCGGGCCGTGGCGGTCACCGTGTGGCTTCCCTCCGCCAGGGGCGAGGTGGCGGTGAAGGACCAGGCGCCGGCCTCGTTGGCGGAGGCGGTACCGGCGTCCTGGCCATCCAGGGTGAGGGTGACGGTGCTGCCGGGCTGGGCGGTGCCGGAGAAGACGGGCGTGGCGTCGTCCAGGGTGGCGCCGCGGGCGGGCGAGGTGATGATGGGAGCCGCCGGAATGGGCCGTGACACCGTCCAGGCGTGGCTGGCCGGGGTGGACTCCACGTTGCCAACCCCGTCACGTGCACGCACCTGGAAGGAGTGGGCGCCGTCGGCCAGGTCCGCGTAGGTGACTGGCGAGGTGCAGTCGGTGAAGGCCGCCCCATCCAGGCTGCACTCGAAGCGGGCACCCGCTTCGTTGGCATCGAAGACGAAGGTGACCATGGCCTGGGTGCTGGGGTTGCTCGGAGCGGAGGTGATGCGGGTGACCGGTGCCGTGGCGTCGACCGTCCACGCGTGGGACGCCGGAGTCCCATCCACATTGCCGGCCGCGTCACCCGCGCGCACCTGGAAGGAGTGAGCGCCGTCGGTCAGGTTCGCGAAGGTCGCTGGCGAGGTGCACGGCGTGAAGGGCGCGCCGTCCAGGCCGCACTCGAAGCTGGCACCGTCCTCACTGGTGAAGTGGAAGGTGGCGGTGGCTTGATTGGGGCTGGCCGCAATGGACGTGAGGGTGGTCTCCGGGGCCGTCAGGTCCACCCTCCACGTGTGGGAAGCCGGGGTGACATCGACGTTGCCGAGCGTGTCACGCGCCCGCACCCGGAACGTATAGGTCCCCTCGGTCAGGTCGGCATAGGTGACGGGGGAGGTGCACTCCTTGAAGGACCCGGCGCCCAGGCTGCACTCGAAGTGGGTCACCGCATCGTCGGAGGTAAAGGTGAAGGTCGCACCGCGCTGACGGGTGGAGGCGGGAGGCGTGGCGCCAAGGCGGGTGTCCGGCGGCTTCGGGTACAGCTCGGCGCTGGCCTCCGAGACGCCGTCGTTGCTCCCTCCCGCCACGAGCACGCTGCCATCACCCAGCCGCGTGGCCGAGTGGAAGGTGCGCCCCCGACTCATGGTTCCAGCGGCGGCCCACGTGCCCGTGGCCGGGTCGTACCGCTCGGCGCTGGCGATGCCCTCACCGCCCAACACGAGCACACTGCCGCCGGGCAGCAGCGTGGCCGTGAAGTAATAGCGGCCCGAGGCCAGCGAGCCGGTGGCGGTCCAGGTGCCGGTGGCCGGGTCGTACAGCTCGGCATGGGCCAGCGTGCGGAGGT
>JBKGHK010000640.1:0-5837 GCA_046520375.1 Pyxidicoccus sp. 3LFB2
CGCAGCCTCAGCACCCGGCCCGTCGCCGCCGCCCCCCTCGGTGAGGAGGAAGTGCGTGGGCGTCACCTCCAGCGAGTTGCCTCGCGTCACCGTTGCGTCCCGCCGCTCCGCCGCCGCGCTGCCGTCCAGCGGGACGCGGTAGAGGCCGGGGTTGGGCCCGCCGGAGACCAGGAACCACACGTCCGAGCCCACGAGCCGCGCGCTCCGCACCTGGGCGGCCCCGGTGCCGGCGTACAGCTCCTGGCGATTGCCTCCGTCGGTATCCACCCGGACCAGCCACCGGCTTCCCGTGGCCACCACGACGACCTCCCGGCCAGCGACACTGGCGCGGAGCACCTCGGTGCCTCCGACGGTGACGTTGCTGACCGTCGCGTCGATGGGCAGCTCGCCCCGTCGCCCCGAGGCCTTGTCCACCCGCCAGAGTCCATCCAGGTCGAGCACGTAGACGCTCGTCGCATCCACGGCGAGGGCATCCGGCGCGCGGAAGCCCGTGGTCAGGGGCGTGGGCTCTCCGCCCGTGCGCGACAGCTTCAATACCCGCCCGGCCCCCGGCGACGGCTGCTGGGGATTCAGCGAGTGCGACTCCGAGACGTAGATGTCGGTCGCGTCCATCGCGAGCCGCCGGGGCGTGTTCAGCCGCGAGGCCAGCTCCGTTCCACGTTCCGCGACGGGCGCCTCGCAGGTGCCCGCGTCCACCGTGCCTGCGTCCACGCCGGTGCCCGCGTCACCCGCAGTGCCCGCGTCCTCCGCAGTGCCCGCGTCCGCCCCGGCGTCCAGGGGCTCCGTGCCCGCGTCGGGGGCCTCGCCGGCATCCGGCTCCGTGCCGGCGTCCTCTCGGGCGCCCGCGTCGTTGCCGCCTCCCGCGTCCTGTTGTCCCGTCTGCGGGGGCGTGTCCGAGGAGCAGGCCACCGCGAGCAGCAGGACGGACAGGAGCGCGAGTCTCATGGGGCCTCTCTCTTGAAGGCGCGGCTCAGCTCACGGCTGAGGGCGGTGATGTCCGACAACAGCTTGGGCAGGCAGGCGGAGGCGCCGGCGCGCAGCGACTCCAGCGCCGTGTCCATGGTGAGGTGCTCGGCCAGCACGACGAAGGGCGCGCCCTGGCCGAGCGCCTTGGCCAGCTCCAGCGCCTTGCGCCCGTAGGCCGGCGCGAAGTCCCAGCTCACCACCACGCCCACGGGCTTCTCCATCGCCACCAGCTCGGCGGAGGGCAGCACGCGCGCTTCCAGCCCCGCCAGCGCCAGCGCCTCGGTGATGAGCTTCGCCGTCGTCGGGTTGTCCTCCAGCACGTCCACCCGCCGCATCTCCGCCGCCGTGCGCGGCGCGGGAGGCAGGGCCTGGGCGGACAGCGAGGTGCGCAGCAGCGCCCGCACCTCCCGGATGTCGTCGAAGGGCTTGAGCAGGTAGTCCACCACGCCCAGCTCCAGCGCCTGCTGCGTCGTCACCAGCGACGGGTAGCCCGTCATCAGGATGACGCGCGAGTTGGAGTAGAGCCGCCGCGCCTGCTGCGCCAGCTCCAGTCCGGACAGGCCCGGCAGGTTCTTGTCGGTGACGATGAGGTCCACCGGCGCCTGCCGCAGCAGGTCCAGCGCTTCCTCGCCGCTGGCCGCCTCGATGACCTCGCACTCCTTGCTCATCAGGTCGCGGAAGACCATGCGGATGATGGTCTCATCGTCCACCACCAGCAGCCGCTGGCGCCGCGCGGGCGCCGATTCCGTGGCGGGGAAGAGCACGCGGAACACCGTGGCCGGCGGAGGCACGTCACGAATGGTTCCTGGAGACGCCAGGCCAATCTGCGCGCGGTGCTCCTGGGCGATGCGCCGGCACACGGCCAGCCCCAGGCCCGTGCCCCGCTTGTTGGCGGTGACGTAGGGCTCGAACATGCGCTCGCGCAGGTCCTCGGGGATGCCGGGGCCCCAGTCCGCCACATACAGCACCGGCGACGGGCCCTCGCGCGAGAGCACCACCTTCACGCGCCCGCGCCCGGCCATGGCGTCGCGCGCGTTGTTCAGGAGGTTGAGCGTGAGCTGCTCGATGAGCCGCGCATTGCCCTGGATGGTGATGTCCTCGGGCGCCTCCACCTCCAGCGAGATTCGCGCGGAGTCGGGGTTGATGCTGAACAGCTTCGCCGCCGCCCAGATGGGGGCCGCCAGCGACAGCTGCTGCTGGGGCGCGGGGCGCTCGCTGGCCAGGCGGATGTAGTCGGAGACAATCTGCTCCATCCGCTCCACCTGGGCGAGCAGGAGCCGCAGCGGGCCGCTGGGGCCGCCGTCCTCCGCGAGGAGCTGTGCATAGGCCTTCACGCCCAGTAGCGGCTGCCGCAGCTCGTGCAGCACCTCCGCCGCCAGCTGTACGGAGTGGGCGCCCGCCCGTTGCAGTGCCGCCGCCGCCGCGCGCGCGGCTGGCAGGTCTCCCGCCTCCAGGGCCTGGAGCAGTTGGGAGAGCGGCGCAGGTGTTTCCATGTCGTGAGCATGGCGGAGGCACCGGCATCTACGCAACGCGGGCGGAGGGATTCCGTTGACCCGGGGCCCAGCCCGCGCGGATGCTCCCCCGCGTTCTCAGGCGTCCAGGACCTGGACACCGCCGCCGGCCTCCGGAGGGCCTCCATGCCGCAGACCAATCCGTTCCACTCGCTCGTGCCCCGGAAGATGACCGACACGGAGCTGGCTCGCTCCATCCGGCTGAACATCGAGGCGGAGCTGGACGCCATCAACCTCTACGCCGCGCACATCGACGCCACGGACAACGAGGACGCCAAGGCCATCCTCCGCCACGTCATGGACGAGGAGCGCGAGCACGCTGCCCTCTTCTGGCAGCTGATTGCCAGGCTGGACCCCGAGCAGGCCCAGCATGACAGCGAGGCGAACGAGAAGTACCGCCTCATCACCTCGGGCGCCTCGCACGAGGCGGTGGAGTCCGTGGGCAAGGAGGGCGGGGAGCGCTCCGTCGCCGACGTCAGCCCCGAGAAGCGCCTCACCGTCGGCAGCCTGCGCCGCTAGCCGCCAGTCCCGGCTTCAGGTGCCGCTGGAGCCAGGGCCGCCCTGCCGGCGCTCCGCCGGTGGGGCCTCCAGGTCCAGCGCCGCCATGTAGACGACGTTCCTGGAGCCGCGCTTGCCGCGGTACATGGCCCGGTCGGACAGGTCCAACAGCGTGGCCTTGTCCCGGGCGTGCTCGGGGAAGCTGGCCACGCCGATGCACGTGGTGACTGACAGGGACAGAGACTCGCGGGCGAGGAAGCGGTGCGTCTCCATGGTGCGGCGGATGCGCTCCGCCACCTTGAGCGCCCCACCCGAGTCGGTGCCTCGCAGCAGCACCACGTACTCGTCGCCGCCGTAGCGGGCCACCACGTCCGGGTCTCTCACGCAGCCCTTCACCACCCGGGCCGTCTCCACCAGCAGCTTGGAGCCCACCAGGTGGCCATGCGTGTCGTTGATGGACTTGAAGTGGTCCAGGTCCAGGAACAGCAGGCTGAAGGGGCGCTGCGTCTGCAGGGCGTCTTCGACTTCGCGGTCCAGCACCATGTGCAGGTAGCGCGTGTTGAAGAGGCGGGTGAGGTCGTCGACGTACGCCAGGTCCTCCACCGCCGCGAAGCGGCCGAGGTTGCGCAGCGCCAGCGACCAGTTGCGCACGAGGTAGCCGGCCGTCTCGCCCGTCCACTCGGACCCGGCGCCGCTGAAGAGCAGCACCGCGTGGCCCAGCACGGAATCGCCCTCGGTGGCGGGGATGGAGCAGGCGCGCGGGAAGGCCGCATGCAGCCCTTCCAATTCACGCGGGGCGCGGGCGTCCTTCAGGCGGACGAGCAGCGAGTCCACCAGCGACTCCTCCAGGTCCGAGGAGAGGCCGCGCGTGCCCTGGAGCCGCAGGCCGGAGGCGTCGCGCTCCAGCAGCACCACGGCGGTGGCGGAGGCCATGGCCTGCAGCGCGCTCGCGGTGACGGCGGCCAGCTTGTCCCGGTCCAACGTGGTGGCGATGCGCTGCCCCGCCTCCAGCATGGCGACATGCCGGCGCAGGGACGCGTTCTCCTGCATCAAGTCCCGCGTGGTGAGGGCGCGGCGCACGGCATGCTGCAGGGCCTCGGGGGCCACCGGCTTGACGAGGTACTCGGCGGCGCCGCTCTTGATGGCGCGCACGGCGGGGTCCACCTTGTCCAGGCCGGTGATGACCACCACCTCCACGCCGGGGTGGCGCTCGCGGACGTACCGGAGCACCTCCATGCCGTCGCCACCCGGGAGGATGAGGTCCGTGACCACCGCATCGAAGCGGTCCGCCGCGAGCACCTCTCGCGCTTCTTGGAGCGTGCCCACCGCCGTGACGACATGCCCCACGGCCGTGAGGTAGTCGCCATAGAGGGTGCGGGCGATCTTTTCGTCGTCGACGAGGAGGATGCGCGCCATCTCATCCAAGGGCTTAGCATCAAGGGGTGGAAGGCTGCTAGGGTAGGGCCGTGTCACCCTTCGAAAGCGGACGCCGGCTCTGCCTGCTCGTGGAGGCAGGGGAGACGCGCTACGCCGTGGAGGCCACCTCCGTCATGGAGGTGGCCATGCCCGGCGCCAATGGCGCCAGCCTGCGCGGCGTGCTGGAGGTGAAGGACCTGTCCGCCCTGCTCGGCGGCCCTCCAGAGGAGGGGACGGGCATGGTGGTGGTGCTCGACGTCAGCCCCACCCTGGCCGTGCGGGTCCGCTCGGTGGTGGAGGTGGCCGACGTGGCCCGGGCGCCCTTCTTCCTGCTTCCCCCGGGACTCGCGGATTCCCTGGCCCCCCTGAGCCGGGGCGCGGTGCTGCACAAGGAGCGGCTGTACCTGGAGCTCATCGCCGAGGCGCTGCCCCACCGGGTCGGCCCCCGCTCCTCGCCCGCCCCCCTGCGCCCGGTGCACTGGGCGGAGACGGCGCCCGAGCGGGCCATGGTCTTCGAGTCCCAGGGGCGGCTGTTCGGCGTCCCGCTGGGCTTCATTTCCCAGGTGGTGGGGCGGGGGGATGCCTTCAGCGTCCTTCCCGTGCAGAGCGGTCCGGTGGCCGGTATCTTCCCCCACCTCCAGGTGCTCTGGCCCATCTGCTCGGTGCCTGCCCTCCTGGGGGGCACCCCGGCGCCAGAGGCCTTCTTCATCCTCACGGAGCTCGCCGGGCGGAACGTGGGGCTGACGGCCACCCGGGTGCTTGGCGTGCTGCAGCGCTTCGAACCAGACGACACCGCCGGCAGCTTTCGCGCCCCCGGTTTGGCAGACCCCGTATTGTTCCTGGACCTGCAGCGCATGTTTTCTTGATCGTCGCAGAGCGCGACCCGTAAGCTGCTTCGCTTGACAGAGTGCCGCGACCCAGGCTTATCGCGGCAGGAATCCCCAACGAATTCAGGGGGGTGGACGCCCCCCGAGGCCCGAACCGATGCCCAAGAATCTGCTGGTCGCCGACGACTCGCTCACCATCCGGAAGGTGATCGGGATGATCTTCGCGACCGAGGACTTTCAGGTGACCGCGGTGGACAACGGGCTCGACGCCATCTCCCGTGTCCGCGAGCTGCGCCCGGACGTCGTGCTCGCCGATGTGATGATGCCGGGCAAGAGTGGCTACGAGGTCTGTGAAGCCCTGAAGAGCGACCCCGCCACCCAGGGCATCCCCGTGGTGCTGCTGGCCGGGACGTTCGAGGCCTTCGACGAGAACCGTGCCCGCGCCGCCCGCGCGGATGACCACATCGCCAAGCCCTTCGAGAGCCAGGTGCTGCTCGACAAGGTGAAGGCGCTGGTGGGCCAGAAGTCCAACACCATGCCGGCCTCCATGGCCACGCGGGTGATGCCGCCCTCCGCCCAGCCGCGCCCGCCGCCTTCCGGAAGCTCTTCTCCTCGGCCA
>JBKGHK010000641.1:0-5835 GCA_046520375.1 Pyxidicoccus sp. 3LFB2
CGGGGGCCTCGGCTGCCGGAGGAGGAGGCCCGCCCCCGCCGCATGGGGCCCGGTCTGAGACCCGGCGCTCGTTGCGGGCTGCAAGGAAAGACCGCGCGTGATAGTTGGCCTCGGGTCATGACGAACGAGCTCGACAGGGAGGTCGCCCGACGGCGCACCTTCGCGATCATCTCCCACCCCGACGCGGGAAAGACCACGCTCACGGAGAAGCTGCTGCTGTACGGCGGCGCCATCCACCTGGCCGGCAGCGTCAAGGCCAAGCGCGCGCGGCGGCACGCCACCAGTGACTGGATGGAGCTGGAGAAGGAGCGCGGAATCTCCGTGACGTCGTCCGTGCTCCAGTTCGTCTACCGCGACCACGCGGTGAACCTGCTGGACACCCCGGGCCACCAGGACTTCTCCGAGGACACCTACCGCACGCTGGCGGCGGCCGACTCGGCGGTGATGCTCATCGACGCCGCGAAGGGCGTCGAGCCGCAGACGAAGAAGCTCTTCAAGGTCTGCCGCCTGCGCGGCATCCCCATCTTCACCTTCGTCAACAAGCTGGACCGGTACGGCCGCGAGCCGCTGGACCTCATGGACGAGCTGGAGCAGGTGCTCGGCATCCGCTCCTACCCGATGAACTGGCCCATTGGCATGGGGCCGGACTTCCGCGGCGTCTATGACCGCAAGGCCCGCGTCGTCCACCTCTTCTCCGCCGAGGGTTCCCACGGCGAGTCCGAGGTGGCCGAGCGCTCGGTGTCCATCGACTCGGACGAAATCAAGAGCGTGCTCAGCGAGTCCGAGCTGGAGAAGCTCCACGGCGACATCGAGCTGCTGGACATCGGCGGTGACGAGTTCACCCGCGAGAAGCACGACTCCGGTCAGCTGTCGCCGATGTTCTTCGGCAGCGCGATGACGAACTTCGGCGTGCGCCCCTTCCTGGACGCGTTCCTGGACCTGGCGCCCGCGCCCACCCCGCGCCCCACGAAGACGGGCCCACGCGACCCGACGAACCCGAAGTTCGCGGGCTTCGTCTTCAAGATTCAGGCGAACATGGACCCGGCGCACCGAGACCGCATCGCCTTCATGCGCGTGGTGAGCGGCCGCTACACGAAGGGCATGAGCGCCTTCCACTCGCGCCTGGGCAAGGAAGTGCGCCTGGCCAAGCCCAGCCAGTTCATGGCCGCCGAGCGCACGGCGATTGAAGACGCCTGGCCCGGAGACGTCATCGGCCTGTTCGACCCGGGGCAGTACCGCATCGGCGACACGCTGGCCGAGGGCGGCACCGACGTGGAGTTCGAGGGCGTGCCGCGCTTCAGCCCCGAGTTCTTCGCCGTGGTGCGCTCGAAGGACCCGCTGCGCCGCAAGCAGATGGAGAAGGGCCTGGAGCAGCTCTCCGAGGAGGGCACGGTGCAGATCTTCCAGCAGCTGCAGATGGGCATGAAGGACCCCATCGTCGGCGTGGTGGGCGCGCTCCAGTTCGAGGTGCTGCAGTACCGGCTGGAGCACGAGTACGGGGCGAAGATTGCCCTGGACCGGCTGCCCTTCAGCCACGCGCGCTGGGTGGTGGGCCCCAACTTCGACCCCAAGGCGTTCGACTGGGAGGGCAACCGCCAGACGGTGCAGGACCGTGACGGCCTGCCGCTGGTCCTCTTCCGCGACGACTGGGCGCTCCAGCACGCCGAGGACAAGCACCCGGAGCTGAAGTTCCTCTCCGAGGCGCCCATGCTCCGGAAGATGGACGCGGCGGCCACGGGCTCGTAAGCCGCCGGGCACGGCCGGAGGGGACGGTGCCCCTCCGGCGGCCGGGTCCTTCAACAGCAGACTGGAGTGCTCAGAGCCAGGTCACGTTGGGGTTGGTGCAGCTGCCCCAGTCCGCATCGTAGGCGGGGTAGCCGCGGCGCTCGCAGGCATCGTCGGCCCACTCAGCGCAGCCAGTGGTCTTCTCCCTGTTGCCGATGAGGATGGCGTAGGGGCCGCTGTAACAATAGGTGTAGCAGCACTCGCCTCTGCTATTGGCCTGCTGGAGGTACGCGTCAATCGGGGCCTGCTGATCGCCTTCCTTCACCTGGAGCTGGGCCTCGGACGCGCTGGACCCCTCCTCGGGACCACAGCCTGCGCCGAACGTCAGACCTGCGAATGCCATCGACACAACGAGTGCACGACGAATCATGGAGGGACTTCCCTGTCGGCGGAGGGGCAGGGGTGCCGGGGCACGGCACGCGCGCGATGAAGCCGCCTTCATTCCTTCACGCTCGCCCGGAGTAGGTAGGCATCGGGTTGAGCGGAGGAAATAAGGAAAACCCGCAATACGGCTTTGTCCTACTTGTACGGCACCACCGTGCCGCCGCGGAACGCGGAGTCGCGCAGCACCAGGCCTTCCTTGCAGAGGCGCGCGGCCTTGGGGCCGACGAAGAAGCCCTTGGGGTCGCCCTTGCGGTAGGTCTTCTTCACGAACTCCTCAATCTCCAGGAACAGGAGCCGGAACCTGTCGGGCGCCGCATTCTTCCGGCCCGTCTGCGCGGTGATGTCCAGCTCGGCCCAGAACTGGCCGCTGAGCAATTCACCCTCTTCGTTGGGGCGCGAGCGCTCCATGAAGATGACGGGGGAGCGCACCTCGTCGATGCGCCAGTAGCCCTTGTCGGGCCCGCGCTTCACCTTGTCGACGATGGCGGGCCCCAGCTCCGAGGCCACCATGTAGAGGTCCTCGGGGGGCAGCTTGGGGATGTTCTCCATGCTCGCGCGGAAGGTCTTCCAGTCCTCGGGGACGCGCCGCGGGTAGACCTCCAACGTGTAGCGCTCCAGGAAGCGGAAGAAGGCGACTTCGTCGTCGGGGGACATGAAGAACTGAAGGACGTTGGCCATCGCGCAGCCCTCATACCCCTGAGTGCGTCTTCCGCGAAAGTCCGCCGCGAAGCGCGCTAAGAATCCCGGGTATGGAAACCTGGCTGCTCTCCCGAATGCAGGAGCTCCGAGACCTCCACGGCCTCATCGGCCTGGCCACCTGGGACCAGGAGACGTACCTGCCCTCCAAGGCGGCGCCCGCGCGGCCCACCAGCTCTCCACGCTCCAGGGGCTGTACCACGAGCGGCTGGTGGACCCCCGGCTGGGCGAGGCGCTGGCCAGGGCCTCCTCGCAGGCGCTCTCCGAGGACGCGCAGGCCATGGTGCGTGTGCTCACCCGGGAGCGCGAGCGCGAGGTGCGCGTGCCCTCGAATCTCGTGAGGGCCCTGGCGGAGGCACAGAGTCAGGCCCTCCACGCCTGGCGGGAGGCGCGCAAGGAGAAGCGCTTCGCCATCTTCCAGCCGGCGCTGGGGCGCCTCTTGCAACTGCGCCGGGAGCAGGCGGATGCCTATGGCCATGGCGGTGAGCGCTATGACGCGCTGCTGGAGGGCCATGAGCCCGGCATGCGCGTGGAGCGGCTCACCCCCGTGCTGGCGGCGCTGCGCGAGCAGCTCATCCCCATGGTGGGAAAGCTCGCCGCCGCGCGCCGCTCGGTGCCCCGCCTCTTCGACGGGCGCCGGTACGACAAGGACGCGCAGTGGGCCTTCACGCTGCGGCTCTTGAAGGACATCGGCTTCGACTTGGAGGCGGGCCGGCAGGACCTCAGCATCCACCCCTTCACCGGCGGCACCCACCCGCAGGACGTGCGCCTCACCACGCACCTGGACGAGTCCAGCCCGCTGCCCGCCATCTTCAGCACCATCCACGAGGCGGGCCACGGCCTGTACGAGCAGGGCTTCTCGCCCGAGCACTACCGCACCCCGCTGGCCTCCGCGCCCTCCATGGGGCTGCACGAGTCCCAGTCCCGGCTCTGGGAGAACATCGTCGGCCGGAGCCGGCCCTTCTGGGATCACTACTTCCCCGCGCTGCGCGCCGCCTTCCCGGAGGCCCTGTCCGGCGTGGACGTGGAGGGCTTCCACGCGGCCGTCAACGAGGTGAGCCCCTCGCTCATCCGGATTGAGTCCGACGAGGTGACGTACAACCTCCACATCGCCCTGCGCTACGAGCTGGAGCTGCTGCTGGTGCGCGACGAGCTGCCGCTGGCGGAGCTGCCCGCCGCGTGGAACGCGCGCATGGAGAAGTACCTGGGCGTCACGCCGCCCGACGACTCGCGCGGGGTGCTGCAGGACATCCACTGGGCCTGGGGCGAGCTGGGGTACTTCCCCACGTACTCGCTGGGCAACCTCTACGCGGCGTCGCTCTACCGCGCGGCGGAGCGGGCGATTCCAGAGCTGACGGGCCACCTGCGCCGGGGCGAGCTGCTGCCCCTGCGCGACTGGCTGCGCGCCAACGTCCATACCCAGGGCTTCCGCCTCCCCGCGGAGGAGCTGGTGCGCGGGGTGACGGGCAAGGGCCTCACCGACACGGACTTCCTCGCCTACCTGCGGGAGAAGTACGGCGCGCTCTACGGCGTCTCCCTCTGAGGAGAAGCCCGGTCCTCGGACGGGGCCGCGGGGCGTCCTCCCTCGCGCCTCGTCCTGTCGGGCCGGCGAAGTGTCAGTGGGCGAACAGCAGGGGCCTGCACGCGCGGGCCAGCTGCAGCGCGTCGCGGGCGAGCGCGTACGAGTCCGGGTCCTCCGCGTCCAGCCAGGCCGTCCGGGCCACGCGGTTGCCCAGCTCGAAGCACAGGCTGGCGGTGCGGCGGGCCAGCCGGCTCTCCTTCTGCAGGGCGCGCACGTTCAGCTCGCACAGCTCCGCACACTGACGGAGCAGACGGACGGCTTCGCCGCCCACCGGCTGTCCACGAGCCACCATTCGGGCCATGCCCTCTTCGCAGGACGCCTGACACTGGAGGCTCGCGGCGATGCAACGGGACACATCCGAGCGTGCACCGTCCACTCTGGCTCCCAGCATTACGCGCACCTCCGAGCGGCGACAAAGCTATGCACTTCCCGCCCAGCGGCAACCGGAAGTGGGGGGCCCCCGGGTACGTGTTCAGCGGTGGGCCCCGGCAACGCTCACCCGCGTACCCTTGGATCTGGAAGAGGGGGTACGCACACGCCCACACCCAGGGGGCAGGTGGGCCATCCGGGCCGGGTCAGTAACCACCGAGGAAGCGCTCCAGCCCGGGGCGCAGCGCTTCGCGCTGGGCGATGCACAGGTCCACGCGCTCCAGGGACTGCGCCAGGGCGCGCTCGCCGCCGTCCAGTTGTCGGGCGTAGGGGCCCAGGAATTCGGCCGCCTGTTGGCGCTGCCCGGCGTCGCAGAAGTAGCCGCCGGAGGCCAGCAGCCATGCGGCGGTGTCGCGCGGCAGCCGGTTGCGCAGGGGCTCGAAGTGCTCGCGCAGGAAGCCGAAGGCCCCCGCGCGGGTGGGCACCTCGTTGAGCTGGCCGAAGAGGATGGGCAGCGCCTCGCGTGCGTCCACGTCCGGGGCCAGCAGCAGCTCCAGGCTGGCGCGCGAGAGGGCCGGGTCCTTGAAGCTGCCCAGCGCGTTGAAGAGGAGCTCGCGCTCGCGAGCGTCCGTCGTGGAGCGCAGGGCCTCGCGCAGGCGCTGGTGCAGGGCGGCATCCCCGCCGACGGCCGCGGCGCCGAGCACGGTGGAGACCACATCCAGGGACAGGCTGGTCCGGTCCTCCAGCCAGCGCAGGGTGAGGCGGCGGGCCTCGGCGCGCAGGGCGGGGTCCTCGCCCTGGGTGGCCACCATCCACACCAGCACGGGGCGCAGCATGCGCGCGTCGTCGCTCTCGCCGGGCCGGGACAGGAAGCCCATCCGGCGCGCCAGCGGGCCGAAGACGCGCTGCACGAAGCGCGCTCGGTGCGGCAGGAGCGCGTCGGGGACGAGCTCGTCGCGCATGCTGCCCACCACCCCCACCGCGCCCTCCACCAGGTCCGGGTCCTCCGGCGCAAGAGC
>JBKGHK010000642.1:0-5811 GCA_046520375.1 Pyxidicoccus sp. 3LFB2
CCGCTCGAACACGCCCCGGAAGTACCCGGGGTAGGAGCCCGGGGCGCCGCGTGCTGCGTCGCCGCCGGACCGAACATGGCATTGAGGAAGGGCGCCGCGAGGGCCAGCTCGAAGGCCACCGGCCAGTACGGTGAGCCGAACCAGCGGGCGAGCAGCGCTCCGCGCTCCGTGGCCGGGGTGGCCGGCGCGAAGAACGCCGCCAGCTCCGGCGCTGGCGCGACGAACTCCTCGATGAAGCGGCGGAGCGTGCGGAAGAGTCCCTCGAACTCGCCGCGCTGATTCAGTCCCGTGGGGTCCGCGTCGCCGACATTGAAGCGGGCGGGCGGCAGGTGCCCCAGGGCCCCCGCCTTCTCCCGCACGTGCGCGAGCTGACGCGGGTTGAAGTCGAAGCCGACCAGCTCCAGCTCCGGGTGCCGCCGTGCCAGGGTGAGGAGGGTGCATCCACCGGACGCCACCGTGAGGACGGCCCGGGCCTGCGTGCGCGCGACGAGCGCCAGCTCCAGCTCCGGGTCCTCGCGAACGACAGCGAACTTCAGTCGGTACGGCGTTGAGATCACGGGCAGGCGGGCGGGAGAGAGGTGGCGTCGACGGAAGCGCCGACGGTATGGCATGGTCCCCTCTTCCGGAGCCAGTCATGCCGCATCCGTTAGAGTCCCTGACACCCTCCCGGTTGCGCACGCTGGAACAGGTCGACGCCCGGCACATTCCCCGAATCCTCCTGTTCCTGGCCCTCTATGCCGTCGCGGCGGTGCTGTCCGTCCGGCTCGCGGCGGACACCTCGGCGGCCGGGTGGCTCGCGCGTGCCGGGCTGTATGGCGTCGCCGCGGCCTCGCTGCACGGGCTCAGCCTGTTTACCCACGAGGCGGTCCACGGAAGCCTCTCGCGCCGACGGTGGCTCAACCGGCTCGGGGGCATCGCGTGTGCGCTGCCCGTGCTCCAGAACTTCGCGGCCTACAAGGTGCTCCACCTGAAGCACCACCTGGACCTGGGCGGCGGGAAGGACCCGGACCACTACGCCAACTACACCGGGCGCCGCTGGCTGGAGATGCTGATGCATGTGGGACGGCTGCTGCTCGGCTACCCCGCGTACATCACCATGATTCCCATCCTCGGCTGGCGGCATGGGACGTCTTCCGAGCGGCGGTGGATTGAGCTGGAGGTCGCCCTGCTCGGGGTGGGCGCCGCGCTCGCGGTGGCCTTCGTCCCCGGGACGGTGCTGGTCCACGCGTGGGTGATTCCCATGCTGGTCATCAACACGCTGGTGAACATCCGGGGGATGAGCCAGCACACCTTCCTTCCGGAGAGCAACCACCCGGTCCGGGGCTCGCGCACCATCCTGTCCAACCCGGTGACGCGCTTCTTCATGTGCAACGAGAACTACCACCTGGAGCACCACCTCTACCCGCGCGTGCCCTGGTACAACCTGCCGGAGCTGCACCGCACCCTGCGCGCCGAGCTCCTCGCCCAGGGCGCCCCCTTCATCCCGTCCTACTTCTCGTTCGTGCGTGGCGTCGTCTCCGGCTCGCTCCCGCGCGCGGCGAGGCACGCCACCCCGGATGTCTGAGCGGCCGTACCTGCACGAGGTGCTGCTGGCCTCCTTCGGCGCGGCACTCTGCGTGGCGCTGCTGCTCGTCGCGGGCGCCGGCGCCTCCATCACCGCGCAGGTGCTTGGAGCGACCGTCCTCTTCGTGACCGGGGTGAGGCTGCTCGCACGAGCCGAGCGCTTCGCGCATGCGTTCCGCGTGCGGTTGCTGCTCGCCTACGCCGCCACGTTCTTCTTCTATGCGTCGGTGAAGCACACGGTTCCCGCACTGGGGCTGCCGGCGCGAGATGGGTGGCTGCTGGCCGCCGACGTGCTCGTGTTCGGCGTCACGCCTTCGGCATGGCTCCAGCGGTGGAGCGCTCCGTGGGTGAACGACGTCTTCAGCGCGAGCTACCTCGCGTTCCATGTCTACCTGCACCTGGCGATGGCCTGGGCCGTCCTGGGTCCTCGTGCACGGGCGGAGCGGTTCTTCACCCACGTGTTCTCCGCGTATGTGCCGGGCATCGCCGGCTACTACCTCCTGCCCGGACTGGGACCTTCGGTGGCCTTCCCGGCGCTATTCACCGTGCCCATCGAAGGTGGGTGGCTCACCGGACTGAACGCGGCCGTCGTGGCAGGAGGCTCGTCGGCCTATGACATCTTCCCGAGCCTGCACACGTACATCACCCTCGTGCTGCTGGAGCATGACCGGCTCGAACATCCCCGGCGCTTCCAGGTGCTGCTGCCCGTTGCGGTGGCCATCGTGCTGTCCACGCTGGTGCTGCGCTACCACTACGCTGTCGACCTCGTCGCGGGAGCGCTGTGGTTCGCCGCCTTTCGCGCCGTGTTCCCCCGCCTCCAGGAGCGCTGGAGTGCGTGGCGGCGCGGCCTGCCGGCTTCGCCACCCCGCGCGGCCGGGACGCAGCCACCTTTCCTTTCGTAGCGAGCCCCTTTCGTTGGAAGCTCTGGGCTCCTCACGGAGGTGCATCGCGATGAAGGGACAGGATCTCCAGTACACACTGGATTGGATTGCCATCCAGGAGCTGGTGGCCGAGTACGGGCAGGCCATCGACTTTGGCAAGGACACGGGAGACTGGAGCCGCTGGGTGAACTGCTTCACGCCGCAGGTCACCGCGGACTACACCCGGCTCTTCGAGGGCGAGCCCGTCACCATGGCGCGGGAGGAGATGGGCAAGCTGGGCGGCAATGCCCTGTCCGCCTTCACGCGGGTCCAGCACGCCACGGCCAACACGGTGAGGACCCACTTCAAGAGCGGCACCGAGGCCCAGGTGATGGCCTATGCGGACGTCGCCCACTTCTTCATGGCGGGCGGCGCGCAGCAGGAGTGGACCATCGTCATCCGCTACACGCACGACCTGGAGAAGACGGGCGAGGGCTGGCGGATCCGCAAGGTGATGCTGGACCCCATCCACTTCCGGGGCAACCCGATGGGTCTCGACTTCGTCAAGGGCAAGCGCATCGTCTGAGCGCGCCCCGAGCGACTACGGCGAAGCGCTGTCGGACTCCGGAGCGTCGCGTGCCGTGAGGCTCTTGCGCAGCGCTCCCGGCAGCGCGAGCGCCACTCCCAGCGTGGCGAGCGTGCCCCCGCGCCGGCGACCATCAGCGTCACCGGCGCAGAGGTGGCATCCAGCAGCAGGCCGCCGCCCACGTAGGACAGCGCCGCGGCCACGCCAATGGCGCCGTAGAGGTTGCCAAACACGCGGCCGAGCATTCCCGGGGGCACCACCCGCTGGATGAGCGTGTTCGTCGCCACGTCCATCGCCGCGATGCCGAGCCCGCGCACGGTCTGCATCGCGAGCGCGGCGGAGAGGCCCAGGCCAGACCGGTGAGCAGGTTGCCCACGCTGCTGACGGCGAACCCCATCACCAGCAGCACCGGCATCGACGCGCGCACGCCATAGCGGGCCAGCAGCGCATAGCCGCAGACCAGCCCCACGCCGACAGCACCCAGCAGGAGCCCCACCGCCGAGTCGCCCGCGCGGAAGGTGTCCTTGGCCAGCACCACCAGCGCCACGTCGTCCACGCCGTTGAAGGCGACGACGGCGCAGAAGCCCAGCGCGATGACGCGCACCGCTGGCGCCGAGACGATGTAGCCCAGCCCCAGCCTTGCCTGCTGGAGCAGGGACACAGGTGAGCCCCCGTCCTCCGGGGCCACGGGAGGAAGCTTCGGCACGAAGGCCAGCAGCACGGCGGAGAGGAAGAACGACGCGGCGTCGATGAGGAGCACGCCGCGAATACCCACGAAGGGGAACAGCGCCGCGGCCAGCAGCGGACCGAGCGCTTCCGCGGCATTGGTTCCGAAGCCCAGGGTGGAGTTCGCGGTCTCCAGGTCCTGACCCCGCACCAGCGCCGGCACCGCCGCGCGGGACGCGGGCTGGAACACCTGGCCGGCGACCGCACGCGCGCCGACCAGGGCCAGCAGCACCGGCAGCGGTGGCAGGGTCAGCGCGATGAGGAGCAGGAGCGCCCCCTGCAGCAACTCGCAGACGACCATCACCCGCTTGAGGTCGAACCTGTCACTGATGGCCCCGGTGATGGGGCCGAGCAGCGCGGGAGCGAAGTCGCCCACCAGCAGCAACAGCGACACCGCGAGCGCCTGTCCGGTGGAGCCGGCGACATGGAGCATCAGCGCGACGAGGCTGAGCGAGTCTCCCGTGAAGGAGATGACGCGCGCGGACCACAGCGAGCGGAACGCCGTGTTGTGCCGCAGCAGCCGCAAGGCCCCCATGCGGCCTGCGCCGGTTCCGTCATCACCCGCCTGGACCGACATGCGCGTCTCCTCGGGCCCACCTACGCAAGGGCGCGCACCCTAAACCGACTTGCCCATTCGCTAAAGACCGAGCCGGGAGTTGCATCTGTTCGGCAATCACTGAGGTGGCTGGCGGATGAAACGCCTCGGACTGGCCACTGAACCTGATGCGTGCGGACCGGCGAAACCGCTCAACTGGCTTTCACGGCATGCGGCCTTGCGGTGGCGCGCCTGGCGCGTCCACGGGCGTGCGACGTCCTTCCTCCGCCCACGTGGGCTGGCCCCGGCGCAGCCTCAGCGTGAGGCCGATGGCGAGCGCCACGGTGAGGAACCGCGCGACGTTGGCCTCGAGTCCGCCCAAGGCAGTGGAGTCCACCGCGAACAAGTGCCACCACAGGTTCATCAGCGCATGCATGCCGATGGGCACCCACAGGTCGCTCCAGCGCTCCAGCAGCCAGGCGAAGAAGAGGTGGCCCGCGCCAGTGATGGCCAGCACGCCCACCACGCCCCCGGGGTCATCGCCAGCCTGGTAGAGGTGGCCAAGCGCGAAGGGTGCCAGCCCCACCAGCGCCGCGCCCCAGAACGACCAGCGCGCGCGCCGCCTCAACTGCCCGAAGAGGAAGCCGCGAAAGAGCACCTCCTCGGCGAGGGGCGACATCACCGCCACCATGACGGTGAACCCCCAGTCCAGCTTCGTGGGGGTGAAGCCCGCCGCCCATGCGTAGGTGACGAGCATGGGCAGCGTGGCCACCAGCGAGAAGCCCGCGCCCCGGAGCGGAGAACGTCCGAGGCCGACCTCGCGCAAGGCCGCGCAGGGACGCAGCCGGTGCACGAGCGCCACCGCGACGACACAGAGGACGACCTGCGCGGCCTGCCACGCCACGGTCCGCCAGGGGCCCGACAGGGCACGCCACAGCGGCAACCGCCGGGTGAGCTCGTTGATGACGAAGAACCCGCCGACAGCGAACAACGTCAGGCCCCAGCGGGACCGCATCCAGCTTCGCGACATGAGCCCAGGTCCTCGCGGTCGCCGAGCAGCGCACCGTCCTCCGCCCTCCGCGCCCGGCCCCGCTGCGGGCCCTCTACGGAAGACGCTGCCCCGCATGACATGACTGTACGCGGCGTGCTGGAATGATTGCACCCGCCCCGGAGTCCGCGAAGGTGATGACCGCGCCTTCGAGCCGCCCGTCCCGCCGAGACACCGGGTGACCAGGAGCGTTCACAGGTCATGAGCCCGAATCCGCAGACGCACCGCCACGGCAGCAGCCCGCGAGCGGCCCCCCTGAAGTGGCTGCTGGTCGCAGCCTGCCTCCTCCCGACAGCCTGCTCGGACGAGACGCCCCCCAGCCCTCCGCCCGTCGAGCCCCCCGTGCCGCGGGCCATCGACTGGTGCCCGCACGTGACGGCCGGGCCTCCGGGTACCGCGCCAGGCCCGCTGGCGATGTCCTCGGCCCACGTCCTGGTGCGCTTCTTCAGCCCGGGCAGCCACTACGTCGCGCTGGATGCCGCGCTGGCCCGGG
>JBKGHK010000643.1:0-5805 GCA_046520375.1 Pyxidicoccus sp. 3LFB2
GCCTGGGCCAGCCTCCGCGCTGTCCGTCCTCGAACGGTATGACGACGCGGCCGGCGTGCTGGCCACGCTGGCGGACTCCGAGCGCGTGAAGGGCCAGGCCGTGCTGGAGGCGGAGGTGGCCATGGCGCGCGCGGACGTCGAGAGCGGCGCGAGCAGCCCGACGCGGCGCGGCGCTTCCTGGACGTCGTGCTGGCGAAGGACGCCGGCCCGGAATTAACGCGCACCGCGCAGGTGAAGCTCGCCGCGCTGGACTCGCCCGCGCGCCGCTCCGCCATCGACGCCTACTTCCGCGCGCCCCAGGAGGAGCTGCGCCTGCTGCTGCTGTCCCGCGCCCTGGACGCGCTGCCCACAGACCCGTACCTGCGCTACCTGCTGGGCCGGAGGCTGCACCAGGTGGGCGCCCCCTCGCTCGCCAGCGAGGAGCTCGGACGGGCCCTGTTGGCTGAAGGACTGCCGGAGGAGCTGCGGCGCGAGGCGGTGCGACTGCGGGTGGAGTCCGCCTACCTCGCCGGCGACTGCGGCGCGGTGCGGCACGAGCTGGGCGCCCTGCCCGACTTCGGCCCCGCCTTCCGGGCCACCGCCGACGAGTGGCGGGAGCGGTGTGATTTCGAGGAGACAACCTTCCGAGGGCCCCTCGTGCCACGTCAGGCTTTCCGCTAGCCGGGGATTCCGCTAGGCAGCAACCGACAACGGTGCCGTACAGCTTCAGCCAAGGAGGACGCGGATGCGGTTCGAGACGAGGCAGCGAATCCAGGGGACGGTGGACGAGGTGGAGCGCGCGCTCCTCGACGAGCGGTACTTCGAGTTCCTCCTCAAGCACCACGGCGTGCTGCTGGAGCTGCAGCCCATGGAGGTGAAGACCGAGGGAGACCTCGTCCGCCGCAAGGTGCGCTACCGCCCCAAGCCCGTCATCGAGAGCATCGGCCCCAAGCAGGTGCCGCCCGAGTACTTCGCCTTCATCGAGACGTCCACGTACGACAAGCGCCGCAAGGAGCTGACCTTCACCAACGTGCCCACGTCCAACACCATCTCCAAGATGCTGGTGAACACGGGCAAGCTGACCCTGCGCGATGTGGGCGGCGGTCAGACGGAGCGCTCGCTGGACGGCGAAATCTCCCTCAAGCTGCCCTTCCTCATGAAGCCGCTGGCCATGATTGGCGAGAAGATCATCCAGAGCGAGGGCCTGAAGATTCTCGACAACGAGGTGCCGGTGCTCAACCGGTTCATCGCCGAAGTCATCCGCAAGGCGTAGCCGTGGGGCCGGGCCCCAGGCCTGGCCGGCGGGCGGGGCCTGGGGAATGGGTTGACTTCCTCTTGGTTGACCTCGTAAGGCCCCGCCATGCTCAAACGCTTCCTCGCCCTCAGCGTCCTGTCCCTCCTGGCCGCCTGCGCCCAGAAGCGCATCCCCGGCACTGAAATCGTCGACAACGACGACACGCGCGCCATCCTCCAGGTCATGGAGCAGTACCGCGCCGCCCTGGAGAACCGCGACGCCGGTGCCATCCAGGCCCTCGTCACCAAGGACTTCCGCGAGGACGCGGGCACCCCGTCCGAGCCCGAGGACGACCTCACCGCCGCCAACCTCGGCCCCTACCTGGAGAACCTCTTCAAGCAGCTGCAGGGGCCCAAGGTGGAGCTGGACGTGCGCCGCGTGCAGGTGGGTGAGGACGTCGCCGCCGCCATCTACTACTGGAAGGCGAGCTGGCGGATGCCGTCGCTCAGCTCCAAGCCCCAGCGCGAGTCCGAGCTGGAGCAGATGGTCTTCCGCCGCGAAGGTGGCGGCTGGAAGATTGCCTCCGGAATCTAGCGGCGGCCTGGGGCCCTACAGCCCCAAGAGCCCCGCCAGCCCCTCGGGCCCCATGGCCGCCAGCGTGCGGGCCCGGTTGAGGTACGTGCGGTAGTCCTTGCGCGTGAGCTTGTCCGGCGGCAGCGGCGACAGGTGGTAGTCGCGGATGCGGCTGGCGGTGAAGCGCACCGCCCCGTAGAGCGCGTGGCCGAAGAGGTTGCCGCGCTCCACGGCCGACAGGGGCCGCACGTCCTGGTAGCCGCGGATGAAGGCGCGGCACAGCTCCGGCAGGTACTGGCCTCCGTCGAAGCACCAGGCGTTGAGCGTAATCGCCACGTCCAGGCCGTACGCCTCACGGCAGGCCATCTCGAAGTCGAAGAAGGCGCCCACGCGCTCGCCGAGCCACTTCACGTTGTCCATGAAGAGGTCCGCGTGGATGACGCCGCGGGGCTCCAGCCCCTGCCGCACCGCCTCCGCCTTCGTCAGGTAGCGCTCCAGCTCGACCGCCACGCCCGCCAGCTCCGCGTCCGCGTGGCCCGTCAGCCCGACAATCCACCCGTGCACCGTGCCCGGGCCGTAGGGGTTGTCCCGTGAGCCGGAGAACGACTGCGTGTCCCGGTGCATCTTCCCCAGCTCCGTGCCCAGCGCCTCCAGGTGGTCGGCGGTGAGGCGCGGGTGGCGCAGCTCCTCGCCCGGCAGCCAGCGGAAGACGCTGACGCGCCCGCCCTCCAGCTCCAGGAAGGGCGCGCCATTGCGCGGCGTCAGCAGCACCGGCCCGGGGAAGTGGTACTCGGCCAGGTGGGCCAGCAGCGCGGACTCGAAGCGCAAGTCGTCGGCGGAGCGCACGGTGGTGTGGCGCATGAAGTAGCGCCCGCCCTCCGTCTCCAGCCGGTGGTTGGTGTTGATGGAGCCCTGGGGAATGGGCACCACCTCCCGCACCGCTCCCAGCCCGTATGCCTCTGAGACCCGGGCAAACGCCTCGGGTGACAGCGCCGTGTGTACCGCCATTGCGCGCACCTCCGGCGTCAGTATGCACCAGCCCCGCCCGGAGGCTGGCGCCTCATTCCCCCTTCAGCCCGTGCCCGGCCAGGGACGCGAGCACCGCCAGCAGCTCCGCGGGCTCCACCGGCTTGGGCACATGGGCCTGGAAGCCGGCGAGCAGCACGCGCGTGCGGTCCTCCGTCCGCGCGTAGGCCGTCAGCGCCGCCGCCGGGGTGCGGCCTCCCTGCGAGGCGCTCAGCGCGCGCACCTTCCGGATGAAGCCATAGCCGTCCTCGCCGGGCATGCCGATGTCCGACACCATGACGTCGGGCCGCTCGCGCTGGAGGGCCTCGAGCCCCTCGGCCGCGGACGCCGCCACCGTCACCCGCGCGTCGCAGCCCTCCAGCAGGGCGCGCAGGAACTCGCGGGTGTCCGCCTCGTCGTCCACCAGCAGCACCCGCAGGCCGGCGAGCTGCGGGGGACACGCCAGCTCCCCTTGCGTCGGCAGGGACACCCGCGGCGCGCCCGGCATCGCCACGTCGCTGCGCAGCGCCACGGAGAGCGGCAGCCGCACCACGAAGGTGGCCCCCTGCCCTTCGCCCAGACTGGACGCCGTCACGGTGCCACCGTGCATCTCCACGAGGTGCCGGACGATGGACAGCCCCAGGCCCAGGCCGCCGTGCTGGCGCCGGGTGCCGCCATCGGCCTGGCGGAAGCGCTCGAAGACGTGGGGGAGGAAGTCGGCGGAGATGCCCTGCCCCGTGTCCGCGACGGTGATTTCCACCGCCGAGTCGCGCCGCTCCACGAACGCCTGGACGCGCCCGCCCCGGGGGGTGAACTTCACCGCGTTGGACAGCAGGTTCCACACCACCTGCTGCAGCCGGTGCGCGTCCCCCATGACATTGCCCGTGGAGTCCATGGCCGCCTGCAGCCGGATGCCCTTCGCGTCCGCCGCCGGGCGCACCGAGTCCAGCGCCTGCTCCACGACGGTGCTCACGTCGACGGGCGCCACGTCCAGCTTCATCTTCCCGGACAGGATGCGGCTGACGTCCAGCAGGTCCTCAATCAACTGCCCCTGGGCCCGGGCATTGCGCTCCACCGTCTCCAGCGCGCGCTCGCGCCGCTCCAGGGGCAGGCTGCCGCTTCGCAACAGCTGCACCCAGCCCAGCATGGCCGTCAGGGGCGTGCGCAGCTCGTGGCTCACGGTGGAGAGGAACTCGTCCTTCAGCCGGTTGGCCTCCTCCGCTTCCTGGCGTGCGTCGCGCTCGCGCTGCAGCAACCGCTCGCGCTCCGCCTGCGCGCGCCGCGCGTCGGTGATGTCGCGCGCGGCGGCGTACATGAAGCCCTCCTCGACGACGGGGGCCGCGGCCCAGGCCAGCCACTTGTAGTCGCCGTTCTTGCACTGGTAGCGGTTCTCGAAGCGAATCGTCACGTCGCCCTGGGAGAGCTTCTGCATCTCCGCCAGGGTGGAGGGCACGTCCTCGGGGTGGATGAGCGACAGGAAGGGCCGCGCGTACAGCTCCGCCTCGCTCCACCCCAGCGTGAGGTGGAAGGCCGGGTTGACGCGGCGGAAGTACGCGTCCATGCCGGCGATGCAGAACATGTCGGGCGCCAGCTGGAAGAAGCGCTCGCGCTCGACCTCCGCCCGGCGCTGCTCCTTCTGGGCGCGCGCCGTCCGGACCGAGCCCTCCACCCGCGCCAGCAGCTCCCGCGCGCCGAAGGGCTTGACGAGGTAGTCGTTGGCGCCCGCCTTGAGCCCCTCGACGGTGGCCTCCTCGCCGGCCCGGGCGGACAGGAGGATGATGGGCACGTCCTGGGTGCGCGAGTCCCCGCGCAGCGCCTCCAGGAGACCGAAGCCGTCCAGGCGGGGCATCATCACGTCCGTCAGCACCAGGTCCGGCACCCGGGCCCGCGTGGCGTCCAGCGCCTCCTGGCCGTCGCGCACCGGCTCCACCTTCCAGCCCGCGTCGGACAGGATGCGCGCCACGTAGTCGCGCATGTCCGCGTTGTCATCCGCCAGGACGATGCGCCCCAGCTCCCGTGCCAGGGTGGGCGGCTCGTACGGCGCCTCCGCGTCGCCCTGCACGGCGGAGGTGGCCGCCTCGCCCAGCCACTGGAGCGCGTCCTGGACGAAGGGCGCCGCGCCCGTGCGCGTCGCCAGCAGCGGGCTGTCCGCGCCGAGCCGCTCCTTCGGCAGGTGCGCCATCCCCGTGGGAATGGACACGGTGAAGGTGCTCCCCCGGCCCTGCACGCTCTCCACGCGCACGTGGCCGCCGTGCAGCCGCACCAGCTCCTGCACCAGGGCAAGGCCGATGCCACTTCCCTCGATGGACCGCCCCCGCGTCTGCTCCACCCGGTGGAAGCGCTCGAAGATGCGCGGCAGCTCGGCCTCGGGGATGCCCACGCCCGTGTCCCCCACCGCCAGCTCCACGTGGTCGCCGTGCCAGCGCTGGGTGACGCGCAGCTCCCCTTCCAGGGTGAACTTGAAGGCGTTGGAGAGGAGGTTGAGGACAATCTTCTCCCACATGCCCCGGTCGACCCAGACGGGCGCGTCCAGCGGCGGGCAGTCGACGACGAGCCGCAGGCCGGCCTTCTCCGCGGCCGAGCGGAACGCGCTGGCCAGATCCCGCGTCAGGGCGGACAGGTCCGTGGGCTCGAAGAGCGCGCGCACGCGCCCGGCTTCGATGCGTGAGAACTCCAGCAGCGCGTTGACGAGCCGCATGAGGCGCAGGCCGTTGCGGTGCACCAGCAGCTGCCGCTCCCGCTGCTCGGGAGGAAGCGGGTGGCGCGTGTCGGCGAGGCTGTCCTCCACCGGCCCCAGCATCAGCGTCAGCGGGGTGCGGAACTCGTGGCTGACGTTGCCGAAGAAGGCCGTCTTCGCCCGGTCCAGCTCGGCCAGCGCCTCGGCCCGCGCCTCGGCCTCCCGCAGCGCCCGCACGTTGGCGATGGCCGTGGCCACCTGTCCGGCGACGAGCTCCAGGAAGCGTACTGGTAGCGCTCGTCCACGTCCTTCGCGAGCGCCCTGAGGACAATCTTCT
>JBKGHK010000644.1:0-5797 GCA_046520375.1 Pyxidicoccus sp. 3LFB2
TGCGTGAATTCGAGCTCGTCCAGGCACGCCTGGACGCATTCCTGACGGAGGCCCGGTGCGACTGGTGAAGCGGGTGCGCCCCTTTGAGGCGCTGAAGAAGTCGATGTGGAGTGTGGCCGTGCTGGCGGTGGTGGCGGGTTGCTCGGGGAAGAAGGCCGCCCCGGCGGCGCCTCCGCCTCGCGAGGTCGAGGTCGTCACGCTGGCGCCCCACGAGGTGCGGGACACCGGTGAGTACCTGGGCTCGTTGCTGTCGCGGCAGAGCGTCACGGTGCTGCCGCAGGTGGCCGGCTATGTCCGCAAGATTCATGTGCGCCCCGGCCAGAAGGTGGAGGAAGGCGCGCCGCTGATTGAAGTCGACGCCCGCGAGGAGACGGCCGCGCTCGACAGCGCCCAGGCCCAGCTCAGCTCGTCCCAGGTGAACCTGGAGCTGGCGCGCCGCACGCTGGCCCGCACGGAGGCGCTCCACAAGGAGGGCCTCGCGAGCGCCCAGGAGCTGGAGGGCGCCCGCGCCCAGGTCGAGGCCGCCCAGGCCGCCTCGCGCTCCTCCACCGCGCAGGTGACGCAGCGCCAGGTGCAGCTCCAGTTCAACATGGTGCGCGCTCCCTTCGCCGGCACCGTGGGCGACGTGCTGGTGCGCGTGGGTGACTTCGTCAGCGCTTCCACGCAGCTGACCAGCGTGGCGCAGGCGGATGTGCTCGAAGTGAGCGTCTCGGTGCCTTCGCCGCGCGCCCGCTCGATGAAGCCGGACACGGCGCTGGAAATCCTCGATGCGCAGGGCAAGGTGCTGCTCACCACCAGCGTCTTCTTCGTCGCGCCGCAGGCCGACCCGCGCACCCAGCTGGTGGAGGTGAAGGCCGCGTTCCGCAACACCGTGGGCCTGCGCCCCAGCGAGCTGGTGCGTGCGCGCATCGTCTACTCGGTGCGGGACGCGCTGCAGATTCCGGCGCTCGCGGTGGTGCGCCAGAGCGGCCAGCCCTTCGCGCTGGTGGTGCAGGAGAAGGACGGCAAGACGGTGGTGGAGCGTCGCCCCATCACCCTCGGCGCCCTGGGCGACATGTCCTACGTCGTGGAGAAGGGGCTGAAGGCGGGAGACCTCGTGGCCGTCTCGTCCATGCAGGCGCTGCGCGACGGCATGCCCGTGAAGGTCAAGACCACGCCCCGCGCCGCGACGGACTCCGGGGCCGAGGCCCTGAAGAACGCGCCGACGGCGGGCGGCACCGGAGGCGGCGCTCCTGTCGGGGGCAGCCGCTGAGCGGAAGGAACAGCGCACCATGTTCGTAGACTTCTTCATCCGCAGGCCCGTCTTCGCCATCGTCTGCTCCATCCTGCTGACGCTGGTGGGGGCCATTGCCATCCCCACGCTGCCCATCGCCCAGTACCCAGACCTGGCGCCGCCGCAAGTCACGGTCACCGCCAACTACGTGGGTGCCAGCTCCGAGGTGGTGGAGAGCGCCGTCACCATTCCGCTGGAGCAGGAGCTCAACGGCGTGGAGGGCATGCGCTACATCACCTCCACCAGCAGCAACGACGGCACCAGCAGCATCACCATCACCTTCGAGCCCACGCGTGACATCGAGGTGGCCGCCGTCGACGTGCAGAACCGCGTCAGCCGCGCCGCCGCGCGCCTTCCCGGCCAGGTGAACCAGACGGGCATCGTCGTCAACAAGGCCTCCAGCCAGATGCTGATGACGGTGGCGCTGTTCAGCCAGGACGAGCGCTACGACGCGAAGTTCCTCAGCAACTACGCCGACGTGAACCTCAAGGACGCCATCAAGCGCGTCCGCGGTGTGGGCGAGGTGCGCATCTTCGGTGAGCGCAAGTTCTCCATGCGCCTGTGGCTGGACCCCACGGAGCTGGCGCGCCGCAAGCTCACCCCGCAGGACGTGACGCGCGCGCTCCAGGAGCAGAACCTCCAGGTGGCCGCGGGCCAGGTGGGCCAGCCGCCCTCCGCCGACGACCAGCCCTACCAGCTCGCGGTGCGGGCTCGGGGCCGGTTGGTGGAGCCGGATGAGTTCGGGGACATCGTCCTCATGCGCCAGAGCGACGGCAAGAGCGTCCGCGTGAAGGACGTGGCCCGCGTGGAGATGGGCGCGGAGAACTACGGTACCCTGCTGCGCTTCGGCGGCAAGCAGGCCGTGGGCCTCGCCATCTTCCAGCTCCCCACCGCCAACGCGCTGGACGTGCGTGACGGCGTCTACGCGGAGCTGCAGCGGCTGTCCGAGCAGTTTCCGCCCGGCATGGAGTTCCAGACGGGCACGGACACCACGCTCGCGGTGCGCGCCTCCATCAGTGAGGTCATCAAGACGCTGGTGGAAGCGATTCTGCTCGTCATCCTCGTCATCTTCCTGTTCCTGCACGGCTGGCGCAGCGTGCTCATCACCGCCTTCACCCTCCCCGTCTCGCTGGTGGGCACCTTCGCCTTCGTCCAGTTGATGGGCTTCTCCATCAACACCCTCACCCTCTTCGGCCTCACCCTGGCCACGGGTCTGGTGGTGGACGACGCCATCGTCGTCATCGAGAACATCGAGCGGCTCATGGTGGAGCGGAAGCTGTCGGCCGTGCAGGCCGCACGCGAGGGCATGAAGGAGGTGGCCGGCGCCGTCATCGCCATCTCCGTCGTGCTGGTGGCGGTGTTCGTCCCCGTGGCGCTCTTCCCCGGCACCACGGGCGCCATCTACCGCCAGTTCGCGCTCACCATCGCCGCGTCGGTGGCCCTGTCCACCTTCTGCGCCCTCACCCTGACGCCCGCCCTGTCGGCGCGGATGCTCAAGCACCACCACGGTGAGAAGTGGGTGTTCTTCCGCTGGGTGGACAAGGCGCTCGACTGGACGAAGGCCACCTACGGACGCGGGCTGCGCCGGCTGCTGAAGCACCCGGTCATCATCCTGGTGGCGTTCCTCCTGTGCATCGGCGCCACGGGGCTGCTCTTCAAGCTGGCGCCCACGGGCTTCATCCCCGACGAGGACCAGGGCTACCTCATCATCTCCGTGCAGGGGCCGGAGGGCATGGCCCTGGCCCAGACGGAGAAGGTGCTGGCGGAGGCGGAAGCCGTCCTCAAGGCGCAGCCCGAGGTCCGAGCCATGTTCGCCATTGGCGGGTTCTCCTTCCAGGGCACCGGCCCCAACATGGCCACCATCTTCACGTCGCTGAAGCCGTGGGAGGACCGCCCGGGCAAGGACCAGTCGGTGGCCGCGCTGGTGGAGCGGCTGCGTGGACCGCTCGGCCGCATTGGCGGCGCGCGGGTGATGCCCTTCCAGCCTCCGGCCATCCGCGGCGTGGGCAGCGTGGGCGGCTTCCAGTACATCGTCGAGGACATCGCCGGCACCAGCTCGCTGGACCAGATTGCCACCGCCGTGCAGACGCTGGTGGCCAAGAGCAATGAGGACCCGCAGCTTCGCGGCATCTTCACCACGTTCAACGCGGACACGCCGCTCTTGGACGTGGAGGTGGACCGGCAGAAGGCCAAGGCCCTGGGTGTGCCGATTGAGCAGGTGTTCGGCACGATGCAGGTCTACATGGGCAGCCAGTACGTCAACGACTTCAACTACGCCAACCGCACGTACCGCGTCTATGTGCAGGCCGAGCAGCAGTTCCGCGACAGCCCGCAGGACATCGGCGCCTTCTACGTGCGCAGCGACAGCGGAGACATGATTCCGCTGGAGTCGCTGGTGAAGGTGGAGCCCACGGTGTCCGCGCAGGTCATCCGTCACTACAACCTCTTCCGCGCCGTGGAGCTCAACGGCCAGCCCGCGCCGGGCGTCTCTTCCGGTCAGGCGCTGGAGGCGATGGAGGCCCTGGCCGCGCAGCACCTGCCGCAGGGCATGAGCGCGGAGTGGACGGGCATCAGCCTGGAGCAGAAGCAGAGCGGCGGGCAGACGGCCATCATCTTCGGACTGGGCCTGCTCTTCGTCTTCCTGGTGCTGGCCGCGCAGTACGAGAGCTTCACCCTGCCGCTGGTCATCATCTTCTCGGTGCCCCTGGCCATCATGGGCGCGCTCGGGCTGCAGCTGATGCGCGGGTTCGCCAATGACGTGTTCTGCCAGGTGGGGCTCGTCATGCTGGTGGGTCTGGCCAGCAAGAACGCCATCCTCATCGTGGAGTTCGCGGAGCAGCTTCGCGAGGGCGGCAAGAGCGCCATCGACGCGGTGGTGGAGGCGGCCGAAGTCCGCCTGCGCCCCATCCTCATGACGTCGATTGCCTTCCTCCTCGGCGTGGTGCCGCTGATGACGGCCTCCGGCGCGGGCGCGGCCTCGCGCAACTCGCTGGGGACGGCGGTGTTCGGCGGCATGCTGGTGTCCACGGTGGTGAACTTCGTGTTCATCCCCGGCCTCTACGTGCTGATGCAGAAGCTGCGCGGTGAGTCGAAGCGCACCGTCGACGAGGGCGGTGACGTGGTAGCGCCGCCGGCTCCGTCGCACTGAGACCTACACGGGCCCCGGGTTGAGCCGGGGCCCCACCGAGACAGCCAAGGGGCCCGGGTCGCTGACCCGGGCCCCTTTTCATTGGTGCCGGGGGGCCTCGACGCGGCGCGCCATTCATGGAATGTAACTTTGCAATATTATTGACACTTCGTGGCGTCCCGGGGCGGGGAGGTTCCTCACCCTGGAGGGGTGGGGCGCGCGAGGTGCCAGATGCTGGGTCTCAAGCTTCACCCTTCGCTCGGACTGCTGTTCGTCGTCACTGCTTCGGCCGCGGGCGGCGCGTGGCTGTACCACCACTACCGGGACTCGGATTGGGAGCGCCGTGAGGCCGAGTACCAGCGCCAGCTCAGCGGCCACCTCACCGCGCGCGAGAAGGAAATCGAGGCGCTGAACACGCGGCTCGGGACGGCGCACTCGCAGCTCGTCACCCAGTCGGGCCTGGACCAGAAGTACCGGGAGCTGCTCACGTCGCGGGACGCGGAGTTCGAGAAGTTCCGCAAGGAGCATGCGCTCGCGCTGAAGAGCCTCTCCACCGCCGTGTTCAACCTCCAGGAGCGCGTCGAGGGCGGCAAGACGTCGGCCCACGTGGTGTCGCCTCCGCCGGGGCAGCCGGCAGACAGCGCGGTGGCCGGGGCCCCGCAGGTCATCGCCTACGAGTACGTGGACAAGGAAGGCCGCTTCCACCTCACGGACCCCAACATCTGGCACGAGGGCGACGAGGTCCTCCTGCTCAAGCAGCTCTTCCGCGTGCAGGGCACCGTGCTGCGCCAGGAGGACGGCTCGCTGATGAGCGAGCGCATCCAGCTGCAGGAGGTCTCCCAGGAAGCGCAGGGCCGGTACCGGGAGCTGGCGGTGGCCCAGCTGGTGGACGCGAGCTTCACCTATGCCAACCCGCCCGTGGACGCGCCGCCGCCCCACCGGGGCATCTCGTACATGGCGACCCTGGGGACGTCGTTCCGCTCCGAGGGGATGCTGCGCTTCGGCGCCTCCGCGCGCGTGCTGCGGCTGGGCGCCGCGGGCCTCGCGGGAGGACTGACGTCCGACTTCAACTCACTGGAAGGCAGCGGCGGTGATGCCTTCGTCACGTACACCCCGAGCCTTCGCGGGCGCGAGCTGGGCCTGGTGCTGGGCGGTGGTGTCCACCTGCCCCTGGGCGGCTCGACGCGGGTGCGTCCCAACCTGACCCTCAACTTCGTCGTCTACTGATGATTCGAAAGGATGTTGTGACCATGTCCCCTTGGATTCGCCGGATGGGGCCCTCTGCCGTACTCGGGCCCGTGGTGCTCTCCCTGGCCTGTGCAACGGCCAGCCCCCCGCCTCCCGCGCCAGCGGCCGAGCCGCACGCGGCGACGGCGGTGCCCCGCCCTGCACAGGAG
>JBKGHK010000645.1:0-5783 GCA_046520375.1 Pyxidicoccus sp. 3LFB2
AGACGCGCCCGAAGCCGCCGCGTCCCAGCGGCCTCGCAGGGTGAAGCCCGGCACCTCCGGCGGCGGAGCCGGTGCCACCGCGGGGCGCGGCTCGGCCGTGGGATGGAGAGGACAGCGCTCCGCCACGCGGCGGTGACAGGTGGGACAACGCATCGAGGGTGGAGCGGGAGGCCCAGGAAGTGCGACGACCGCTCAGACCCGGGAAATCATCGCCGGTCGGCCGTGCGGACGAAAGGAGCGCCTGCGTTACACACCCCGGAGCGTCCCGGAGGGGAGGGGAGCGGCCAGGGCAGGAGGCCCCGGCCCGCGGCCCCTCCCGCGCGGACTCAGTCCGTCATCTCCGGCAGGTCGGGCAGCGTGTCCGGGTCCAGCTTCAGAATCACGCACAGCCGCGTCAGGGTGGAGATGGTGGGCACCATGACTCCCCGCTCCACCCGGGCCAGGACTTCCACGGGAATCTCCAGCCGCTCGGCGACCTCCTCCATGCCGAGCCCCGCCTGCTGGCGGGCGGCCTTGAGTGCCGCGCCGAGCACCTCGGCCTTTTCCCTCCGACTCGTCGTCATATCCCCGAGCATGACGCCATCCGGCCCGCCCGTCATCCAATTCACCACATGCCCGCGCGTCGACGCATGGCCTCGAACACTGCCACCCGGCCCGGTCGGACGTCTGGCCCCCAGGCGGTGTCCGGCCGGGCCCGCGGGGTTGCCCGCCCCGTCAGGTCGTGTGCACGGTGGTGGTGGGGGACTGTGGCATTGCTGCCGGGGGGTGTGTTAGGTCGCCCCCTCCCGGTGCCTCCCTGCCCAGGAGACAGGAGAAGCGAATGTCCCGTCGCCACGTCCGCGTCGTTGGAGCCATGCTCCAGAACGAGCAGGGGTGCTACCTCATCACCCAGCGTCCCCCCAAGGCCTCGCTGCCCCTGCTGTGGGAGTTCCCCGGCGGCCGCGTCGAGGAGGGCGAGGATGACCGCGCCGCGCTCGCCCGCGAGATTCAGGAAGAGATGGGGGTGGACGTGCTCGTGCTCGAGCAGGCCATGCACACCCATCACGAGTACCCGACCTACGACATCGACTTCCGCGTCTTCCACTGCCGGTTGGCCGACCCCGACGCCGACATCCAGCACCTGCGCGTGCATGACCACCGCTGGGTGACGCTGGAGGAGATGTCCGGCTACCGCTTTCCGGACGCGGACGCCAAGACGCTGGCGAAGCTGCTCGACCTGGACAACTGAACGTGTCGGCCCGCGCCCGCCTGGCCCTCGTCCTGCTCGCAGGCGTGCTTTGCGCCTGCTCGCGCTCCAAGCCCGTTCCCGCCCCGGACAGCACCCCGGACGCCGGCTCGCAGGTGCCCGCGGAGGGCGTGCCCGGCTGCAACCTCTATAGCGAGCCCCAACAGACGGGCACCGTGCCCGACGTGCTGCCCGAGCTGTCCGGCCTGGCCGCCAGCCAGCGCCACCCCGGCGTCTTCTGGGCGCACAACGACTCCGGCAACGACTTCGAAGTGTTCGCCATCGACGAGGCGGGCGCCGTCCGCGCGCGGCTGACGCTCACCGGCGACAACCCCCGGGACGTCGAGGATGTGACGGTGGGCCCCTGCGCCCCCGGCGACGCGCGCTCCTGCGTCTTCCTGGCGGACATCGGCGACAACTTCGAGCGCCGCGACTCCGTGCGCCTCTACCGCCTGCCCGAGCCCGAGTCCGTTGCCGATGCCACACTCCCCGTGGAGGTGTTGACCTTCACGTACCCCGACGGCGCCCATGACGCGGAGTCGTTGGTGATGGACGCTCGCTCGGGGCGGCTGGCCGTCGTCACCAAGGCCCGCGCCTCGTTGGGCAACGTCTACGCGCTGGACGGGGCCCGGCCGGGCGCCACCATCCAGGCGACGAAGCTGGGCACGCTGGAGGTGCCCGAGGGGTTGGACCGGGCCACCACGGCCGCGTCGCTCCACCCGTCCGGCCAGCGGCTGCTCCTGCGCACCTACTCGCGCGTCTGGGAGCTGCGCCAGCCGGACGCCGCCCGCCTGGAGGATTTGTTGAAGGGTCAGCTCGTCGAGGTGCCAGGCGCAAGCCAGGCCCAGGCCGAGGCCATTACCTTTCTACAGGATGGCAACGGCTACCTGCTGGGCACGGAGTTCACCAGTCAACCGTTGTGGCGCACGGGATGTCGCTGATCCGGCGCAAAGGTCGGCACAGCCGGTGAAGCCCGCCTGCCGGGTTGACGGTATGGCGACGGTGAACATCTTTGGCCACAGCCAGGGTGCCCCCACATGGGCAAGGTGTCCCTGTGAGTGGGAGGGGGAGGGCGAGCGTGCCGACGATGAAGCCACAGGATTTGCCGCCGGGGATGGGCCCGCGCGGAAAGAAGACGGACAAGCCAACCCCGACGCCGGGGAAGGGCTTCAAGCTCGGCTCACCGCTGGGCTACATCTTGCTGCTGGTCCTGGGCTTCTTGCTGTTCCGCAACGTCTTCCAGGACGCGGGCGTGCGGCGGGTGAGCTACAGCCAGTTCCGTGATGCGGTGGAGGCGGGCAACTTCAGCCGCGTCCAGATTTCCAACGAGTGGGTGAAGGGCTTCCTCAAGGACACGGCACAGCAGCCGCCGCCCTCGGGGGACCGCGCGCTGCGCAGCGAGCCGAGCGCGCTGCCGTGGATGGCGTACCGCGTCCCCGGTGACGAGGGCCTCATCCCCGTGCTGGAGGAGAAGGGCATCCAGTTCGAGGCGGTGCCGCAGTCCGGGCTGGGCGAGGCGCTGTGGATCTGGCTCTTGCCCCTGGGCCTGTTCTTCCTCTTCTGGAGCTTCATGATGCGCAGGGTGGCTGGCGGCATGGGCCAGGGACCCCAGAGCGTCATGAGCTTTGGCAAGACGCGCGCGAAGGTGCAGGCCGAGGCCGACACCGGCGTGGGCTTCAAGGACGTGGCCGGCGTGGACGAGGCCGTGGACGAGCTCCGCGAAATCGTCGAGTTCCTCAAGACGCCGGAGAAGTTCCGCCGGCTGGGAGGCCGCATCCCCAAGGGCGTGCTGCTGGTGGGCCCTCCGGGCACCGGCAAGACGCTGCTGGCGCGGGCGGTGGCGGGTGAAGCGGGCGTGCCCTTCTTCAGCCTCTCCGGCTCCGAGTTCGTGGAGATGTTCGTCGGCGTGGGCGCCGCCCGCGTGAGAGACCTCTTCGCGCAGGCCACGGCGAAGGCGCCGTGCATCATCTTCATCGACGAGCTGGACGCCATCGGCAAGAGCCGCAACGCGGGTGTCGCTGGTGGCCATGACGAGCGCGAGCAGACGCTCAACCAGCTGCTCGCGGAGATGGACGGCTTCGACAGCCGCGCGGGGCTCATCATCCTCGCGGCCACCAACCGGCCGGAAATCCTGGACAGCGCGCTGATGCGCCCGGGCCGCTTCGACCGGCAGGTGCTGGTGGACCGGCCGGACAAGCGGGGCCGCGAGCGCGTGCTGGAAATCCACTCGCGCGGCGTGAAGCTGGGGCCGGACGTGGACCTCAAGTCCATTGCCTCCCGCACCCCGGGCTTCGCCGGCGCGGACCTGGCCAACGTGGTGAACGAGGCCGCGCTGCTGGCCGCGCGCCGCAACCGCGACGCGGTGATGCGGGCGGACTTCGAGGAGGCGATTGAACGCGTGGTGGCGGGTCTGGAGAAGAAGAACCGCCGCATGAACGAGCGCGAGAAGGAGATTGTCGCGCACCACGAGGCGGGCCACGCGGTGGTGGGCTGGATGATGCCGCACGCCGAGCGGGTGACGAAGGTATCCATCATCCCCCGCGGCCTCGCGGCGCTGGGCTACACCATGTCGCTGCCCCTGGAGGACCGCTACCTCATGTCGCTGGATGAGCTGCGCGACAAGATGGCGGGCATGATGGGCGGCCGCGCGGCGGAGGAGATCTTCATCGGCGAGATTTCCACCGGTGCCTCCAACGACATCCGCCAGGCCACGGAGATGGCCCGGATGATGGTGCGCGACTACGGCATGAGCACGCTGGGCCCCGTGGCCCTCAGTGCCGACCATGGGCCGGGCTTCCTGCGCTCCGCGGGGGCACCCGAGGTCCGCAGCTACTCCGAGCAGACGGCGCGGATGATTGACGAGGAGGTCCGCAAGCTCGTCAGCGAGGCGCTGGACAGGGCCCGCGAGACGCTCACCCTGCACAGGGACAAGGTGCAGGCCGTGGCGGCCCGGCTGCTGGCGACGGAGGTCATCGAGGAGGACGCGATGGCCGCCATCCTCGGCCCCAAGGTGGTCGCCCAGCGCGGCCTGCTGCACCCGGAGGCGCGTCAGGTCATCTCCGCGCACCCCGTGGGTGTGGGGGGCAACGAGGAGCAGACGCCGCCCACCCAGCACGCCACCAAGGTGACGCTGGACTCGTGATGTCCCGGTAGGGAAGCGAAGCGCACCAGGAGGGCCCCGAAGCAGGGGGCTCCACCCGGTGCGCTTCGTCGCGTCCGGGGGCCCTGACGCTCGGATGCCTGCCCTGGAGCCGTCCATCCGCCCATCGACGCCGAGGACGCCTGCGGTGTCCGGTGGGCGAAATTATCTTGAAGTCGAAAGGAGGCGTCGCCGTGGAGAATCGGATCGGCAAGAGCTACGTGGCCCGGAAGTCCCTCTTCGCCAAGGGGCTGAAGGAGGGACGGCTCACGGTTCAGGAGATCGAGGAGGCGCTGCCTCCGGGGACCCTGACGGCGGCGGAGCGGTGGCTCCTCTACTACTCGCTGCGCGCCGCGCAGGTGGAGATCATCGACGAAGTCACGGGCCAGGTGGACCACGGCTTCATGGCCGAGTCTCCCGCCGCGCCGCAGGAGCATTAGCGCTCGCGCGTGACAGGTGCGCTCCCGCGGTTACGTTCCGGGCTGACCAGACCCCAACCGCGCGCGAGAGCGCACCTACCGCCTCAGGTTCAACGACATGGCCGGCAATCCCCGCAGCGACGCAACCCCGGAAGCCCAGCAGGCCCAGACCGCCAACGGCGGGGGCCCCGCCTCGGGCCCCGAGGCCTCTTCCTCCCAGCAGCCGCCCGAGGGCGCGGAGGAACGCGCCTCCGCGCAGATGGCCGACCCGGAGAAGGAGCGGCTGCAGGCGGAGCTGGACGCCACCCGGAAGAAGTATGACCAGCTGGCGCGCGCCTACCAGGACGTGAATCGGGACCGCGAGGAGTTCAAGCAGCGGCTCACCCGCGAGCGCGACCGGATGATGGACGTGGAGCGCGGCAACGTGGCCACCACGCTGCTGGAGGCCATCGACGAGCTGGACCGGTGCCTGGCGGCGAGCAGCCAGGACATGTCCCCCCTGGCCCAGGGCGTGCGGATGATTCGCGACGCGCTGCTGACCAAGGTGCAGGGCACCGGCATCGAGCGCATCCAGGTGGTGGGGCAGACCTTCGACCCCAACGTGGCCGAGGCCACCGACATGGAAATCACCACCAGCCCGGACGAGGACCAGAAGGTCATCGCCGAGGTGCGCGCGGGCTACCGGCTGAAGGAGCGCATCATCCGCCCCGCCCGGGTGAAGGTGGCCAAGTACGTGGCCCCGGCCCAGGCCTGAGGCCGAAAGGCGCTTTCTGCTCGGGAAGGGGGCGACCGGGGCCGCTGTTGGCCCCGAACGCCATGGCCCGCCGTATAAGCTGCCTTCCCGTGTCCTCCCGACTGCTCTCCGTCCTCCTCGTGCTGGCGCTCGCCCCCGTGGCGGGTGCCGACGAGGGTCCGCTCGACTCATGGCTCCAGGCGCGGGTGCGCGAGCACACCGCCTGGTTCGCCGCCTCGCAGGGCCCGGCCGGGGCGCCGGCCGAGG
>JBKGHK010000646.1:0-5774 GCA_046520375.1 Pyxidicoccus sp. 3LFB2
CCCAGGGCACCCCGGAGGACGTGGCCCGCGCGGACGGCGCCACCGCGAAGGCGCTGCGCGGCGAGCACAAGCCGCTGGGCCGCTCGGTGAAGCTGCGCCGGCCGGGGAAGGACGCGGTGCCCGCGATTGAGGTGGAGCACGCGCGTGAGCACAACCTGCAGGACGTGTCCTGCAAGATTCCGCTCGGGAAGATGACGGTGGTGACGGGGCCCAGCGGCTCGGGCAAGAGCTCGCTGGTGTTCGACGTGGTGTTCGCGGAAGGGCAGCGGCGCTTCCTGGAGACGCTGAGCCCGTACGCGCGCCAGTTCCTGCCCACCATGCCCCGGCCGGACGTGGAGCGCATCGGCTCGCTGCCGCCCTCCGTGGCGCTGGAGCAGCGCACCTCGCGCGCGGGCGCCACCAGCACGGTGGCCACCGTCACCGAGGTGGCGCACTACCTGCGCCTGCTGTTCGCCAAGCTGGGCGAGCCGCACTGCCCGGAGGACGACTCGCCCATCGCCTCCACCACCCCGGACGTGTTGTTCGCGCAGCTCACCACCATGAAGGGCGAGGGCACGGTGCTGGCGCCGGCGGTGCGCGCGCGCAAGGGCACGTACCTGGACGTCTTCGCCGCCGCGGCGCGCGGGGGCATCTCCCAGGCGATTGTCGACGGGAAGCTCGCTTCCACGGATGACCCGCCGCGCCTGACGAAGACGCGCGAGCACGACATCGACCTCGTCATGTACGAGGGGAAGCTGGCGAAGCTGCCGCGCGAGGTGTTCGACAAGGCGCTGGCCTGGGGCCAGGGCGCGCTGAAGGTGGGCGGCGGGAAGGGTGAGACGCTGCTATCCACCGAGCGCACCTGCCCGAAGTGCGGCACCGCCGTGCCGGAGTTGGACCCGCGCTGGTTCTCCTTCAACACCAAGCAGGGCCGCTGCGAGTCGTGCGAGGGCGACGGCGTGCAGGGCGGCGCGGAGGCCATGGCCGAGGGCGAGACGGCGCCGTGCCGCACGTGTGACGGCAGCCGGCTGGCCCCGGTACCGCGCGGGGTGCGGCTGGAGTCCGCGCGCTACCACGAGGTGGTGCAGCAGTCGGTGGCCTCGGCGCTGGCGCGCGTGCGCACGTGGAAGTTCAAGGGCGACCGGGCGCTGATTGGCGAGCAGTCCCGCCAGGAGCTGCTGCGCCGCCTGGAGTTCCTGGAGCGCGTGGGCCTGGGCTACCTCTCGTTGGACCGCAACGCGGCCTCGCTGTCGGGCGGAGAGATGCAGCGGCTGCGGCTGTCCGCGCAGCTGGGCGCGGGCCTCACCGGCGCCATGTACGTGCTGGACGAGCCGACCATCGGCCTGCACCCGCGCGACACGCACCGGCTGCTGGACAACCTGCGCGCGCTGGTGGCCACGGGCTCCACGGTGCTGGTGGTGGAGCATGACTCGGACACCATCCGCGCGGCGGACCACCTGCTGGACCTCGGCCCCACGGGCGGGCGCGGCGGCGGGCACATCCTCGCGGAGGGGCCGCCGGACGTGGTGCTGGAGGGGGACTCGCCCACGGCGCAGGCGCTGAAGGCGGCGCAGGTGCGGCCGCCGTCCGGGCGCGGTGAGCCCAAGCAGTGGCTGGAGCTGAAGGGCGCGCGCGCCAACAACCTCAAGCGCGTGGACCTGCGGCTGCCGGTGGGCCGGCTCAATGTCGTGTCGGGCGTGTCCGGCTCCGGCAAGAGCACGCTCATCCGCCAGGTGCTGTACCCGGCGCTGCGCGAGTCGCTGGAGCTGGTGACGGTGAAGCCCGGCGCGTTCGACTCACTGCGCGGGGTGGAGTCCATCAAGCGGGTGCTGTCGGTGGACCAGTCGCCCATCGGCCGCACACCGCGCTCGGTGCCGGCGACGTTCCTGGGCATCTGGGACGAGCTGCGGCGCGTCTTCGCGGCCACGCCCGAGGCGAAGATTCGCGGCTTCACGGCAACGCGCTTCTCCTTCAACTCGGCCCAGGGCGGCCGGTGCTCCGCGTGCGAAGGGCAGGGCGCCATCTCCCACGAGATGTCCTTCCTGCCGGACGTGGTGACGCCGTGCGAGGCGTGCAATGGCGCGCGCTTCGACGCGGCCACGCTGGAGGTCCGCTACAACGGGCTGTCCATCGGCGACGTGCTGCGCCTGTCCGCCGACGAGGCGAAGGACGTCTTCCGCGCGCTGCCCCGCGTGGCCGCGCCGCTGGAGTGTCTCGCCGACCTTGGCGTGGGCTACCTCCAGCTGGGCCAGGGCTCCAACACCCTGTCGGGCGGCGAGGCGCAGCGGCTGAAGCTGGCCGCCGAGCTGACGGCCACCACGCGCCATGAGCCCACACTCTACGTCCTGGACGAGCCCACCACGGGCCTGCACCTGGGGGACGTGGAGAAGCTCATTACGTTCATGGGCCGGTTGGTGGACCGGGGCGACACGCTGGTGGTCATCGAGCACCACCCGTCGGTGATTGGCGCGGCGGACCACGTGGTGGAGCTGGGGCCGGAGGGCGGCGAGGAAGGGGGCCACATTGTCGGCACGGGGACACCTCGGGAGGTGGCGAAGCTGAAGACGCCCACCGGCCGGGTGCTCAAGTCACTGTTTTCCGGTGAGGACAGCCGGCCCCGGGCCACGGCGAGAAGGGCGTGAAACGCGGGAGGGTCTCCGGCATCCTTGCGGCGCATGCGAACCCTCCACACCCTGACCCTTGCCGCGGCGCTGGCCGTCACTCCGGCGCTCGCCGCGGACAAGTCCAAGAAGCCCTCCCCCCCGCCGCCGGCCGCCAAGGCCGAGCCCCAGAGCGAGAACAAGCCCATGTCCTTCCATGACCTGTCCGCCAACCGCCTCGACGGCAAGCCCGAGAAGCTCGCCGGTTACCAGGGCAAGGTCGTCCTGGTGGTGAACACGGCGTCCGAGTGTGGCTACACGCCGCAGTACGCGGGCCTGGAGAAGCTGTACCAGGAGTACAAGGACAAGGGCCTGGTGGTGGCGGGCTTCCCCTCCAACGACTTCGGAGGCCAGGAGCCCGGCAGCGCGGAGGAGATCAAGAAGTTCTGCGAGCTGCGCTTCAAGGTCACCTTCCCCATGTTCGAGAAGGTGAAGACGAAGGGCGAGGGCCAGTCGCCCGTGTACGCCTTCCTGGCGAAGGACCACCCGGCGCCGAAGTGGAACTTCCACAAGTACGTGGTGGGCAAGGACGGCCAGGTGAAGGCCGCCTTCCCCAGCTCGGTGACGCCCGACAGCGCCGAGCTCAAGTCGGCCATCGACAGCGCGCTCGCGCAGAAGTAGTCGCCGCACAGGCTCACGAGGTGGACGCCGGGCTGGCTGCCCGCGCCCCGGGTCCGGGGGCGGCGAGTGGCCAGCCCCTGGCTTCCCCTGGCAGGGCCGCATGGCGTGGGCGCGGACACACCCCCATCCTCAAGTCGGACCTGTGGGGAGGGGCTGCATGGCCTTCGCATCGACGCCCGGAGTGGACACGCTGGCGGACGCGTGGCCGGAGCTGCCGCTGGACGCGTGGCGGGACAGCTACGCCACGCTGCACCGGTACACGCAGATTCTCGGGAAGGTCAAACTCGCGCTGACGCCCGCGGAGAACCACTTCTGGAACGTCGCCTTCCGGGTGACGGCGCGCGGGCTGACGACGGGGCTCATCCCCTACGGCCATGGCGCCTTCGAGGCGGACTTCGACTTCCTCACGCACGAGCTGCGCTTCCGGACGAGCCGGGGAGACACGCGGGTGCTCGGACTGGAGGCCCGGCCCGTCGCGGACTTCTACCGGGACGTCATGGCCATGCTGCGCTCGCTGGGCGTCGAGGTGCGCATCTGGGACACGCCCGTCGAGATTCCCGATGACACCACCCGCTTCAGCGAGGACCGGCACCACGCGACGTACCAGCCGGAGTACGTCCACCGCTGGTGGCGGGCGCTGCTCCAGGCCTCGGTGGTGCTGGAGGAGTTCCGCGCGCGCTTCACCGGCAAGTGCAGCCCGGTGCACTTCTTCTGGGGAAGCTTCGACCTGGCGGTGACGCGCTTCTCCGGCCGCCCCGCGCCGGAGCGACCCGGGGCGGACATCATCACCCGCGAGGCGTACTGCGAGGAGGTCTGCAGCGCGGGCTTCTGGCCCGGCACCCCGGAGACGAAGGGGGCCGCCTTCTACTGCTATGCCGCGCCCGAGCCGGAGGGCTTCTCCACCGCCAGCGTCCGTCCGGCCGCCGGCGCCTACCACCCCGTGTTCAAGGAGTACCTGCTGCCCTACGACGACGTCCGTCGCGCGGGAGACCCGAGGTCCTTCCTGCTCGACTTCCTCCAGCGCACCTACGAGGCCTGCGCGGACCTGGGCGCGTGGGACCGGGCGCGGCTGGAGCGGCCGCTGTACATGCCCGAGCGGCCGGGCGCGCTCCGTGCCGAGGAGTCCGCCACGCTCCCCGAGCAGCCCGCGCGCTGACGCGGCCTCAGTTCTTCGCGGGCTGGGGCGGGAACTCGGCGAGGAGCTTCGAGACGGCCTCCTTCAGCCACGCCTGCTCCTCCGCCGCCGAGGAGTCCTTGTCCAGGTTCCCCTTGGCCGTGCCACGCCAGACGAGCTTCCCGCTGCTGGCGTCCACGACGTCGAGGTCCAGCTCGCCCTTCGAGAACTCCCGGACGTACGTGCGGCGGATGGGGGGCTGGTAGGTGTCTCCGTAGGGATTCCGGTACCGCCCTCGGGGCGTGGGCATGTCCTCCACCACCTCCTGGGAGGAGAGGTCCCGGATGGCACCGCCCCACTTGATGAGGAAGTCCGGCGTGGCGCCGGCCTCCGCGCGCCGGTAGCCCCGGGCCGTGAGGACCTCGTCCACGGACTTCTCGACGTGCGACACGGCGTCTCCGGCCTGGGCGGGCGCCGCTCCGGACGGCCGGGGCATCCAGGCATAGGTGCGGTAGCTGCTCGCGGCCCGCGCGGCGTTGCCGTCCTGCTGGGTGTGCACGTCGATGCCCGTGCAGGCGGCGAGCCACAGGGCCAGGAGCGGGGGAGCGAGTCGGCGTGTCAGACGCATGGGCATCTCCGGGGGAAGAGGGTGGGGCGCTCGCGGAGTCTACCGGGACGCCGCCGGAATCAGTCGGCGAGCGGCAGCTCCGGCAGCCCGTGCCTCCTCCACTTGAGCTTCGCCTTCCCCTCGGTGCGGGCCAGGGTGAGCGCCAGCCTCGCGCGCTTCTCGGGCGGCAGCTCCTTGGCGAGCGCCTGGTACATCTCCCGGTCGAGCGCGGCGATGCGCTCGCGCGCCTCGAAGGCCCGCTGGGCGGCGGCATCCACCTGGGACAGGGCCGCGCTCTCACCCTGGGTGGCCTGGTAGAGGACGCGGGCGGACTCGCGCACCTGCTCGCGCAGGGGACGGCGCCGCTCGTCGAAGGCGCGGAGCGTCTGCTCCATCTTCAGCGCCTGGGCGTTGTCCAGCTCCAGCGCATCGGACAGCTCCAGCACCTGACGCAGCCGCTGGCGCTTCTCCACGCGCTCCACGCGCTCCTCGTCGCGGGGCTCCTTGCGCTCCTTCGGGGGCTGCGCGAGGGCGACCCAGGGCAGCAACGCCAACGCCAGCACCGCCATCCGCGTCCGCTTCATCGTCGTCACAGCGTCTCTCCCAGCTCGAAGTCCAGGTCCTCGTCCAGCGTGTCGCCGTCCTCCAGCGACTCCACGTCCTCGTCGAGCGGCTCCAGCCCCGCCCACGCCTCGATGGCGGCCATGGTCTCCGCGTCCACCTCGGCCCCCGTCTTGGCGTCGGCGTCGGCGCCGGCCGTCACCGGTGCCGGCACGGTGACGGCGCCCGGAGT
>JBKGHK010000647.1:0-5746 GCA_046520375.1 Pyxidicoccus sp. 3LFB2
GCTGGACGACAGCTACTCCGCCTCCGGCTCGCTGGAGAAGCGCCGCCGGCCGCTGGGCGTGCCCTGGCCGCGCACTACCTGCTGTCCGCCGCGGCGCGCGACTACCGCGCCTTCTGGACGTGCCCGGTGGAGGACCCGCTCCTCGTCACCGCGCGGGGACAGACGGACATCGCCACGCCGCTGCTGGAGGCGCTGGCCTGGGGTGCGGACCTGGTGGTCATCGTGTCGGACGGCTATGACAATGACCCGCCGAAGGCCGTGGCCGAGCTGACGCGCGTCTTCCGCACGAAGCTGGACCCGGCGCGCCGCACGGCCCTGGTCCACGTCAACCCGGTGTTCGACGCGGAGGAGTACGCGCCGCGCTCCTTTGGAACGGCCGTTCCCACCGTGGGGGTGCGCGACGCGGAGGACCTGCCCACCGTGCTGGGCTTCGCGCGCTTCGCCGAGGGCGCGGCCGCGCTGGCCGAGTTGGAGGACTACCTGTCCGCGCGGGTGAAGGTGATTCTGGAGCGCGATGTCCGGCGGCGGCAGCGCGACGCGGCCGTCACGGCCCCCGTGGCGGAGGAGGGGGAATGACGGTGGACGCGCGACTGCTGCAGAAGCTGGAGCCCGCGGGGTTGCGGCTGGCGCCCTCGCAGGTGTGGGGCGGCATCCGGCTGGTGCCCGTGCTGCGGGACTCCGTGCGGGACGACCTGCGCTTCACCCGGCGCACCTACGACGATGCCCTCGCCGTCGTGACGCTGGAGGGCGAGCTGACGCGGCCCGGCCTCAAGTACTGCTCGTACATTCCACACGGGCTGGTGATGACGTGGGGGCAGCGGCAGGCGGACGCCGTCTATGGCACGCAGCTCCAGGCACCGGAGGGGAAGCGCGTGAAGGTGGGGCCGTTCTCCATCCGCCTGCTGCACCGCATGGTGCACCGCGAGGACAGGAACCAGCTCCGCATGCTGCCGCTGCACCTGGCGATGGAGGGCTTCCTGGCCCTGCACTTCGGCGGGCCGGACATCGCCTGGTCCGAGTACTCGCGCGAGGCCCTGTCGCAGGGGCTGAACCCCCGGATGGAAGGCTCCGTGCCCGGCTGGGCCAGCGCCGCGCTGGACGGCGCGCTGCGCACCTTCGAACTCCACGAGCGGCAGGTGGGCGTGCTGCTGTTCAACGCGGACGTGCTTCTGTCCGCCTTCGTCGTCTCGCACCCGGACGACTACCGCGTGCTGCACCGCACGCTGCTGGAGGACTTCTATGGTGAGCTGCTCCTCCAGTACGGCTTCCTCGGCGCGGCGCCGGAGTTGGGGCTGTCGCTGGACGACGCGCGCATCGCCACCCTGGAGGACCTGCGAGCGGAGGTGGCGCGGATGCGGAGCGACTGGGCGGACTTCCACGCCTTCATGGCGGGCGGCCTCTTCGGGGCCGAGGTGACGTCCGAGCGCATCTACGAGGCCGGGCCGTTCATGCTCCAGCGCTTCCATACGAGCCTGGCGCCCTCGGCGGAGAACCACCTGGGCGAGGCCATCGTCCGCGAGGACGGCACGCTGGAGTACCTCAAGACGTACCGCCTGTCCGCGGCCCAGACGCGGCGGGCCTACCTCCTCCAGCAGCTGGCGCTGTCGGGCTGGAAGCTGAAGGACGCCGCGGAGCGCTTCGGTGCTACCGAGGACGACCTGGTCCTCCGCCTGCGCAACGCGGGCTTCGGCTACCTGCTCAAGGAGCACGTGCTCGAAGCGGCCACCCGGCGGCAGACGCGCGGGCGGTGAGGCCCCGCGCGGGCATGGCTGCCGGCCCCAAGGCGCATGTGCAGGAGTCCGCTCCCTGGTGGCAGGCGCGCGGCGTGGAGCCCGCGCGCCCGGGGCACGACTACTTCTTCGGCGGGAGCGGTGGCTCCGGCGGGGCGTAGCCAATCTCGGCAATCCGCTGCCCGCTGCGCTGGTACATCTCCGCGCTCATCCCCTGGACGCCGGTGCCATCAATCCAGCGATTGTAGAAATTGAACAGCGCGCACACGGAGACGGCGTCGTAGATGGCCTCGTCCGTCCAGCCCACCGCCTTCAGCCGCTCGATGTCCTCCCGGCCGACCTCCGCCGGACGCTCATTGAGAAGCTCCACGAAGGCGAATAGCGCCTTCTCGGCGTCGGAGATGGGCGCCGAGCCCACGTCCTCCAGCACCGCCTGCACCACCTCCATGCTGCCCAGCAGTTCCGCCGCGACCGCGGCGTGAGAGCCCGTTCAAAATCGACATTCGTTGCCGCGCGACGTGTACGCGGCGATGAGCTCGCGCATGCCCGCCGGCAGGGGAGAGGGGCCGCGCATCACCTCGTGGGTGAAGCGGGACAGCGCCTCCGACATCTTCGGCTTGAAGGCGAACAGGTGCCAGATTTGCGGGACGGGCGCGCCCATCGCCCGGACCTGACGAATCATCTGGCCGTAGTGGTCGTCGGACTCATGCGCCTCGACGTCCTTCAGATACATGCGCTCCACGGTCAGCTCCTTGGCGAAAGGGAACACCCTGCCCGTGGAATGTTCGCACGCCCCGGGGGCGCACCACCAGGGTCAGAGCGACGAGAGGAACGCGTCCAGCACCGCGTTGAACCGCTCGGGCTGCTCCTGGTTGGACAGGTGCCCCGCGCCGGGAATCACCTCCAGCTTCGCGCCGGAGATGAGGTCCGCCATGGCCTTGGCCTTCTCCAGCGGGGTGATGGCGTCATGCTCGCCCACCACCACCAGCGCCGGGCCCGCGTAGCGCGCCAGCATGTCCTTGCTGTCCGGGCGCAGCGCCATGCCCCGTTGGGCCGCGGCCACGCCCTCGCGAGAGGCCGTGCGCATCAGCGCCGCCACCTCGCGCCCCACCGGCGAGTCCGGCCCCGCCGCCACCAGCTTGGGCAGCAGCGTCTGCACGAGCGGGCTCCACGCCGTGCTCCAGCGCCTCCCTTCGCGGACGCCTCCCGCCGCGCCTTGCCCTCCGCGTCGTCCGGGGTGGCCTGGGTGTCCACCAGCACCAGTCCGCCCACCCGGCCCGCGTCCTCGCGCAGCAGGGCCATGGCCGCGTACCCGCCCATGGACACGCCGCCCACCACCACCGAGTCCAGCTTCAGCGCGTCCAGCAGCGCCAGCGAGTCCCGCGCAAGCTGAGCCATCTCCGTGGGCCCGTCGCCAACCCGGCTCTGCCCGAAGCCCCGGTGGTCCGGGATGATGAAGCGGTAGCGCCCCGACAGTGCCTTCACCTGCTTGTCGAACGCGTCACCATTGAGCGGGAAGGCGTGCAGCAGGAGCACGGGGCGCCCCTGGCCCACGTCCCGGTAGTGCAGCGGGATTCCGTCCACCGTCACCGTCAGCATGGTCTTCCTCCGCGAGACGTCAGAGCCACCGCTTGTGCCTGAACCACAGGATGAGCCCCACCGGGAACCCGATAATCATCGCCCACATCGCGTAGTAGTAACGCGTCGACGAGAGCACCTCGAAGTTCTGCCCGAAGAACCCGACGATGAAGGACAGCGGCAGGAACAGGGTGGAGAAGATGGTGAGCTGCTTGGTGATGTCGTTCGTCTTGTTGGCCACCATGGACAGGTAGCCGTCCATCACGTTGCCCACGATGTCGCGGCCCGCGTCGATCTGCTCGTACAGCCGCACCAGGTGGTCGTACACATCTCGGAAGTAGAGCGTCGTCTTCTCGTGGATGTGGGAGATGCCCCGCCGCGACAGCATGCCCACCACGTCCCGCTGGGGCGACAGCACCCGGCGGAGCGTCACCAACATCCGCTTCATCTCGAAGATGCGCTGGAGCTGCGTCGGCTCCACCTTCTCGAAGATGGCGACCTCCAGGTCCTCCAACTCGTCGCTGAACGTGTCCAGGATGGGGAACTGCGCGTCCACCAGCCCGTCGGCCAGCATGTAGAGGACGAAGTCCGTACCCCGCTCCAGCGTCGCCCTCGGGTCGTCCTTCACGCGCTTCTTCACCGCGTCCAGCCCCGCGAAGGGGAACTCGTGGACGCTGATGAGCCAGTCATGGGCCAGGAAGAAGTGGTGCTCGTGCAGCGTCAGGTCGCACACGTCCTTGCTGGCCACGGTGAAACCCTGGAGGACGATGAACTGGTGGTTGGGGTATTCCTCCAGCTTGGGCCGCTGGTCCAGGTGGAGGCAGTCCTCCACGGCCAGCTTGTGCAGGCCGAACCGCTCGGCCAGGAGGGCCATCTTCTCCTCGGTCGGCTGCTGTACGTCGATCCACTTCCGACCCTCATGGTCGAGGAGTTCCTCCCCCCCGATGAGGACCTTACCGTCCTTCAGCAGACAGACCTGGATCATCCCGTAGCGCTCCCAAATCGGCGGCCATGCCTGAAGTCGAGTGCTAGAACTCCCCCGCGCGGAAGTCGAGCGCTAGAGTGTGTGCAACGTGTCCGAAGCCGCTGAGACCCCCCCGGCCTCCCTATCGCCGAGGCTCGAAGAAATCCTCAAGTCCGTCCCCGACCGCGCGTTCGCCGGCCGGCTGCGCAAGGTGTACGCCGCCGCGGCCCAGGCCATCGCCCGGCTGAGCGACATGGATCTGGTGAAGTACGAGACGCCCGTCGTGGACTCGTCCCCGGACCTGTCGCTGTGGGAGGAGATGGCGCCCGTCATCCGCGACACCGTGATGGACGTCAACGCGCTGCTCAACGTCATCCGGGAGCAGTTCCCGGTGCAGCCCCTGGGCGGCATCGCCGACACCCTGAGCCGGGCGGCGAACGAGGCCGGCCCGGCCCGCGGCGGCGCGCCAGACCCCGTCAGCCTGCTCCAGGAGGCCATGCAGCAGATTGCCCAGGGCGTCACCCAGCTGGGCGAGGCCATGCGCAACCCGTCGGTGGTGAGTGACCGGTGGACGCTGCTGTCGGAGATCCAGCGCTTCCGCGCCCGCTTCCGCGAGCAGATGAGCAACCTCGTCTTCGAGTCGGTGAGCAGCCTGGGCGAGGTGACGCGGGCGCAGGTGGTGCCCGGCTACGAGGCCGAGGTGAAGGCCGCGGTGACGGTGCGCGCGATTACGTCCGACCTGGCCCGCATCATCACCGCGCGCCTGAAGAAGGTCCGCGACGCGGAGCCCGAGGACGTGCAGTGGAACGCCCAGCAGGCCCAGACGGAGCTGGACGCCTTCGGCCGCACGGCCGCGTACCGGAACCTGCGCGCGCAGGACAAGCGGCACATCGTGGAGATGCGCGCCGAAGTCGGCCGGCTGGCCATCCTCCCCAACCCGTCCCGGCCGGAGCTCGTCGCCGTGGTGGAGCAGCTGGAGGAATTCGTTCGCGGCCTGTCCGCGGTGAACCAGCGCCAGGTGCTCATCATCCATGACCGCGAGGTGTGGGCCTCCTGCGGTGTGCGGCTGGAGCGGGCCCTGTCGCTGGTGGGCTCGGACCCGGCTGGCGCCGCCCGCGCGTTGGCGGAGGCGGCGGGCAGCGCGCAGTCCCTCTATGGCCGGGACTCGGAGCTGGACGCCTTCCTGCGCAAGGCGCGCAAGCTGCAGATTGGTCAGCTGTCCCCGGCCGACCTGCGCTCCACCATCGAGACCTTCCAGGGGCTCTTGGCCCAGCTGGACGTGATGTGATGGCGCCCTCCAGCAAGGGGGCCGTCCCGCGCCCGCTGCGCGAGGCGGACCTGTCCCGCGTGGAGGGCGTCTTCACGGACGTGGATGGCACGCTCACCACGGGGCACCGGCTGCGCTCGGACACGGTGCGGGCGCTCGAGCGCCTGTCCGCCTCGGGCCTGCGCGTGGTGCTGGTGAGCGGGGCGG
>JBKGHK010000648.1:0-5735 GCA_046520375.1 Pyxidicoccus sp. 3LFB2
CTGGAGCGCGGCGGCGGGCGCCCGCGATACGGGCGCCGTGACCACGGGGGGCCGCGGCTGCGGGCTCGGGCTCCGCCAGGGAGCGCTCCTGGGCGCGGATGCGCTCCACGTCCGCGAGGGACACCACGCGGGTGCTCTCCTCCTCGGCCGGCCCTTCGACGGTGATGACGTTCTGGCAGTTCTTGCAACGGACCTTGACCGTCTTGCCGCGGACCTTTTCGTCCGCAATGGAATACCGCTTCTGGCAATTGTCGCAGGTGAAGTTCAAGGGGAGCGTCCGGCTTCCGGGGGAAAACGCGCGTTGGATGCTACTGCTAGAAATCTCCTACGCAAACCACAGGTTGACTCCGTCCAACAGCCCAACTATTGAGCCGCCCTCTCTTCTGTCTCCACTGGGCTTTGTAAAGGTGGCGAATGCCGGCGAAGGATCTTGGAACGAAGCACGTCTGCTACAAGTGCCAGACGAAGTTCTACGACATGAAGAAGCCGGACCCGCTCTGCCCCAAGTGTGGGGCAGACCAGCGGGAGAGCCCGGCTCTCAAGCCTCAGCCCGAGGGACGCCGTGGCCGCCTGGCCGCCGCCCCGAAGGTCATCGAGCCGATCGAGCCCGAGGAGCCAGCCGCCGCGAGTGAAGACGAAGAAGAAGAGCTCGAGACGTTCGACGACGACGAAGCCGCCGCCGAGCCCGAGGAAGAAGACATCTAGTCCGAGGCACCCGGGGGCTCCACGGCACATGCCGGGAGCCCCTTCGCCTTCCAGGACATTGTTGTCGTGGTTGCCGCCGTGGCGGCGACGGGAGACGGGGGCGAGCCCATGACAGGCGCGCCCTGGCCTGTTGCGCGGGAGCCTCAGGTTCCCGAGACGGGCTTCAGCTCCAGCAGCGCCCGGCGGATCTGCTCGTAGAGGCCGGGCCCCATCTCCTGCATGCCCACCGGTCGCGAGGTCGCCTTTCGGGGCGACTCCACCGTGCTCAAGTCGCTCAAAGTCGTCCGCTTCTTCGGCTGGTGCATGACGGGACCCCCTCTTCTGGTGCGCCACTCTTATAGCAATATTTCCGCCAGAGTGGAAACTCGATCCAAAATTCTGCGTCTCACTTACCTATACGTCGAGCGCCGGAATTATTTCTCCGTGCGAGACGGATAGTTTCGGACGGGGCGCGCCGGGCTGTGGCTCCCGGCGCCACGGGGTGTTGCCCCCGGCTACTTCAGCTGCCCCGCCTCCCACTCCAGCTCCACCTGCACCGTCTCGCCGGCCTTTACATTCACGGTGCGTGCCAGCTCTGGCAGGCGCTCGTGCCAGAAGGCCACGGTGTGGGCGCCCTCGGGGACCTCCAGGCGGAAGCGGCCCTCGGCGCCCGTGGTGGCGAAGTAGCCGTGGTCGAAGGTGCGCACCAGCGAGCGCATCCAGGGGTGCACGTCGCAGCGGATGGGGACGGCGCCGGGCTCGGCGGGCAGCTGCCGGCGCACCGTCATCCCCTCCAGGGGCATGCCCACGTTGAAGAAGGCGCGGTTGGCGCCATACGCGGCGCGCACGTTGTGGACCAGCGGGTCCGAGTTGCGCAGCACCAGCACGCCCCCGGCCTTCGCGGCCAGGACGGGCGGCTCATAGACGCAGCGCTTCTGGTCCAGCACGGGCTCGGACAGGGGCTGCCGGGGCGCGGGCAGCCGGGCCCCCTCGTTCAGGGACACGACGACGTGGGCCAGCGCGCCCTCCGCGCCGACGACGAGCGAGCGCTCCTCGGCCTGCTCGCCACACACGGACACGACGGTGCCGGTGGTGGGAAAGCGGGCTGGCGGCGGCGGGGTGCCCTTGAGGCGGATGCGGCCCTCGAGGGTGCCCCAACCCGTGGCGACGGGTGCCGGCGTCGCGGCGGCAGGTGCCGGAATTCCGGAAGAAGGTGCCAGAGCGGCGGCAGGAGGCGGGGGCGCGGCGTCGCGACATGCGGGCGCGAGCGCGAGGAGCAGCGGACAGAGCAGGAGGGGGCGGGACACGCGCCCCGGTCTAACGAGAGCGTGAAGCTTATTCAAATGGCGCATGCCCGCCCGGAGCCCAAGGGATGACTCATGGGCCATTTGAGCGTTGGACCCCCATCACCCTTGTTGGTACAAGAGCGCGGCCGTACACGGTGCGGCCCTGTGGGAGGCAGCAACTTTGCGGGAGAAATTGAAAGCGCTGGCGGAGCTTCAGAACGTGGACCTCGAGGTCGCTTCGCTCCGGAAGGCCGCGGACGTTCACCCCCGTCAGATTGGCGAGCTGGAGCGGGAGCTGGGCGTCGCGCGTAGCGCCATCGAGGCAGAGCGGGCACGGCTCACCGACATGGAGCGCCAGAAGACGCAGCTCGAGCAGAACATCACGGACGAGAAGGACAAGGTGAAGAAGTGGGAGGCGCGGCTCAGCGAGCAGCGCTCCACCCGCGAGTACTCCGCCCTGGCCCGTGAAATCGACATCGCCAAGAAGGCCAACCTGACGATGGCGGAGGAGCTGACGGAGCTGACCAAGCAGCTCGGCGCCGCCCGCGAGGCCATCAAGGCCAAGGAAGCCGACTTCGCCCAGAAGCAGCAGGGCCTCTCCGGCCGCATGACGGAGCTCAAGGGCAAGCTGGGCGAGGCGGAGTCCCAGGTGCAGGCGCTCGAGGGCCGTCGCTCGGGAGTCGCCTCGGGCGTGGATGCCAACCTGCTCCGCCGCTACGAGTCGATTCGCAAGAAGAAGCTGCCCGCGCTGGTGGGCGTGGTGGCCGGCACCTGCATGGGCTGCAACATGAACGTGCCGCCGCAGCTCTACAACCAGCTGCGCACCTCGCTGGGCACCGACGTGTGCCCGTCCTGCCACCGCATCATCTACGCGGTCGAGGCGCTCCAGGAAGCACCCGCGAAGTAGCCGCGCTGCCTTCGCCGTCATGCCCGCGCCGTCCGTCGTCGACATCCTCCGCCACATCGCGCGTGAGGAGCCGCTGTCGTCGACGGTGCGTGCCTTTCGCGGCCTCACGCGGGAGCACCTCGGGCAGCTGCTCGACGAGGCCGCCAGTCGCCTGGCGGGCGAGCCGGTGCCCCTCCTGGCGCCGCCCGCCGAGTCCTCCGCGCAGCCCCTCCCCTCCTCCGAAGCCACCTCCCGCCTCCGCGTCTACTCGGACGGCGCCGCGCGGGGAAACCCCGGCCCGGCTGGTGCGGGCGCGGTGCTGACGGACATGGACGGCCACGTGGTGGCCCGGCTGGGGAAGTTCCTCGGTCACCAGACGAACAACCACGCCGAGTACCAGGGCCTGCTGCTGGGGCTGAAGCACGCGAAGGAGCTGGGCGCGCGCGAGGTGGAGGTCTTCGCCGACAGCGAGCTGCTCATCCGGCAGCTCGGCGGCCGCTACCAGGTGAAGAGCCCCACCCTGAAGCCCCTGTTCGACGAGGCCCGGCAGCTGCTGGGCGCGTTCTCCAAGGTGAAGCTCGTCCACGTGCCCCGCGCGAAGAACGCCGAGGCGGATGAGATGAGCAACCGCGCCATCGACGAGCGGCTCTAAAGCGGCGCCCCGGCGCGGAAGAAGGCAACCCGCCAGGTCCCCCGCGGCGTCACCCGGCCCGAGCCATGAAGTCGGCTTGCGAAGGTAGACTCCGCCCTGCATTGAACAGGACGACCGGGGGCGGCTCCCATGGCGAAGCGCGATTACGGACAGTACTGCGGTCTGGTGCGCGCCCTCGAAATCGTGGGGGAGCGCTGGGCCCTGCTCATCGTCCGCGACCTGCTGGTCAGCCCCAAGCGCTTCACGGACTTGAGACAGGGGCTGCCGCGAATCCCGTCCAACATCCTCTCCGCGCGTCTGAAGGAGCTCGAAGAGGCGGGCATCGTCCAGCGCCGCCTCCTGCCGCGCCCCGTGGGCTCGGTGGTGTACGAGCTCACCGCGTACGGCCACGAGCTGGAGGACGTCGTGCTGCGCCTGGGCCGATGGGGGGCGAAGTCGCTCACCCTGCCGGGGCCGGACGACATCGTCACCGTGGACGCGCTCATCATCGCCATGCGCTCGACGTTCCGTCCCGAGGCGGTGCGCGGGCAGGACGTGGGCTACGAGCTGCGCGTGGGCGACGTCGTCCTCCACGTGCGAATCGAAGACGGCGTGCTGAAGGCCGCCCAGGGCCCGCTGCCCGGCGCGGACCTCGTCATCGAGACGGGGCCCGCAATCAAGGCGCTGATGGCCGGCGAGCTCAGCGCCTCCGACGCGATTGCCAGTGGGAGCGTGAAGCTCAAGGGCAAGGGCGGCGCGAAGCTGCTGTCGCGGTTCACGGAGCTGTTCCGCATCTGACGGGTGCGCGGGAGCCGGGCCCCTCCCCGCTCCCCTGCCCTGCCGGACGCGCCGGGCGCCCCGGAGTGGACCCGCGCCGCCCGCCTGTTGTAAGGGCACGGTGCCGGAGTGGTCCGGGTGAACGCCGGCCACCGCAGTCATGGGTGGCGGGAGGAAAGTCCGGGCTCCGTAGGGCAGGGTGCTGGCTAACGGCCAGTCGAGGCGACTCGCAGGAAAGTGCCACAGAAAACAGACCGCCCGTTCCGAAAGGGGCGGGTAAGGGTGAAACGGTGCGGTAAGAGCGCACCGCGTCCGGGGTGACTCGGACGGCACGGTAAACCCCACCTGGAGCAAGAGCCAATAGGAGCGCGTCCCCTGCTGTCCGGGGGGACAGGGATGGCCCGTCCCAGGCGTTCGGGTTGCTCGCTGATGAGGTCCCTGGGCAACCAGGGCCCTAGATGAATGTTCACTGCCCACCTCGAAAGGGGTGGTGACAAAACCCGGCTTACAGGGCCACTCCGGCGTTTTTCTCCCTGTAGCGACTGCCCGGCGGCGCCCCTCAGCGCGCCACGGGCACCTGGCCGAGCAGGATGCGGTCCTTGCCGTCGTTGCGCACCTTCTCCGGGTTGGTGAGCCGCAGGCGCGAGTCCGTGCGCGGCTCCCACAGGCCCAGCCAGATGTTGAGCGCGCGGGGCGAGGCGCCGGCCGGCAGGTAGACGTTGAACTCGTCCTTCACCGTCTCGCCGGGCTTCCACTGCGACGTCGCGTACAGGCCGCCCGCGGGCTGGTGGTCCACGTTCATCCGCTCCATGCGCCCCTCGACGTCCTCCACGTGGACGAAGACGAGGTAGTCGTCCTCCATGGGCTGGAGCACCTTGAAGTAGAGCGTCACCTTCGCCTGCTCTCCGGGCGTCAGCCGGCCGGGCTGCACGGTGGCGCCCACCAGCTCCACCTTGCCGCCCAGGTTGGCGCCGTTGCGCAGGGACAGGGGGGGCACCTGGGCGACGGTGGCCGCGCGCCGCTCCTGCGGGCTGGCCCCGCCGGGTGCCTCGACGATGCAGGCGGTGCCCAGCAGGAGGACCGATGGAAGCACGACAGAGGAGAGCTTGAGGCGCATGGCAGGGCGTTTCTACCCGGCCAGGGGCGCTGCATCCACTTGCGTGTTGGTGTATGCGGAGCGCCGCCTATGAAGACGCCCAACGCCCTCGACGCCCTGTCCGCGCAGGTGCCGCCCGCTCCCTCTCCCGCTCCGACGACCCCGGGTGGGGGAACCACGCAGCCGGGCACCGGTACGCCCCCGACGGACGGGTTCCCCGTGGGCGATGCCGTCGGCATTGGCGCCGCCGGCCTCTTCGTCCTGTTGATGGTGCTGGCCGCGCGGAAGCTGTTCTTCCGCAAGCGCGCCCCCGAGCCGGGGAGGAAGCCCGGCGTCGCCGTGCCTCCGGAGAAGGACAAGCCCGCCCCTGCCGGC
>JBKGHK010000649.1:0-5735 GCA_046520375.1 Pyxidicoccus sp. 3LFB2
CTCGAGCTGGTCCAGGAACCACAGGCGCTGCTGGGCGAAGGACAGCGGCAGCGCGTCCGTCCTGGGCGCCCGGGTGAGCGGAGGCAACGCGCGCCCCTGGCCCGCCTGGAGGGCCGCGTCGAGGCGCCGGGCAAAGGCGGAGAGGGTGGAGGCGTCGAAGAGGGCGCGCAGGGGCAGCTCCACCTGGAAGGTGGAGCGGATGCGGGAGACGAGGCGGGTGGCCAGCAGCGAGTGGCCCCCCAGCTCGAAGAAGTCGTCGAGGGCGCTGACTTCGCGCAGGCCGAGCAGCTCCCCCCAGAGCGAGGCCAGACGCACCTCGGTGGCCGAGGAGGGCGGGACGAAGGGGCGCAGCTCCGGGCGGGCCTCCGGGGCGGGCAGCGCCTTCCTGTCCACCTTGGCATTGGGAGTCAGGGGCAGGGCCTCCAGCACCATGAGGGCGGAGGGCACCATGTACTCGGGCAGCCGCTGCTGCAGGAAGGAGCGCAGGGTGGGGGTGTCGAGGGAGGCTGACTTCGCGGTGACGTAACCCACCAGGCGCTTGTTGCCCGGCACGTCCTCACGGGCGAGGACGATGGCCTCACGCACCTCGGGGTGGGCGAGCAGTGCGGCCTCCACCTCGCCCGGCTCGATGCGGAAGCCGCGAATCTTCACCTGGAAGTCCGCGCGGCCCAGGAACTCCAGCACGCCGTCGGCGCGGTGCCGGGCCAGGTCTCCGGTGCGGTACATGCGAGCGCCCGGAGTGGCGCTGAAGGGGTTGGGGATGAAGCGCTCGGCGGTGAGCGCGGGGTGCTGGAGGTAACCGCGCGCCAGGCCGTCGCCGGAGACGTACAGCTCGCCCGGCGTGCCCGGGGGCACCAGCTGGAGATGGCCGTCGAGCAGGTACACCTGGGTGCCGGAGATGGGCGTGCCGATGGGGACGGTGGCCGGTACCTGCGAGGGCTCCGTCATCCGGAAGCACGAGGTGAAGAGGGTGCCCTCGGTGGGCCCATAGCAGGCGGTGACAGGAATGCGCAGCTGCTCGAGGACGCGGCGCACGTGGGGCGAGGAGACGACGTCGCCGCCGGTCAGCAGCTGGCGCACGCCGCGCAGCCCCTCGAGGTTGCCGTCCACCATCTGGGTGAAGAGGCCGGACGTGAGGTGCAGGGTGGAGATGGAGTGGCGCTGGAGGACGTCCGCCAGCTCCCGCAGATCACTGGGGGAGTGGGGCGGGAAGACGACGAGTCGGCCGCCGTTGAGCAGCGGCCCCCAGACTTCGAGCGTGGAGGCGTCGAAGGAGATGGGCGCGATGAGCAGGAAGGAGTGCTGGGCGTCGAGCTCGGCGTAGCGCACGTCCAGGACGGTGCGAAGCACGGAGGCGTGCTCGATGCAGACGCCCTTGGGCCGGCCCGTGGAGCCGGAGGTGAAGTCGATATACGCGAGGTTGCGGGGCGAGAGGCCCGTGGCTGGGGCGGAGGTGGGGGCCTGTGCCAGGGCGTCAGCGGCTTCCTCGATGAGGAGGGTCGGGAGGTTCTCGGCGGGAAGGCGCGAGAGCTGCTCGCGGGTGGTGACGAGCAGGGCGGGACGCGCATCCTCCAGCATGAAGGCCAGGCGCTCTCGGGGGTAGGCCGTGTCCAGGGGGACGTAGGCGCCACCGGCCTTGAGGATGCCCAGCAGGGTGATGATGAGCTCCAGTGAGCGGTCCAGCGCCAGCGCGACGCGAGAGTCCGGACCGACGCCGCGAGCACGCAGCAGCCAGGCGAGGCGGTTGGAGGCCTCGTCGAGCTGGCGGTAGGTGAGGCGCCGCGGGCCGAACTCCAGGGCGATGGCCTCGGGAGTGGAGGCCACCTGCCGCTCGAAGACGTCGTTGATGGTGGCGTCGCGAGGGTAGCTGGAGGGCGAGTGGTTCCACTCCACCAGCACCGTCTGGCGCTCCTCGGGGGAGAGCAGGGGCAGGTGGTGGAAGGGCCGCTCGGGCTGGGCGACGAGTCCCTCCAGCAGGAGGCAGAAGTGGCGGCAGAAGCGCTGGGCGAAGGTGGACGAGAACAGCTCGCTGCGACGGACGAGCTTGCCCGCGAAGCCGTCTGCAGTCTCCGCGAAGATCAGCTCCAGGTCGGAGCGCGCGGTGGTGTTGTCGAGAGGCAGCAGGCGCAGGGAGAAGCCCGGGAACCGCGCGTGCTCTTGAGGCAGGTTCTGCAGTGAGAACATCACCTGGAACAGGGGCGAGCGGCCCAGGGTGCGCGAAGGGGCGAGCTCCTCGACGAGCTTCTCGAAGGGGATGTCCTGGTGGGCGAAGGCGCCGAGCGTGGTCTCCTTCACGCGCGCCAGCACCTGCCGGAAGGAGGGGTTGCCGTCCAGGCGCGTGCGCAGGGCCAGCGTGTTGACGAAGAAGCCGATGAGTCCCTCGAGCTCGGCGTGACGGCGGCCGGCGATGGGCGTGCCGACGGCGATGTCGTCCTGACCCGAGTAGCGCGACAGCAGCAACTGGTAGGCGGCCAGCAGCGCCATGAAGGGGGTGACACCCTCCTTCTGGCACAAGGCCTTGAGCGCGTCGGACAGCGGGCGTGACAGCTGAATGGGGACCGCGGCACCCCGGAAGGACTGGACGGCGGGGCGCGGGAAGTCGGTGGGCAGCTCCAGGGCCGCGGGGGCGCCTTCCAGGTGCTTGCGCCACCAGGCGAGCTGGGCCTCCAGGGCCTCCCCCCGCAGCCAGCCGCGCTGCCACACCGTGAAGTCGGCGTACTGCACGGGCAGCTCGGGCAGGAGCGAGGCCTGGCCGGAGGAGAAGGCCTCATAGACGGCGGCCACCTCGCGCACCAGCACGTCCATGGACCAACCGTCCGAGACGATGTGGTGCATGTTGAGCAGCAGCACGTGCTGCTGCTCCCCCAGCCGCAGCAGGGAGGCGCGCAGCAGGGGCCCGTTCGCGAGGTCAAAAGGCGTGCACGCATCCTGCTCGGCGAGCCGGCGCACCTCGGCCTGGCCATCCTCGCGGGACGAGAGGTCCGTCACCGGCAGCGTGAGGGGCGCGGGCGGAGAGATGACCTGAACGGGGTTGTCCTGCAGGGCCTGGAAGGTGGTGCGCAGGGACTCATGGCGGCGGACGAGCTCGGACAGCGCGTGCTCCAGGGCATCCACCCGGAGCGAGCCGTCGAGCTGGAGCGCCAGGGGCATGTTGTAGGCGGAGCTGCCGGGCTCGAGCTGGTCCAGGAACCACAGGCGCTGCTGGGAGAACGACAGCGGCGGCGGAGCCCCGTTCGCGGGCCTGCGGGTGAGCGGCGGGCGCGAAGTGGACTTCGCCCCCCGCTGCTTGAGCTGCCGCATCAGCAATGCGCGCTGTTCCGGCGAGAGGTCCGCCAGCTGCTGCTTCGTGTCGCTCATCGACATGACTCCTGAGAATTCCTGGCGCGCTGATGTGACTAGGTGCCGACCCGCTCCAGATGCGGTGGCGCCATCGGAGTCAGGCGACCCATCTCGAGATGGAGCAGCCGGTCGGCGAGGTGGAAGTAGCGGTCGTCATGGGTGATGACGAGGACTGACTTCCCGAGGCGCTTCAAGTCGGGGAGAAGCTCCTTGTAGAAGATCTCCTTGAAGCTCGGGTCCTGGTCCGCCGCCCACTCATCGAAGATGTAGAAGGGCCGGTCTTCCAGGTAGGCCGTGAGCAGCGCCATGCGCTTGCGCTGGCCCTGGGACAGCTCGGTGGTGGAGAAGGTGCCGTCCCGGAGCTGCACCTTGCGATCCAGCAGCAGCTTCGCCAGGTAATGCTGCGCCTGCTCGAGCTGCTCGGGCGAGCTCAGTCCCAGCAGCTGGTCGAACAGGTGGAAATCGAAGAAGACGGCGGAGAAGAGCTGCCGGTAGTCGTCCCGCTCCAGGTCGCCAATGGGCTCGCCGTCCACGACTATCTCCCCGGCCTCGGGCGAATACAGGCCGGTGATGAGCTTGGCGAGCGTGGTCTTTCCGCTGCCGTTGCCGCCCACGAGGAAGAGCAGCTCCCCCTTCTTCATGGTCAGGTCGATGGGGCCCAGCATGAAGGCGCCATCCTCGTTCTCGTGGCGGTAGGTGTGAGTGATGCCCCGCAGCTCGATCTGCTGGAAGGAGCGCAGGCGCGGCGGGGTCTCCGGGGGCAGCGCCATGGATGCCTCGCTCTCCGGGACGAGCGTCAGCCCCAGCTTCTGGAGGTTCTCGAGCGCCACCACGGCCCGGTTCACGTACGCCATCGCGGAGAGGATGGCGCCCAACGGCTGCTGCACGTACAGGATGACCAGCGTGTAGCTCACCAGCACCGTCTGGGTGACTGGCGAGAACCGGGGCATCACGAAGAGCAGCAGCCCGATGATGAACATGTAGAGGAACATTCCTCCACTGCTGGCCATCACGAAGAGGTTCTCGGCCCGGAGCCACAGTGAGCGGATGCTCAGCACGAGCGGGTCCACCTGCCGCTCCAGGAACGCGTTGCGGCGCGGGCGGTGCAGGCGCAGCTCCTTGGCGCCCTGCATCAGCGAGATGAAGCGCTTGATGAGCCCTTCCTCATGCTGGCGCACCTGCTGGCGCAGCTTCATGGCGGGGGCCGTCGCCCGTGAGTAGGCCATGGTCCCCACCGCCAGGAAGGCCAGCACCAGCAGCAGCATCTTCCAGGAGATCCACGCCAGGTAGGCCAGCGAGCCCATCACGATGGTGATGCTGATGAAGACCTCGGGCATGGTCGTCATCCCCACGCCCACCATGGCGGTGTCGCTCGACATGGACGCCAGCACGCGGTGCGAGCCGGTCTGCTCCAGCACGCGCAGCGAGGTGGCCATGAACCGCCGTGCCAGCCGCCGCCGCAGGTCCATGACGATGCGCTGGTGCATGCCGTTGAGCAGCAGCTGTGAGCCGGCGCGCGTGAGCATCGCCACCACCGCCAGGCCGCAGAAGGCCAGCCCCAGCCGCATGCGCTCTTCGAAGGGCCGCTGCAGCGCCTGGGTGATCACCGACAGCAGCGCCGCGCTGCTCGCCCCTGAGGCTAACCCGAACAGCAGGATGGCCAGCAACGAGCTCCGAGAGGTCCGGAACAGCAGGATGAGCAACTTCAGCATGGCTTCTCCACACTCATTCTCCGCCCTCTTGCGTTCGCTTCAGCTCCTGCATCATCTGCTCCAGTTCTTCTGGATCCACCTGGGCCGCGCGCGCTTCCAGGACGAGCAGGGCCATGTCCGCCACCGTCGGCTTCTCGAAGACCGCCCTCAGGGGCAGCTCCACGTCGAAGTCCGCCTGCAGGCGGGCGACGAGCCGGGTGGCCAATAGCGAGTGGCCGCCCAGGTCGAAGAAGTTGTCGCGAATGCCGACGCGCTCCACGTGCAGCAGCTCGGCCCAGTAGTCGGCGATCTGCTGTTCCACCTCGTCGCGCGGTGCCTCGTAGGGCGTGCCCGTCGCAACCCGCGTGCCGTCAGGAGCGGGCAGGGCCTTGCGGTCCAGCTTCCCGTTGGCCGTGAGCGGCAGGGCCTCCAGCGTGACGAAGGCCGAGGGCACCATGTACTCGGGCAGCTGGCGCCGCAGGAAGTCACGCAGGGCCCCGGCGTCGGGGACGTCGGCACCCGCGGGCACGACGTAGGCCACCAGGGTCGCCTCTCCGGGCGTGTCCTGGCGCAGTGCCACGACCGCGTCCTTGAGGGCGGGGTGGCCGTGCAGGGTGGCCTCGATTTCGCCCGGCTCGATGCGGAAGCCACGCAGCTTCACCTGGGTGTCGATGCGGCCCAGGAACTCGAGCCGCCCATCCGCCA
>JBKGHK010000064.1:0-24895 GCA_046520375.1 Pyxidicoccus sp. 3LFB2
CGACGCAGGCACCGAACCCGACGCAGGCACCGAGCCCGACGCGGGCACCGAACCCGACGCAGGCACCGAACCCGACGCAGGCACAAGCCCTGACGCGGGCACCGAACCGGATGCGGGCACCGGGACCGACCCCTTCACCCTCTGTGAGGGCACGTGCAAGCAGACCGCCGTCACGATGCAGTTGGACGGCAACCAGCGCGTCATGACCAACGCCTACTTCGGCTACGACGAGCCTGCGAATCCCGATGACCCGTGGACGCTGTGGATCGAGCTCAACAACGGCACGCCGGGGGTGTGCCCGACTCCGGATTCGGAAATCCCGCCTCAGCTCGTCAATGTCTACTCGGTGCAGGTGCCGGTGGACCCGACGCCGCAGTCCGGCTCCGAGGACGGTGAGCCGAGGGCGACGCTGGTCGACTTCGAGGGCGTGCTCACCACGGCGTGGTTTCTTCACAGCACGAGCCTCACCTTCACGCCCGTGGCGGCCTCGCTCTGCCCCACCTGCATCAAGGCCGGCTCACCTCCCGCGTTGCACTTCGTTGCCTTCGACGTGAATGGCGTCTACGAGGACGGTGCCCTCACCGGACACGGGTACGCCACGTACTGCCCCTCGCTCGACTCCCTCCGGGACAACTGAGCGCGGTCCGGTGAGTCAGAGAGGCCCGGGCGCCCGTCACGGGGGCCCGGGCCTTCGCGTTCGCCGTGCTCGAGTCTGCTCCGAGGGCCGCCTGGGATTGCCCGAGACGTCGCATTAGCATGGCCACCGCGGCCCCTCGCTGTGTCCCCCAGGAGTCATCAAATGCGTCGTCGTCTCGGCTCAGCCCTTCTTGCCGTCAGCCTGCTCGCGGGCTGCGGTGATACCGAAATCGAACCGTCCTCCGAAGTCTTCGAGCGCCAGCAGGCGCCGCTCACCGCGACGGACGTGGATGTTGCCCCGGAGTGCCAGGGCCTCATCACCTTCGCCAACGTGGCCTCGCTCCAGACCCTGGATGCGTACCTGCCGAGCGACGTCGCCGGCTACCTCGTCGCCCGGCGCACCACGTCGCCCTTCGTCACACTTGCGAACGTCTCCTCGGTGTATCGGGTTGGTCCGGTCCACCTCCAGCAGCTTGCAAGCGGCGCTCGCGCCCAGGGCTTCATCGGCCCCGGCTGCGTGGGCGTCTTCGACGAGCTGGCGATCTCCGCCGACGACGAGAACGCAATGGTGGCGCTGGTGAACAGCATCAGCTCCAGCGACCTGTACGACCTGCTGCCCGACGCGTGGCTTGGCGCGACGCACCTGCTCAACCTGCGCCCGTTCACCTCGGCCCAGGGCATCTCCGCCACCTCGGGAATCGGCCCCGTGAGCTTCCGTGACCTCCGCAACGCCGCCATGGGCATCCATTCCCTGGAGGACCTCGTCGACGCGGTGAACGACACCCCGCTGCCCTCAGGTCATCGCGCGGACATGGGCCTGAACGTCGACTGGGAGCAGATCCTCTGGGACCCCAACCACCTCTACTACCTCGAGTCCCTGGAGTGCTTCGGCATGGACCCGGCCAGCCTCCCGCAGGAAGCGAGCATCCGCGCGAACCTGGCGGACGCCGCCGAGGTGCGTGCCGACGTCGAGCACGCCGTGGACTGGGCCAACCAGGCCGGCCACCTCCCCAGCAACGTCATCACCAGCGGAATGGCGGACCTCGACGCGCGGATTGCAGGGCGCACGTTCAAGGGCTGCTACCTCAGCTGGTCCACGTGGCGGTACTGGGGCATGAACGACATTGCCTTCTTCATCGACACGGAGACCGGCTTCAACGTGATGACCGAGACCTCGTGGAGCGAGTGACGGCTCCGTGCTCGACAGCAGCATGAGCACCCGGGGTGCCCTCCGCCGGAAGGCGGCGGGCGCCCTTCCACGAGCCGTTCACCCTCCGTGTGTCAGCGGAACGCCGCGAGATGGCGCTCCACCCACGAGGAGAACGGAAGCGCCGGCCGCCCGAGCACCCGCTCCACGTCGGGACTGATGCGCCGCTCGGCCTCGGACGGTGTCCCCAGGATGTCGAGTGTCCCCTCGACGACGGGCGCGGGCATGAACCGCAGCATCATGCCCCGGGCCTCCTCGCGGCTCCACTCCACGAAGCGCAGCGGCACGCCCAGTGCCTCCGAGATGACCGCCGCCTGCTGCCGAGGGGAGATGGCGACCGGCCCGGTGAGCTCGTACACCTTGCCGGCGTGCCCGTCCTCGCGGAGCGCGCTGGCCGCGACGGCCGCGATATCCGCCGGGTCCACGACGGGGAGCGCCACGTCCGCGAAGGGTGCGGCGACGCCGCGCTCCGCACGCACGCTGGCGGCCCAGGCGAAGGCGTTGGAGGCAAAGCCCCCAGGCCGCAGGAACGTCCAGCGGACAGCGGAGTCTCGAAGCGCCCCCTCGAAGGCGCGCAGGTGCGCGTGGGAGGGAGCCGTGGGCCGGGTGGCGACGCCTTGAGAGGAGAGCAACACCACACGCGGGGCGCGCGCCGCCTCCAGGAGCTTCCGCAGTGCCTGGGCATCCAGGCCCTCTCCGCCCCCGGGGATGAGCAGGAAGACCCCCTTCGCATCCCGAACGAGGGGCTCCAACGACGCGGGGGCGGACAGGTCTCCCTGAACATGCCGGACCCGCTGAGGAAGCGGCTCCGCTGGCGCCCTCCGCGCCACCGCCACCACCTCCTCGCCCGCTGCCGTCAGCGTCCGCACCAACTCCCGGCCCACGTTGCCCGTTGCTCCAGTCACGACGAACATTGATGCGCTCCTCGATGAGGGTTCCCCTCTTCGATAGCGGGCGGGGTGACGCAGCGTCACGCGATGACGAAGGGCCGCTGCATTTCGCGGTAACTTCCCGGTTACCGACATGGCACTCAAGGTCAGGAAGAACCGAGCAGTCCCGCCAGCGGACGTCGTTCGGCGGCCGCGTGGCGAGGGCATGAAGGCGGGAGAAGCGTGCCCGCTCAACCGCTCGATGGAGCTGCTCAGCGGAGCGTGGGCACCTCACGTCATCTACTACCTGAGCGCTCAACCTCGGCGCTTCGGTGAGCTCCGCATCGACATCGCGGACGTCTCCGCGCGGGTGCTCAGCCAACGCCTGCGAGAGCTCGAGGCCAGGGGCGTGGTCTCTCGCGCCACCGTCCCCAGCACGCCCCCCTCGGCCGAGTACGCACTCACCGACCTCGGGCGTGAGCTCCTCCCCATCATCCAGGCCATGGCGGACGTCGGCCGTCGCCTCCAGAATCGTCCCGTCGAGCGACGGAGCCGCCGGGCCACGCGCGGTGAAGCCGCGTAGGTGGGGCGCCCCCGCTTTCGTGGCCACTCGGCCCTGAGCGATGGCCAGCGACGCGGCTCGGATCGGCCCCCTGCTTGATTCGCGCAAGGCGCGGCACAAGGTCATCGCCGGTCAGTACTGCGTCGCAGCCTCTGTGACTCTGGCCTCCCCCCTGTTCTCCACGAGGGAACGGGTGGAGGCGTCCACAGCCCACTCACGCCCGGAAGCCGCGCGCCCTCACGTCGCGTCGTGCATGTTCAGCCAGCGGATGTACTCGGCGGCCTGCTGGAGCGTCTTCACCTGGCTCCAGCTCCGGTAGTAGTCCTCCTCGAAGATGCGCGCCATGGACTCGGGCAGCTCTCTCAGGGGAGGGACGGCGATGGGCGCGTAGAGCTGGCTCAGCCGCTGGAAGTCGAAGGGCTCCTTGTCGGACGCCTCACGCGCCTGGCGGATGCGTTCCCGCTGCGCGGCGTCATCGACCTCGCGCTGCTTGCGGATGCGCTCCCACATTTCATCCTCGCGTTCCTCCGGCGTCTTCTCCGCCATGCGTGTCTCTTCCTAGCTGTGCAACGGCAGCTTGATGCTGCCGCTGCCATGCATCAAACCTGACGTGCGAGTGTTTCAGTTCGTACAGCGATACGTCGACCAAAGGCTTGGAGTCCACTCAGGAGGAGAGTTGAGGTTCCAGGTAGGATCCGCCGAAGCGGGCGTAGCGACATAGAGCTGACCGTTACGGGTTACAATGTCGCCAGGCATGTAGCGGGTGCTTGAATTCCAAGCAGCGTGATTCCCGCAAGGCGGGGGCGCAGCTCCGCTCACGCGCTCTTTCATCGTGGCCGTCCATTGATTGCCGCCGCGGTGATTGAACTGCGCGTTCCAAGCGACGGCGCCGCGGATGTTCGGGAACTCGGCCTCGATGACGTCCCACTCGCGCGTGACGTCCGCCAGCGTCGGGCCGTACGGGTAGTTCGCGGACGCTCCCATGACGCACTTCGTCTGCCCGATCGCGCCGACCCAGGCACGCATACGGCCGCTGATGAAGCCCGGCGCGTTGAAGCCGCTCCAGTCGTAGAACTGCGGCGCGGCCCAGGTGAGCGCGCCGTTGTTCGCCAGGGCGGTGGCGAACGCCAGGTCTTCAGGGTAGTTCGGAGCCGGTGGGATCGTCAGCGCGAACCCGCTACCGTACTCGGCACGAAGCTGCTGGATGAGCCAGAGGATCTCGGCCGGGTCGGACAGCGCAGCGCGCTTCACGCCGTTCTCCTCGCCCTCGAACGTGTTCAGCTCGATGCCGTCCACGGGGCCGAAGTTGTTGGCGATGTGCGTGCGGATCGCGTTGAGCGTTGCCTGCGTCTTGGCGCGCGAGTTGAACTTGAAGGGGAACCCGGCGCCGCCCAGTGACAAAATCACCTTCTGGCCGCGAGCGCGCACGAACTGCACGTCGGCCCGGGACGGCCAGCCCGGCCACTCCCAGTACCAGGTGCCCACCTCACCCGGGTGCGGGCGCAGGTTGAACAGGTAGATGACGTTCGCGTCCTGCGCGATGTTGCGAATGTTGACGTCCACCTCCCATGCGGCGAAGTGCACCCCGACCACCTTGGAGGGCACGCTGACCGGAGGCGAATTCTGGGCGAACCCCGCACTTGCATAGAGTGCCGCAGCGGCGATGCTCGCACCGCACAGTACGGACAAGAATTTCACGGCCAATTCCTTTCATTGAATTCCGCCGCAACAAGCCGGCACCAGTAGCCTGGTTTCAAGACCAGATAGGAAGGACTTGTTTAAACAGGAAGGCGCATCGTCATTCAAACCAACATTGACTGTTCAGGACTGCAACGGGGCCCCGTCAGCCCCCTCGCTCAGTGTGTTCATTTCCGTTGCGTGGAAAATCTTCCTAGAACACGGGCCTTCGAGCACGGGGAGCGCGGGACACAGTTCCGTGCGGTCGACGGCCCTCGAGAGCGATGCGCTCCTCGCCACACCTCCGCGCGCCCAGCCGCAGCGCAGCGAATCACACCCGGCACCTGTCCTCTCGAGGGGACAGGGGTCGCCTCCTGTCGACAATCGATTGCGCCTGAAACAGGCGGAATTCCCATCTTGCGGGAAGATTGAATTGCAATGTTTGAATTTTGAAAGCATCGCTTCTGAGGGTGGGTATACGGCGCAAGCAACCCTCGCAGGAGTGCGGCAACTTGCAGACAGCATTGATTCGTAACGGAGTGGTGGCGGCGCTCGCGGTCCTCGGCATCGCGTGCAATCAGGAACCGGCCGGCGAGCCCCAGCCCACGGTCGACGTGGTTCGCCAGGCGGCGCTCGCCTCGAACGAGTGGACGGTGTTCCCGACCTCGGCGGTCCCGGCGAACGCGACGGCCAACGACAGCAACGCGGTGGAGCTCGGGGTCCAGTTCAGCCCGACGCTCAACGGCACGGTGAAGGGCGTTCGCTTCTATAAGGGCCCGGGCAACACCGGGACCCACGTTGGTAACCTCTGGGGCCCGGCCGGCCAGCTGCTCGCGTCGGCGACCTTCGTCAACGAGACCAGCACCGGCTGGCAGGAGGTCCGCTTCACGTCGCCGGTCGCGGTGAGCGCGAACGTCCAGTACGTCGCGTCGTACCACGCGCCGGTGGGCCGGTACTCCTACACCTATGACGCGATGGTCTCCGGCGTCAACGCTTCCCCGCTCGTCGTTCCGAGCGTCGGCGGCGTGTTCAAGTACGGCTCGACCTCGTCATTCCCGAACAGCGCCTGGGCCAACTCGGACTACGGCGTGGACGTCATCTACACCCCGGTCACCAGCTCCGCCTCGTGCGGCCTGCCGTCCCGTCCGTCGAACCTCGAGGCCGCGCCGGTGGCGGGCACCGCGGTCGACCTCTCGTGGTGGGGCGCCAGCGAGGGCTGCGGCGAGTCTCGCCACAACGTCACCCACCACCTCGTCTACCGGGACTCCGCGCTCGTCGCGGTGCTCAACTCCGGCGTGACCTCGTTCCGCGACAGCGGCGTCGCGCCGTCGACCACCTACCGCTACAGCGTTCGCGGTCGCGACGTGCACGGCAACGTCGGACCGTCGTCGGCGCCGGTCTCGGTCACCACCGGTTCCAACACCGGCTGCACCGCGTGCAGCCTGTGGACGACCGCCAACGGGCCGGCGAACATCCTCTACGCGCCGTACGCGTCCGAGTACGGAGTGAAGTTCCGCTCCGACGTGGCCGGGCAGCTCACCGCGGTTCGCTACTACAAGGGCCTGACCAACTCCGACGCGCACGTCGGCCACCTCTGGACCGCGAACGGCACGCTGATTGGCACCACCGTCACCAGCGCGGGTGAGCAGGAGTGGGGCTGGCGCGAGCTGGCGTTCGCCACGCCGGTGCAGATCGCCGCGAACACCACCTACGTCGTCTCGTACTTCGCGCCCACCGGCTACCCGGCGTACACCGGCAACTACTTCGCCGCCGCGGGCATCGACGCGCCGCCGCTGCACGCGCCGTCCTCGCCGGCGGCGAATGGCAACGGGCTCCAGAAGACCACCGGCGGTGGTTTCCCGAACGAGGCCACCTCGGCGAACTACTGGGTCGACGTGGTCTTCGTCCCGGCCCCGTAGTCAGCCGGCCGTCGCTCTCAGTTCGAGGGGCCGCGGACTTCCGGTTCGCGGCCCCTTTCGTCAGGGGACCTCATCCCTGCCCGATGCCAGGGATGAGGGCTTCCTGGCCGGCGTCGAGCGTGTCCCTCGGGTGCAAGGTGTATTCAAACATCCCAATGCGCTCCCGCACGCATCAGGCGCTAGACTGCTCAATCAGGAGGGTCGTGGCATGAGTGCTCGGCGTAACGGAGTGCGAGCTTGCGTCATCGGAAGCCTGATGGTGCTCGGCGCGTGCAAGGGTGCCCTGACGGGGCAGGAGGACGTCCCGGATGCCGGCGTCTCTCCCTCATCTGACGGCGGAAGCGACGTCGACGTCACCGAGCTCTCCCCGAACCTGATTCCCCAGGAGGAGCTCTTCACCTGCCAGGGGGCTGCCTCTGACGCCCCCACCCGCGTTCGCCGCATCAACCGGTGGCAGTGGACCCGCAACGTGGGCGGCGCCGTGACGCGCGGATGGACCGGCTTCAGCTTCTACGACAACCCGCTCGACCCGAATCCCCGCGCGCCCTACGGCAGCTACGCCGTCGATGAGACGGTCGATGAGTCCATGGTGGAAATCATCCTCCCCATCGTGGACGAGTACGGCGCGACGTGGGCCGGGCCCTACACCGGCTCGAACCGGCTCGACCTGCTCCGCGAAGACGCTTCGCTGCGTTGCATGTGGGAACAGACACAGCCGGGCACCGCCTGCATTCGCAACTACCTCGCCACCCTGCTCGAGCGGGGCGTGATGTACCGGCCGGCGCGCGCGGATGAGCTGGACCGGCTGGCCGCCTTCACCCAGTCGGTGCTCGCGCAGGAGCCCTCCGGTGGAGGCGAGGACGTGCGCACCCACAGCCTCTCGCGCGTCGTCACCGCGGCGACCTTGATGACCGGCGCGCTCTTCCGCGAAGAGCTGGGCACACCGCTCGGCAATGGCCGCGTCGAGCTCGGCGAGTGGGAACTCGCGCAGCAGCTCACCTATGCGCTGGGCGACCGGGCCCCGGGCGCGGTTCCCACCTGGAGGTGGCCTGAAATCTCCGCATCCTCCAAGGGCCACTACGGAGACATCGCCGACGCGGCGCGCGACGGAGGCATTCGCTCGCCGCAGGTCGTGGGCGCGCTGATTGAGCAGCATGTCGGCGGCGTGGACCCCACCCGCTTCGACCTGGTCCAGGACTTCGGCGAGGCGGAGCGTCCCCGCCGGGGCCAGTACTGGCTCTCCGATGGCGTGGCGAACTTCTTCCGCCAGTGGCTGGGCTACACGGCGGTGGAGACCATCTTCAAGGACCGTCCGGAGGCGACCAGCGCCTTCGACGATGGGGAGCTGAGTGGCTACCGCTCGCAGGCCGCGGCCTGGGAGAATCTGCTCGGCGGTTACTACGGCGACGAGTCGACGCTGATTCAGCAGATGGACGACTTCGTCGCGCGCGCGGTGGTGGATGACGTCGAGGTGCTGAAGACGCTGCTGACCTCCCGGCGGTTCTTCCTCGCCGCGACCCGGGACACGGGCTTCGACGACAGGCAGACGCGGTACACGGGCCAGCCCTACGGCACCATCGCCGAAATCGCCGCGACCCACGAAGCGCGCTGGCGGATGCTGCCGGAGTCGGAGCGCGCCGGAGTGCTCACCCACCCGGCCTGGCTGGCCTCGCATGGCGGAAACTTCGAGGACGACCCGTCCGCGGTCCACCGGGGCAAGTGGGTGCGGGAGAACCTCCTCTGCGGCTATGTGCCGCCCCTCAGCTCGGTGCGCGTGCGGGCGCAGGTGGGGCCTCACGCGCCGGACAAGAACGCGCGGGTGCGCCTCGAAGAGGCCACCGGCAGGAACGAATGCCAGGGCTGTCACTCGCTGATGAACCCGCTCGGCTACCCGTTCGAAATCTACAACCACGCCGGCTACCTGCGGACGAGGGACCACGCCCCCGACGGTGGGTGGATGGCGCCCGACGGGAAGTCGACGTTGAGCAACCTGCCGGACCCGGCCCTGGACGGGCCCGTGCGGGACGCGGTGGAGCTCAGCGAGAAGCTCGCCGCCTCGGGCCACGTGAAGCGCTGCTTCGTCCGGAACGTCTTCCGCTACTTCATGGGCCGCGACGAGAACCGGAGCGACGCCTGCACGCTGGTGCGGATGGAGCAGGCCTATGACCAGAACCAGGGCTCGTTCAAGGCCCTGCTGAGAGCCCTGATGACCAGCGACACCTGGATGACGCGCCGCGAGCCGGCGCAGGGAGAATGAGCATGCTGACCCGACGCACGTTGCTCAAGTCCGCTGCGGCCGCTGGCCTGTTCGCTCCGCTCTACCGCGAGGCGCTCGCGCAGACGCCGAAGCCCATGCGGCTGGTGCTGGTGCTGGAGTGCAATGGCATCTACCCCGAGACGTTCCTGTCCAGCGGGACGCGCGCGGCCCTCGGGTCGGGGATTCGCGGTCGGCACAACTTCCTCGACGTGTATCCCGAGACGCCGTTGCTCCGCACGGGCGATGACCTCTCCAGTGCGCTGTGCCTGGGGCCGCTTGCCGGAGGCAGCGGGGTGCTGTCCCTGGAGAACCGCGCGGCGGTGCTGCTCGGGCTGTCGTCGATGATTGCCGGCGGTGGGCACTCGTCGGGAACGGGGGCACTGAGCTGCGCGGTGAATGGCTCGGCGGCCACCCTGGACGCGGTGCTGGCGCCGAGGCTCAAGCGCACCGCGCCCTTCGACGCCATCCGGCTGGGCACCAGCTCCGCGCGCACCGCCATCGTCTACGAGACGTGTGCGTACGGCCCGCGCAAGCCCGCCGGCCTGCTGGTGAACCCGATGCTCGCGTACAACACCCTCTTCGGCTCAATCTCGGCCGGCTCGGCGGTGGGCCAGGAGCGCCAGATGCTCTTCGACTTCGCGCACGGAGACGTGAAGGCCGCGCTGGCGACGTTCAAGGGCAACTCCCACGAGCGCATCAAGCTGGAGCGGTACCTGGCCTCGCTCGAGTCGCTGCGGGGAAGGGAGGCACAGCTGCGGGGAATGGCGGCGCAGGTGACGCCGCTGCTGCCCCCCCACCCGTCCGTGAACCCGCTGCTCCAGGGAGGCACCACCCCGCCCGACTCCCTCAAGTGGCTGGAGGCGCAGTTCGAAATCGCCACCACCGCGCTGCTGGGCGGGCTGACGAACGTGGTGGTGCTGGCGGCGGGGACCTCGGGGTTCGACGTGGCCTACGACGCGAGCATCGCGAACGTCGGGCGGCACGACCTTCAGCACGGCATCGACAACGCGGCCAACTGGACCGGCATCGCGGCCGTCACCCGGAAGCACGTGGCCCTGGTGGCGAAGCTCGCACGCGCGCTGGCGGCGACGCCGGAGCTCAACGCGTCCGGTTCGATGCTGGACCACACGGCGATTGTCTTCATGTCCGACAATGGCGAGCAGCACCACTCGGAGTCCCGGGAGTGGCCCAAGCTCGTCCTCGGAGGCAACGCGCTGGGTCTGAAGACGGATGGACGGACGGTGGTGTACCCGGCCGAAGGCAAGACCCGGAATCGCCAGGTGTCCAACCTGTTCAACACCCTGGGCCACGCGGCGGGCGACTCCGGCTTCAACACCTTCGGGGCGGAGGGACCGACGCGAATCGCCGAAGGGCCCCTGTCGGAGCTGCTCGGGTAGGAATGAATCCAGGGGGTTGGGGCGAGGAATCCAGGTCTTTTCAGACCCGCACACAACTTCTTCTCGGTTGATGCGAAAATCAATCTCAAGAAGTTCCTCCCCCCTTTCCACGAGAGCCCCTACCCGTGAGCACCTATTCCGTTCGCAGTGGCGACACGCTGTCGGCCATCGCCAAGAGGTTCGGTACCTCCGTCAGCTCGCTCGCCAAGTCGAACAACATCAAGAACCCGAACCTCATCCTGGCCGGGCAGAAGCTGACCGTCCCCGGCGGCGGCGCCTCCAAGCCGAGCCGTCCGGGTGACAGCTTCGAGCCCAACAAGCCCGCCCCCTCCAAGCCCGCGCCCGCGAAGCCCTCCACGGGCGCCGCCGCGGGCCCGGTGCGTGACGACGACGGCCGCAAGTTCCCCACCTCCGCCGATGGCACCCCCATGTACCGCCAGGGTGACCCGCAGTGGGGCGGTCGCCGCCTGGGCTCCAGCAGCAGCCTGTCCGCCGCGGGCTGCGCGATGACGGCCACCGCCATGGCCATCAGCAAGATTTCCGGCAAGGTCATCAACCCCGGCGAGCTGGACCAGCACCTGGACAAGAACGGGGGCTACTCCGGCAACGCGCTCATCTGGGGCAAGGCCTCGCAGATGGCGGGCCTGGGCGCGGGCAAGCCCGGCTGGAGCTTCGACACCATCAACAAGCAGATTGATGCGGGCCGGCCCGTCGTCGTCGGCGTGGACTACCGCGCTGGCTCCAACGGCGGCTCCAACGGCACCGACCACTGGATTACCGTCACCCACCGCAAGGGCAACACCTACTTCGCCAACGACCCGGCCACCGGCAAGGAGATTGCCCTCAAGCGCGAAGGCAACCGGCTGGTGGGCGGCCCCAGCAACTACAAGACCACCGGCGAGCTGGTGACGTTCTCCGGCGGCAACCCGCGTCCGGGCACGGCCCCGGCGGGCGGTGGCACCACCAAGCCGAGCCCGACGGGCGGCTCCGTCAAGGGCATGAAGCTGCCCGGCGGTGACCTGAAGAAGGGCTCCAGGGGCGACGGGGTGGAGCAGCTGCAGAAGGCCCTGGTGAAGGCGGGCCACATGACGCAGGCCGAGATGAACACGGGCCCGGGCATCTTCGGCTCCCGGACGGAGGGCGCCCTCAAGGAGTTCCAGGCCGCCCACGGCGTGCCCAACACCGGCTTCTACGGCCCGCTGACGCGCAAGGCCTTCGAGAAGCTCGGCGCCAAGGTGGGCGGGACGACGGGCCCCGGCCCCGTCACGCCCCCGCCCTCGGGTGGCACGAAGGGCGGCGTGTCGCTCGCGCAGCTGCGCAAGGTCATGCCCAACCTCTCCGAGTCCAAGGCCCGGGAGTACCTGCCGCACCTCAACAAGGCCATGGCGGAGGCGAACATCAACACGCCCAAGCGCCAGGCCGCCTTCCTCGCCCAGCTCGCCCACGAGAGCGGTGAGTTCCGCTACATGGAGGAGATTGCCTCGGGCGCCGCCTACGAGGGCCGCCGGGATTTGGGCAACACCCAGCCGGGCGACGGCAAGCGCTTCAAGGGCCGTGGCCCCATCCAGCTCACCGGCCGCGCCAACTACACCGCCGCGAGCAAGGCGCTGGGCATCGACCTGGTGAACAACCCCAAGCGCGCCGCGGACCCGGACGTGGGCTTCCGCACCGCCGCCTGGTTCTGGAACACCCGCAACCTCAACACCTACGCGGACGCGGGCAACTTCCGCGAGGTCACCCGCCGCATCAACGGCGGCTACAACGGCCTGGCGGACCGCGAGGCCTACTACCGCCGCGCGCTCAGCGCCCTGAGCTGAGCGGGCGCGCAGCAGCCCGGCCCCCTGCTTTCTCCGGCGAGGGGGCCGCGGCTCGCGACCCTCGCCACCGGACCGCTCCCGGGCGCCACGCCCCCTGACGAGCGCGGAGCATTTCCGGCTTTCTCATGAGAAGTATTCTATTCTGATAAAGCCGTGAAATCAGTATCGCGCTCCAGGGAGAACTCATGAAGATGAAGACGCTGACCGGTGGGTGGCTGCTCGTCGCGGGTCTGTTGGCTGGCTGTGGCGGCACCGACAAGATGGACGTGGAAGCGCCCGTGGAGGTGGTCGTCAGCGAGGAGCAGTCGCTCGCGACCACCTGCCCGGCTGGCTCCGAATCAATGCTCATCTGGGAGTGTCCGATTCTGAGGGCGGGGCAGCTTCCCTGCCGCTACTCCTCCGCCGGCCACTACAACGTGCTGCACCTCTACTGCTCGGCGCCCGATGGTAACTGGTACGACGCGGGGCCCACGGGCAGCTACGCCTGCGGCGACTGCTTCTAGGCACATCCGGGAGGGCTGCTCAGCCGGCCCTCCCGGGTTGCATTCGCGACTCCATGCTCTCAGCGGCGGGAGGGCTGACAGCATCCCATCGCTCGGCCATGCTGATGCCGTGACGAAGGTCGATTTGAAGAAGGACATCGCCGCGTACCGCGCGCGGCGCGGAACCTTTGAACTCGTCGACGTGCCGCCGCTGCGCTACCTCATGCTCGACGGCGCCGGCGACCCGAACACCTCGGAGGAGTACCGCGACGCCATCGCCACGCTCTTCCCCGTCGCGTACAAGCTGAAGTTCCTCAGCAAGCGCGAGCTCGACCGCGACTACACCGTCATGCCACTGGAGGGACTGTGGTGGTCGGACGACATGGCATCGTTCACCACCGCTCGCGACAAGTCGCGCTGGCGGTGGACGCTGCTGAACCTCGTGCCCGACTGGATTACCGATGAACTCGTCGAGCGGGCCCGGGCCTCGGCTCCGGATGCTCCGTTGCTCAGCCGCGTGCGCTTCGACACGCTCGCCGAGGGCCGGTGCGTGCAGACGCTGCATGTCGGCTCCTACGACGACGAGGCCCCCGTGCTGGCGGCGATGCACGACGAGTTCATTCCGCGGCACGGTCTGCGCATGACCGGCCGGCACCACGAGGTCTATCTCAGCGACGCACGCCGCACCCACCCGTCGAAGCTGAGAACGATTCTCCGCCAACCCGTCGAGCCGGCTTAGCGCCCGGTGGAGCCCGGGCAGGTGCCCTACCCCGGGTCGTACACCTCCGATGAGATGAGCTCCGTGGCGGCACCCGCATCCAACTGGTAGCCCCCCGTCGCCAGCACCTTGCCCGAAGACAGGAGCGTCGCCGTGTGGAAGACACGCGCGGAGCCGAGGCCGACGGTAGAAGACCAGGTGCCCGTCGCGGGGGCGTACAACTCCGCTGTGACGAGCGCATGGGTACTGACGCCGATGGTCATGGCTCCGCCTGTCACCAGCACCTTGCCCGAGGGCAACAGCGTCGCAGTGTGATTCCAGCGACTCGTGGCCAGGCTGCCCGTGGAGGACCAGGTGCCTGTTGCCGGGTCGTACAGCTCGGCCGTGGCGAGCGATGCATCGCCTGCATTGCCGCCTGTCACCAGGACCTTGCCGGAAGGGAGCAGCGTGGCCGTGTGGTTCCGGCGTGCCATGTTGAGGCTGCCGGTAGCGGTCCAGGTGCCTGTCTCCGGGTCATACACCTCCGCCGAGGCGACGACGTCGGGGCCGCTGATGCCGCCTGTCACCAGCAGCTTGCCGGAGGGGAGCAGCGTGGCCGCGTGGTTCCGGCGTGCCATGGCGAGGCTGCCGGTGCGGGTCCAGGTCTCCGTCATGGGGTCGTACACTTCTGTCCGCGCGAGTTCCGCGCCGCCACTGGCGCGGTTGTACCCGCCTGTCACCAGGACCCTGCCCGAGTGGAGCAGCGTCGCCGTATGGTACGAGCTGCCAGCTTCAAGGTTGCCAGCAGGGCTCCAGTCGCCCGTCGCAGGGTCGAATGCTTCCGCCGAGGAGAGATACACATCGTTGTATCCCCCCACTACGAGCACCTTGCCCGAAGGCAGCAGCGTGGCCGTGTGAAGGCTGCGTACCGTGGCGAGACTCCCGGTGGTTGACCAGGTGCCCTTCGCCGGGTTGTACACCTCGGCAGAGGCAAAGACCTCGCCGGTGCGGCCGCCACCTGTCACCAACACCTGGTCCAAGGACAGCAACGTGGCCGTGTGGGCCCAGCGACCTGTGGCGAGATGCCCCGTGGACGTCCACTTCGGGCAATCCGGGATGCCCACCGCCAGGAATTGAATGGAGTCTGACAGGTCAACAGCATTCGTCACGGTCACCGTGAAGGATGCGGTGACGCCGACGTCAAGGCATTCGGGAGCTGTCCACCGGGCCTGGCTCGAGCTGGAGCCTTCCGGCATGGAGCTCACGGTCAGGGTGCCGACGCTCGACGACCATGAGAAGCGCAGGGGACTGCCCTGCGGGTCCTTCGCGGAGACCTGGAAGCTCAACTGGCCTCCACCTTCCACATATGTCGATGAATCGGGCCACTCGGTGAAATGGGGCGGCTGGGGGAGGCCGGCCGGTGCGCCGCACTTCACCGGGTTGCGCTGACAGAATTCGCGTTCCTCGCGCTCGAAGTCGATGCATCCAGAGAGGAGTGACAACAGAACGCCCGCCACCAACACCCAACGATTGAGTGCATTCACGGCCACCTCCCGGACACGAAGGCGGACGCTCCATCCGTGCTCACACCGAGCTCCACCCTGGCTTGCTCCGCGGGTCGTCCCAGCAGGAGCATGCCCGCGGAAATGCCAAGCCCCACCACGCCGGCGCTCGCCAGCCCTACCCCCACGGCTTGCAAGGTCCGTCCGCGCGAACCGGTGCGCTGTACGTCTTGGAGGGTGGCGAGGCTCGCATCATCGCGTCGAAGCCTGGACTGCTCGCCGTGCGCCAGCGCGTAGGACACGCCTCCGCCTACCAGCAACGCTCCGCCCAGGGTGGCTGGCAGCCACGCGTGACTGCGCATACCGCCGCTCTTCGCTACCTGTGTTGTGACACCCGGGCCAGGTCGGGCCTCCTCCGGGAGCTTTACCTCCGCGCTTGGCGCACGTGCCGGCTCGATGGGAGCGAACGGTACGACCTCGGCAGCACGGCCCCGAGCCTTCAGTTCGCTCTTCACCTGAACTCTTATGTTCTCGAACTGCTCCGTGACCTTCGGCGAAACCTTCACGGGCAGCGCCGCCTCGGGCTGAACGAGCAGGGCTGCCTCGAAAGCCGCGCGGGCCTCATTCTGCTTGCCGAAATCCGCCAGGATGACGCCCTGATAAAGCGAGAGCAGCGCATCGTCCTCGGGCCCGGTGGAGAACTGTCGGGCGTGAGCAAGCCGTTCCAATGCTCTTTCGTAATCGAGGTCTTCGTAGAGACCTCGCGCGGCATCGATATAGTCCTGCAGCCCGACCTCGTCCTGGGCATGCACGCGGTGCGGGATGAGCACGGTGCCACCCAGTGCAACGGCAATCAGAATTCCCCTGGGCAGGAGAATGGTTTCCCACGCTCCTCCCTCACACGACCTCTGCCTGTCCATGGAAGCCCCCTGCACTGATGACTACGGCGGCTCCTTGTACAGGCATTGCAATTGCCTCTGAAACTGGGTCGTACCGGCACCAGTGTGGTGATTACAACCCGGGATTGACAGTGCGGGCGACGACTGAAGAACGGACGGCGGTGCTGGGCGCGCTGCCCATCGACCCGTTCCGCCGTGTCATCGACGAGGAGCTGAAGAAGTCCGGCGTGGCGGCGCGGTAGGCAGCCACAGCCGGACGCGCGACTCGGAGCGCTGCACCTGGTGAGCAGAATCCAGGCAGAGCGGAGGTCTGGTGTCCACCTGCCGGATGACGTTGGCGTTCCACTACCTCGCGAGTAGTCTCCCTGGGCGCGGTGCACACCGCCTCACGGGGTACCTCATGGAGTCTGACCACCTCAATCCGGCAGGCCTGCCCCCCGGGACGCGACTCGGCCCGTGGCGGCTGCTGGAGCAGTGCGGCCGGGGCACCTACGGCGTCGTCTACCGCGCCGTGCCCGCCGAGCAACACGGTGCAGTCCCCGTGGCCCTCAAGCTCGCCCTGCACCCAGGGGATGCGCGCTTCGCGCGTGAGGCCGAGTTGCTCTCGCGCATCCGCCACCCCGCCGTCCCCCGCCTGCTGGATTCTGGCCACTGGCAGCCCCGCGAGGGCCTCTCCTACGCCTGGCTCGTCATGGAGTGGGTGGAAGGCCTGCAGCTCTATGAGTGGGCCCAGGCCCAGCGTCCGTCTTCACGACAGGTGCTTCAGCTTCTTGCCCAACTGGCGCGAGCGCTGGAGGCCACCCATGCCGCCGGCGGCCTCCATCGGGACGTGAAGGGCGACAACATCCGCGTCCGGCGCACTGACGCTCAGCCCTTCCTCGTGGACTTCGGCTCCGGCCACCACCTGGGCGCCGCCACGCTCACCTGGCAGCCCTTTCCTCCCGGCACCCCGGCCTACCGCGCGCCCGAGGCGTGGCGCTTCGTCCTGAGCTCGGGAAAGTCCCTGGTCCCGTATCCCCCGGGGCCCGCGGATGACCTCTTCGCCCTGGGTGTCACGGCCTATCGGCTCATCACTGAGAAGTACTCACCGGCGACGTACCCGGATGCTGAGGATGCCTGGCTGTGGCGCCCCGAGGAGCTGGCGCACTGGACGGCATGCATCCGCAACCCCCGCTGCCTTCCGGAACTCAGCGCACTGGTGGCCCGGATGCTCTCGCCCCACCCCGAGGCGCGAGGCAGTGCGCGGGAGGTGGCCGAAGCGTTGGAGCAGGCTGCACGCAGCGCGGGAGGAGAGGCGGATGTGCCGCTGTTCAACGGAGAAGAGCCGCGGCCCGCGGGCCTGTTCCCCCTCCCCCAGCGCGTCACGGTGCGGCCCCCGCCTCGCACGCCGAGGTGGCCCTGGGTCACGGCAGCCGGCCTCGCGGGCGCGTTGGTGATGAGCGCCGGGGAGAGGATGAGCGTCAGTCGCCCGGAGGAACCGGCAGCGTCCCACGTTGTAGAGCAGGAAGAGTCCAGGGATGCCGGCGCCGTGGCCGTCGGGGACTCCGTACTGACGGCGCCGATGGCGCCCGGGAGAACCCCCTCCGTCTGGGCCTCCATCGCGGTGGACGTGCCGCCGAAACCCCTTCCCGGGCAGTGGCGCCCGGACAGCAAAGGCCGCTGTCCCGGCAAGGTGCAGGTCGCCATCAACGGCGGCTGTTGGACGAAGCTGACCGTGGAACTGAAGGACTGTGATGAGTGGGCTGGCGTTGAGTACAAAGGCGCGTGCTACCTCCCCGCCATGACTCAGCCACGCCCCGCCACTTCGGGCCCCGCGGCGCGAGACGCCGGTCCATAGCCCTCTGCTCCAGAGCCTGACGTGTGCACCCGACCGGTGCAGAGGCCGCTTGCCCCCTTTGGGTACACACTCAGTCACCAACGTGCCGTCGCGCCTCGACTTTTCTTCAGGGACGGTTTCGTCGGAAGAGGACGCAACCTTGGCCCCTCAAAATCCGAGAATGCCGTCATGCGCGATAGCAAGGTGGGTCCCAGAGCCGTCCTCCTGAAGCCCGGTTCGCACGGTCCGGCGGTGCGGAAACTCGAGAACGAGCTGAAGGAGCGCGGGCTGCTCAAGGGTCCCGCCGACGGCCGCTACGACCAGCGGACGGCCGAGGCGGTGAAGGGCTTCGAGCGCCGCCACGACCTCAAGGAGGACGGGAAGGTCGGAGGCCACATCTGGAACAAGCTCGGCCTCGGCGACCGCTTCGAAGGCCCCAAGGGCGGCGGCTCCCACCCGGGCGGCGGCGTGCAGGGCGGCAACGCGGGCTCCGGAGCCAGCGCCCCGAACAGCACGGGCGACACCGGCAAGAAGGGGACGTTCCGGACGGTGACCGCGAACATCAAGTCCAACCCGCTGATGCCGCAGGACAAGGTCATCCACGACGTGCGCAAGGCCGCGGCGCAGGGAGACCTGATTGGCTGGCAGGAGATTGCCCCCTCCCGCTACTTCGACGCCATCAAGGACCTCGGCAAGGACTGGGGCCACTACATGCCGAGGGACGGCAAGCAGCGCATCCCGATCCCCATCTCCTGGAAGAAGTCCGAGTGGGACCTCCAGGATGCGGGCTTCAAGCGCACCCACAAGGGCGAGGCCAAGGTGTCGCCGCACCGGTACATCTCCTGGGTGAAGCTGAAGCACAAGGAGACCGGTGAGAACGTCGTGCGAATCAACACCCACCTCATCTCCGGCGCCTGGACGAAGTCCAAGCTGGACCGCCCGTCCACGCCCTGGCGGCAGGACATGTGGAAGAAGCACATGGATCAGCTCGATGACATGGTCGAGCGCTTCGAGAAGAAGGGGCACAAGGTCGTGGTGGGCGGTGACTTCAATCGCAACCACTACAAGGTGCTCGGCAACGACGTGGTCTACGACAACAAGCTCCACGTCGGGACGCACGGCAGCAGCACGCTCGACTACCTGATGCACACCCGGGACCCGGAGCTGAAGCACGTCCGGACGAAGTACGAGCGCGACCTCCACACCGACCACGACGCCATCGTGGCGACCTACCAGCTCAAGTAGGCCCGAAGCGCGCGAAGGTCATGGCCGCCAGGCCCCCCTGGTGGCCCCCCCCCTGACTGGAAGCAGAGGCCGTGCGGGTCCTTCCCTTGAGGGCGGGACCTGCTCATGGCCCCTTCCATGGGGCCGGGGACGGCGGCTTCATCACCGTGCTCCGTCAGTCGATGAGCCCCTGGGCTCGGAACATCCGCTCCAGGATGCCGCGGAGGACCGGCTGCTTGCGCAGGTTGTAGTCCATCACCAGGCCGCCCTCCGCGTTGATCTGCTCCGCCGACGCGAGCTTCACCGCGGCGTACAGCTCGCGCTCCTCCGGGTGGGTGAGGAGCCAGTCGCGCAGCATGCGGTGCCGGATGGCCTCCGGACAATCAGGGCTCCAGATGTGGATGTTCGCGCGCGGCGAGTCGCTGTGGGCGAACCGGTGCTCGTGGAAGACCCGCTCCCGGAACAGCACAGGGAGGCCCGCTGCCTCCAGGGCCGGGCGGTAGGACTCCTCGTCCCTCGAATCGGGAACGGTGAGGTCGATGTCGATGACGGGCTTGGCGGGCAGGCCCGGCACCGAGGTGGAGCCGACGTGCTCGATGCAGAGGGCCACGTCGCCGAGTGCGGCGCGGAGGCGCGCGGCGAGCGCCTCGAATGCAGCAGGCCATGCGGGGTCATACGGCACCACCTCGATGTGCTCGCGCTTCGACGGGGGACCGAGATACTCGACGCCGTTCGGGTCGTACTCGTGGTTGCGGACGATGTCTGCCGCACTGGCCATGGCGACCGAATGTAGTCAGCGACTGCCTCTTCGAGAAGACGCGGCTTTCGAGTGTGTACGGCACGCCCGCGCCACCGGGCTACGCGTGCAGCCAGGTCCGCAGTAGCGTGAGCGTCACCCGCTTGGGTGGACAGGCCGCGCAGACCGCGGGCGAGAGGTGGAAGGCATGGCAACGGTGCGAGAGGGAACCCAGGGCGTGCTGCTCGTCGTCGACGTGCAGGTGGGCGCGGTGGCAAAGGCGTGGGACTCCGAGCGAGTCATCCGGAACGTGGCGCTCGCGGTGCAGCGGGCACGGGCTGGGGGTGTCCCCGTGCTGTGGGTGCAGCACCATGACGACGACCTTCCCCACGGCAGCCCCCAGTGGCAGTGGGTCCCCGAGCTGTCCCCGGGCGAGGGGGAGCCGCGGATACACAAGAGCTACAACTCGGCGTTCGAACAGACGAACCTGGAAGAGGAGCTCGCCAGGCTGGGGGCCACGCATCTCGTGCTCGCGGGCGCGGCCTCCAACTGGTGCATCCGCGCGACGGCCTACGGTGCGCTCGGGCGGGGCTATGACCTGACGCTCCTCAAGGACGCCCACACCACCGAGGACCTGGCCCTCGAAAGCGGCACCACCGTCAGGGCGGCCAGCATCATCGACGAGCTCAACATCTGCATGACCTGGATTTCCTACCCCGGCCGCAGGAGCGGCACCGCCACGGCGGAGACGGTCGACTTCGCCACGCCAGGCGGCACCCGGTAGGCACGTCGGCGCGCCCTCCCCGGTTGCCTCCACCGGGCCCCAGGAGCGCCCCCGCCGTCTGCGTTGCGCCTGACCTCCAGCGGACGCCAGGGCGCCTGGCAACCCACCTCCCTGACTGGAGGCGAAGGCCGTGCGGGTCCCTACCTTGAGGGCGGGACCTGCTCATGGACCTCTACAGCGCCGCCAGGCGAATGGCCCGCCCCTTCCGGTTCTCCAACCCGGCCAGCCACCGGGAAGTCCCGCTGGCCGGCCGTGGAATCATTGGCGATGGAAGCACGTGTGCCCTCGTCCGGCCGGATGGCGTCATCGACTGGCTGTGCTTCCCCCGCTTCGACAGCCCGAGCGTCTTCGCCGGCATCCTCGATGAAGCGAAGGGCGGCATCACCGGCATCCTGCCTGTCGAGTGGCCGTTCGAGAGCCTGCAGCGCTACGACCCGGACACCAACGTCCTGGAGACCCTCTTCCGCTTCGAGCGCAAGGGCGTCGTCCGCATCATCGACTACATGCCGTGGACGAACGACCCGCGCTCCACCGTCCACGAGGTCCACCGGCGCATCGAGTGCCTCGAAGGCGCGGTGGAGCTGAACGTCATCTTCGACCCGCGCTTCGGCTACGGGACTTCCGAGACGCGGGTGGAGCGCGAGGAGCACGGACTGGTCGCGCGCGGGGCACGGGGCGAGCGGCTGGTCGCCGTCCTCAGCGGAGAGACGGACTGGCGGCCCTGCCGTGAGCTCCAGGGGCAGCTGTGCCGGAGCGAGACAGGCCTCCAGACACGCATCCGGCTCGGCGCGGGCGAGCGGCGGTGGATGGTGCTGTCCTGGGACTCGGACCGGCCGGAGCCCATCGCCGCCTACCGGCCCTTCGACCACCTGCGGGACACCCGGCAGGCCTGGCGCGAGTGGTCCCAGCAGCTCCACTACGAAGGCCCCTGGCGCCACCACGTCCTGCGCTCCGCGCTGGTGCTGAAGCTGCTGATGTACGGCCCCACCGGCGCCATGGTGGCGGCGCCCACCACCTCGCTCCCCGAGTGGATGGGGGGTCCTCGCAACTGGGACTACCGCTTCAGCTGGGTCCGTGACTCGGCCATGGCCGTGCGCGCCACCAACCTCATGGGCTTCCTGGGCGAGTCCCGCGAGTTCTTCTACTTCGTCCGCGACACCCTGCAGCGCGGCGACCCGCTGCAGGTCATGTACACGCTGGACGGCGGCCCCGTGCCCGCCGAGCAGGAGCTGCCACACCTCGACGGCTTCCAGGGCTCGCGCCCGGTGCGCATCGGCAACGGCGCCAGGGACCAGTTCCAGTTCGACACCGCGGGCGCGCTGCTCGACGCGGCGTACCTCTACGAGCGCTTCGGAGGCCGGCTGCCGCTGCGCACGTGGCGGCTGCTCCGCTCGGTCATCCAGACCACCGCCCGCCGCTGGCGCGAGCCGGACCACGGCATCTGGGAGCCGCGCCGGGAGATGCGCCACAACGTCCACTCGAAGCTCATGGGCTGGCTGGCGCTGCGCCGGGGGCAGCACCTGTCCCGGCTCTTCGGTGAGACAGCGCTGGAGCAGGCGTGCACGGACCTGGCGGACGTCATCCGGGCCGACATCCTCCGCAACGGCGTGGACCCGGCCCGGAAGCACTTCGTGGGCACCTATGGTGGGAACGAGCCGGATGCCTCGTTGCTGCTCCTGTCCATCGTCGGGTGCTTTCGAGCGCAGGACCCGTTCATCCTCCGGACCATCGACTGGCTGCGCCACGAGCTGGGCACGGGCCCGTTCCTCCGCCGGTACCGGATGGATGACGGAGTGGGCGGCCCCGAGGGCGGCTTCATCCTCTGCGGCTTCTGGCTGGCCGAGGCGCTGGCGCTGGCCAACCGCATCGATGAGGCCGAGGACGTCTTCGTCGCGCACGCCGAAGCGTCGAACCACCTGGGCCTGCTGGCGGAGGAAATCCACCCGCTGACCCGCGAGCAGCTGGGCAACTTCCCGCAGGCCTTCAGCCACCTCGGCCTCATCAGCGCCGCCGCGCGCATCGACCGCGCGCTCCGGCTGCGCGACGAGGGACAGACGGAGCCGCCCCACCTGCTCGAGCCCGAGCCGCCGCCCATCGAGTAGCGGGGCACCGGCGGTTGGCGGCCCTGCTGGAATGCGCCACGCTGCACCGCCGTGTCCGACCTGCGCCACCCGGAGCTGGAAGCCGCCATCCTTCGCGACCCGGATGACGTGGACGCGTACCTCGTCTACGGCGACTGGCTCCAGCTCCAGGGAGACCCGCGGGGGGAGCTCATCATGCTCATGCACGAGCTGGAGCGAGCGGACGGCCCCCGGCGCGCTCCACTCCAGGAACGAATCCTCGCGCTCTTCCACGACTCTCCGCGGCCGTTGCTCGGCGAGATGCTGACACGGCGGCTGGGGCAGCGGGTGAACGCGGAGGGGGAGCCCCTCGGTGTGAAGGTGGGCTGGGAAACAGAACCGCAAGGGGCACCCCAGCTCCTGGTGGACGGGCGGTGGCAGAGCCCGAGGTGCCTGACGAAGTGCCAGCTGGCCTGGCGGCTCGGCTTCATCCACAAAGCCAGCCTGGGAGGCGATGGGCCTCCAACTGCGCGCTCTCTCCTGGAGCCCGGCCTCGCGGGCCTCATCCGGCAGCTGCTGCCCCATGCCTCGGCTCGCTTCCTGCGCACGTTGGTCGTGAACCTCACCCACGTGGACGCGCCTGAGTACGGCAGCGTCCTCCAGGCCCTCGTGGAGACCGACTGGCCCCAGACGCTGGAGACGTTCGACCTGCACGTCTTCCGTCAGCCACGGGGCTGGGAAGCGCCCGACACGGCGGAGCTCGACACGGAGGAACTCCGCCTGGAGCCGCTCTACCCACGCCTGTCCCGGCTCCGCGAGCTGAGACTGCGCGGGCGGCTGCTGGAGCTGGGGACGCTGCGGCTGCCAGAGCTGCGCGACCTCCTCATCGTTCCCTGGTTCGACGGACGCACGCTGCGGCGCCCGGTGGTGCGGTCCATTGCGAATGCCGAGCTGCCCCGGCTCGAATCGCTGCACATCTGGATGGGCACCCCCACGGAGGCCTCGGAGGCTCACCTTGAAGACCTCCAGCCCCTGCTCGACGGCAAGGGGTTTCCGAGCCTCCGGAAGCTCGCGTTGGTGGGCGTCGAGTTCACGGACGCGCTCTGCGAGCGGCTCCCCCATTCGGCACTGCTGCCACAGCTGCGGGAGCTTGAACTGGTCCGCGGGGCGATGACGGCGGCGGGCGCGAAAGCGCTCCTGGCGAAGCCTCAGGCCTTCCGGAACCTTCTGCGGCTTCGCCTCAACGGCGGTGGGCTGGATGAAGAGCTTCGGAAGCGGCTCAAGACGCTGTGTATGCACGTGAAGGTCGACAGCTGAGCCCACCGTGCGGCTCGCTGGAGTCCACCTACCGGATGACGTTGGAGTTCCACTACCCTGCGAGTAGTCTCCTTGGGCGCGGTACGCACCGCCTCGCGAGGGACCTCATGGCGTCTGACTACCTCAATCCGGCAAGCCTGCCCCCGGGGACGCGAATCGGCCCGTGGCTGCTGTTGGAGCAGCGAGGCCGGGGCACCTACGGTGTCGTCTACCGCGCAGTGCTCGCCGACTCGCAGGCCGCCAATGCCATGCCTGCCGCGCTGCCGGCCACGCACGCCGTGCCGCAGCTTGCGCACGCCCTGCCGCAGGCAGCGCACGTCGTCGCCCTCAAGCTGGCCCTGCACCCTGGCGATGCGCGCTTCGCCCGGGAGGCCGAGCTGCTCTCGCGCCTGCGCCACCCCGCCGTCCCCCGCCTGCTGGACCATGGCCACTGGGAGCCTCAGGAGGGCCTCTCCTACGCGTGGCTCGTCATGGAGTGGGTGGAGGGCCTGCCGCTCTACGCGTGGTCCCAATCGCAGCGCCCTTCCTCACGCCAGGTGCTTCAGCTTCTCTCCCAGCTTGCCCGGGCGCTGGAGGCCACCCATGCGGCTGGAGGCTTCCACCGGGATGTGAAGGGGGACAACGTCCGCGTCCGCCGGGCCGACAGTCAGCCCTTCCTCCTGGACTTCGGCTCCGGCCACTACCTGGGCGCCGCCACGCTCACCCAGGAGCCCTTTCCGCCGGGCACTCCCATGTACCGCTCGCCCGAGGCGTGGCGCTTCATCATGCGCGCAGGCAAGCCTCTGGTGCCGTATTCGCCGGGGCCCGCGGATGACGTCTTCGCCCTAGGGGCCACGGCCTATCGACTCATCACCGAGAAGTACCCGCCGGCGGCGCACCCGAGGTCGGAGGATGCCTGGCTCTGGCGTCCCGAGGAGCTGGCGCACTGGACGGCGCGAGTGTGCAACCCCCGCTGCCTTCCGGAACTCAGTGCGCTGGTGGGCCGGATGCTCTCGCCCCACCCCGAGGCGCGAGGCAGTGCGCGGGAGGTGGCCGAA
>JBKGHK010000650.1:0-5718 GCA_046520375.1 Pyxidicoccus sp. 3LFB2
CCTGGGAGGCGCCGGGGGCTCCGGCGTCCTGGGCCAGGGCCTGGGGCGCGGTCAGGGCGAGCCAGGCACACAGGGGCGCGGCGAGTGCGGGACGGGGGGGCATGGGCGGGCGGAGAGGACTCGGGCCAGGGAGAGTGATTCGGCGCGCCATATAACGAACGTGACGGAGGGGGCTATGGCCATTCGCGCGTCTGGACGGTGGCCAGCACGCCGGACTATGGGGTCTGTTCAGGGTCTCCGGGTTCTTGACCTCACTGCGTCATGATGGCGGGCGCCCGAGTGCGCCCGGGAATGCATAGGCGATGCGTTTATTCCTGCTGGGTGGGCTGCTGATGGCGGTTTTCGCGTCGGGTTGCCGGAAGGAGGACGCTCCTCCGGCCGCGGGCGCACTGCGGGTGTCCATCTCCTACGCGACCTTCCAGCCCCAATGCCTGACGCTGACGGTGGTGGATCAGGACACCCCGTCCCGCACCAACTCCACGCAGGTGGAGGTGGTGGGAGGCGTCCGCAGCGACACGCGGACGGTGGCCGTGCTGGGCCGTGAAGGCTGGAGCCGGAACCTGCGGCTGACGGCCACCGCGCATGAGCGCTCCTGCAATGGGGCGCTGGTGGCGGAGCAGTCCCTGGAGGCCCAGGTGCCGGCGGTGGGCATCACCGAGGTGGCCCTGGCCCTGCGCGCCGAGGACCTGGACAACGACACCTTCGTCGCCGCCACCGGCCCCCGCCCGGGCACCGACTGCGACGACGGGAACCCGGCCATCAACCCGTCAGCCGCCGAGCTGTGCGACGACCTCGACAACAACTGCCGCAATGGCGAGGCCGATGCCCCTGGCGCCCGGAGCTACTACCCGGATGGGGACTCGGATGGGTACGGAGACGCGAGCGCCGAGGCCCGCCCCTCGTGCGTCCAGCCCGCCGGCACCGTCACGCTGGGTGGAGACTGCAATGACGGCGACGCCACCATCCGCCCCGGCCAGGACGAGTCCCGCTGCGACGGCAGGGACGACGACTGCGACGGCGCGGTGGACAACGACGCCTTCGCCGTGGGCGACGCGTGCACCACCGCGCAGGCGTGCCCGGGGGTGAACACGTGCCAGAGCCTCTCCTCCGCCGCGTGCGTCAGCACCCAGCCGCCGGTGGCGTGGTTCGTGGACGAGGACGGGGATGGCAGCGCGGGCGTGGCGGCAGGACTGAGCTGCGTGGCGCCCTCACCCGGTGCCAGCACCACGCGCACGGATTGTGACGAGAGCTCGCGCTACGCGTCCAACGTCGCCACCGAGGTGTGCGACGGCCTGGACAACGACTGCGACGAACAGGTGGATGAGAACCTCGCCAACTGCGCCGCGACGGAGTGGACGGAGACGAGCGCGGGGGGCGAGAGCCCCGACTGGAAGGCCGTGGCGCCGTACGGGAACAACCGGGGCTGGCTCGCGACGGACAACCTGGTGGCCCATGTGGATGGCGCCACCGTCGCGCCGGTGCTGAGCTGCCCCGGCAGCTGGCAGGCCGCGTGGGCGGCGAGCAACGGGCGCGTATTCGTCGGCTCTGCCGCGGGCAGGTTCGCCACGGTGCTGCCAGGGGCGCTCGACGCCTGCGCGGAGCAGGCGGGCGCCGGCGACGGCAGCATCAACGGCATGGTGGGCTTCGAGGAGGGCACCACCGTGCGGCTCTTCGCGGTGGACAGCCAGGGCCGCGTCATCCGATGGGACTACGTGGAGGGCGCACCGACGCAGGCCGCGCCGCAGCAGGTCGTCCAACTGGCCGCCAACCTCCGCGCCATCCATGGGGTGAGCCCGGCCACCCTGCTCGCGGTGGGACAGGAGACTGGAACGAACGTTCCTTCCGCGTGGCGCGCGCCCGCGAGTGGGAGCACATGGCCCAGGGAGTCGCTCGGAATCACGGGCACCGGGTTCCTGCGAGCGGTCCGGGTGCTGTCGCCACGGGTGGCGTATGTGGCGGGAGACGGAGGTCTGCTGCTGGAGCGCTCGGGGACGACGTGGACCGAGAAGCCCTCGCTCACGTTTCTGGGCGTGGGGAGCAACATCCGCGCGATGACGGCGTTCGGACGCACGGCCCTCTATGCGGTGGGCTCGTTGGACAGGAACATCTACTTCTTCAACGGCACGGAGTGGACGGGTGTCATGCTGCCGCCCCGCACGCTCGCCGCGCTGGAGGGCACGGGCCCCGGAGACGTCTGGGGTGCGGGCGCCGGTGGCACCCTCGTCCGCTGGCAGCCCCAGCCCTGACATGGACCTGCGCGCCGACGGCCTCACGGTGCGGTACGGAGCGCGCACGGTGCTGGCGTCGGTGGACTGCGCGCTGCCCCCGGGGACGCAGGCGCTGCTGCTTGGGCGCTCGGGCTCGGGGAAGACGACGCTGCTGAAGGCGCTGGCGGGTTTGGTGGTGCCGGCCGAAGGACGCGTGCTGTGGGACGGAGCGCCGCTGACAGGGCTGAAGCCGTCGAGCGTGCGCGGGCAGGTGGCGTGGGTGTCGCAGGAGCCGGTGCTCTTCTCCGGGACGGTGCGGCACAACCTGCGGCTGGGCCGGCCCGAGGCGACGGACGCGGAGCTGTGGGAGGCGTTGCGGCTGGCGCATGCGGACGACTTCGTGCGCTCGCTGCCGGGCGGGCTGGATGAGCCGGTGGGCGAGCGCGGGGGCCGGCTGTCGGGCGGCCAGCGGCAGCGGCTGGTGCTGGCGCGCGCGTTCCTGTGCCGGCCGTCGGTGCTGCTGTTGGATGAGCCCACGAGCGCGCTGGACGCGGCGAGCGAAGCCGCGGTGGGCGCGGGGCTGGAGGCGCTGATGCAGGGGCGCACGGTGCTGGTCATCGCGCACCGGCTTTCGACAGTGCGCGACGCGGACCTGATTGCCGTGGTGGAGGGCGGCCGGGTGGTGGAGGCCGGGACGCACGCGGAGCTGCTCGCGCTGCGCGGCCGCTACGTGCAGCTCTTGGGTGAGGGCGCCGTCGCGGCCTGAAGCGCCAGGCTACACCTCGGTGAACCTGACGCCGGTGACCTTCGCCCGCTCCAGGGCGGTCTTGATGTCCTCGGAGACGATGAGGGCAACAGGCCAGCCCCACGTGCGGAAGACCCTGGCGTCGCCCACCTTCGAGGGGTCGATGCGCAACCGGTACACGGAGCGGTACTGGCCGACAATCTCGGGTCTGTCGTCCTCGGGCATCCAGTACCGCACTTCTGTGGAGCGCTCGTCGTCGATACACCGGATGAGCCGGGTGGCGACGAGGATGGAGTACTGCTCCGGCTGTCCCTCGACATCCACGGAGATGAGCTGAACATCGTCCGGCGCCAGCTTGGAGAAGATGTTGGCGACGTTGGCGCGGACCACGGGGGTGCTGAAGCCCGCGTGGGAGTAGTCCAGCGCCCGCCCTGGCCCTTCCACGGGAATCCTGAGGCGTCCCGTGACGCTCACAGGTTGCCCCTCCGTGAACTGCCACAGGTCATCGACTTCTTGTCCCTGACTGTCTCCAGGGTGGCCCAGGTCCCAACGGCCGGGGACATAGACATCGTCAGCCAGGTCGAAATAACGCTTTGGCATGAAGGAACTCTAGGGCTTCGTGCCCCGGGTGAGCAGGGTGTTGAGGAGCGTGCCCGGAGTAGAGACCTGCTCCGCCAGCTCACGAAGCTCCTGCTGGAGTGCGGCCCTGCACCGAGCCATTTCACGACAGTTTCGCAGCGCCCGGTCCAACTGCCTGTAGACCAGCTCATGGTACTCCTGCGGATGAGGCCCCTTATGCCCCTCGACAGGGACAACATTCTCCGGGTCCTTCAGCTTCATCCCCGCCTTGTCGAATAACTTCTTGAACCTCGGTGTCCAGGGGCCACCACGCGCCGTGGACTTCTCATTGCGGATGGTCGCGAGGTGATGGTCCTGCTTCCGGCCTCCGCCCTTCGCCGCCATCGCAACCGCGTTGGGCGCCAGGGTGATGACGAGCGAGCCCTCCACCACCGCCACCGCGCGCACCTGGTCGATGGCCGTCAGGTTCACTCCTACCTGGGACGCGCTCAGTGCCGCCGCCTGCCCGATGCCCGGGAACAACGGCAACCGTGACGCCAGCCATGCAGCCCCTCCCGTCGTGCCTCCGCTCACCGCCGCCGCCACCGCGAGCACGAAGATGCGGGCGCCCGCGTCTCCGACGACTCCACCAAAGCGCGCGCCGGCTTCCTCCAGTTCCTGGAACGTGGTGGCCCTGTCCGCGGCCCGCTTCAGCTCACCGCACGCCGCCACCACCTTCAGGAAGACATCAGCTCCCAGGTACGCCACCATCACCAGCGCCACCGCCGCGGCTGCCTTGGTGAAGAGCGGCTCGGGCGCCGCCGCCAGAATCACCCAGGACATCAGGGCCGACACCACCACGGCCTTGAAGAAGGTGGGGTTGAGCGTGTCCTCCACCGCGTCCGCGAGGCTCTCGTGCATCGGCTCCAGCGACAGGCCCAGCGCCAGCTTCAGCCTGTCCGTCTCGTCCAGCCCCAGCCCGTCCTCCAGCAAGGACAGGCAGTTCCCGGCGGCCTCGTGCGCCCGGCACCAGCGGCCATAGTCCCTTTGCAGCGTGCTCCGCAGCGCCCGGTCCACCATGCCGCCCCGGGTCGAGGCGCGAACCAGCCACCCCGCTTCCGAGGGCCGCAGGGACAAGGGCAGCTCCAACACCAGCCGCGCCAGCGCTGCTTCGAAGTCGTCCTCGTCCACTTCGACCGCCCCACCCCAGGTGGGCGGCACGTACACGAGCGGTGGCCCTTCGCCCGTCTCCAGGCGCACCCCACGCGTGCTCGCGCAGCCCGCGCCCACGAGGATGAGCAACAGCGCGGCGGTGACTCGCGACGACATGATGGCCCCGATTCAGCCGACCGCGCCTGCGGAGGCCGAACCTAGAAATAACAGGACGTACAGACATCCCTGGCAGGGGTTGGCCCCAGACGCTGCCCGTGCCTCCGTCCTTGCCTCGCCCTCCCCGCTCTGCCACCGTCGCGCCGTCGCCATGCGTTACCGGGAGCCCCTGTCCCTCAACGCCCTGCTGCTCGTGCCGGCGCTCGCGCTCGCGGCCCTGGCGTGTGTGGCGGTGTCAACCCGGGAGGTGGCGCTGGCCGCCGCGGCCACCGTCACCCTGGTGCTCGTCCCCCTCGTCTTCCGGTTGTGGACACGCACCTGGTACCGGGGCCTCGTGCTGCGCGGCCTCGGCGTCTTCCTCATTGGCATGCACGTCCCGCTGCTATTGGGCGGCGCCCTCGCCCAGGGCCGCATCGGCTGCGCCGAGGGCGGCTGCCCCCGCCTCTACCTGCTGGGAGTCCTGGTGTCGCCCGTGGTCGGCGCCCTCTCGAGCGTCGTGTACTGGCTGGTCGGTCGTCCCCCGGTCTGAATTTACAGGTTTAGCGGGAGAGCCTAGTCTCTCCTGAAATGCTCGTCCCATTTCGGCCCCATCTCGCGCCCGGGCTCTCCGTGGCGTCGGCCGTGCCTGTCACGGTGTTCCTGTGGTGCTGCATACTTGCGCCACTGATGCATGGCCCTGTGGGGCTGGAGCGCATCCTGGACGCGGCGGGCCCCTTCGCCGTGGTGGTGGCGGTGGCGCTGCTGGTGGAGCTGCCGCTGCTGGTGCTGGCGCTGGCCAGCACGGGCATGGAGCGCCGGGTGCCGCTGGCCGTCATGCTGGGCATGGCCACGCTGCCGTGGATGCTGGGGCTGATGGGCACCGGAGGCGCTGGGTGGAGC
>JBKGHK010000651.1:0-5714 GCA_046520375.1 Pyxidicoccus sp. 3LFB2
CACCCGCTCGGCGGATGCGCTGGCGCAGCTCGGCGCGGCGCGGGCGGTCCGACGCGCGGATGCGCTCCAGCAGCGTGAGGGCGGTGAGGTTGCCGGGGTCCAGGCCCAGCACCGCCTCGCTGCACTGGGCCGCGCGCGACGGTTCCTGGAAGCGGTCCAGGTACAGCCGGGCCAGCTTCAGGTACGCCGTCACCTTGGCCGTGGGCGTGCCGCCCACCTGCGTCTCGCGGTCCAGGATGGACACCAGCTCCTTCACGTTGTCCTGCGCGAGGTACAGCCGCTCCAGCGCGCGCAGCGTGGCGGCGTGGCCCGGCGTCAGGCGCAGCACCTCCTGGTACGTGTCGATGGCCAGGTCCTGCCGCTTGAGCTGGTCCTCCCAGATGGTCGCCGCCTGGTAGAGCGCGTTGGCGCGCTCCATCGGGTCCGTGCGGTTGGCGGCCTCGGCGCGCAGCACCTCCACCAGGCTCTCCCAGGCGCCGTTCAGCCGGTAGATGCGGGCCAGCGCGCGCAGGGCCGGGAAGTAGCTGGGCGCCAGCATCAGCGCCTCCTGGTACGAGGCAATGGCCTCGCTCTCCATCTGCAGCTTCTGCTCGTACAGCTCGCCAATCTTGTAGATGAGCGCCGCGGCCTGGTCGGTGGACGGAGAGGACTCCGACTCCGCCCGGTACATGTCGATGAGGTTCGCCCAGCGGCCGTCCTGCGCGTACAGCCGGCCCAGCGCCTTGAGCGCGGGCAGGTAGGACGGGGACAGCGCCAGCACGCGCTCGTAGGCGGAGATGGCGCCCGCCCGGTCCTTCAGGTGCTCGTCGAGAATCTCCGCGTTGCGGTGGAGCAGCGACAGCACCTGCTTGGTGTCACCGGCGAGCGACGCTTCCAGGTCGTTCGTCTCCAGCAGCTCGCGGTAGCGCGCGGCCCGCTCGTACAGCCGCGCGAGATTGCGGATGGTGGGCAGGTGGTCCGACGCCAGGTCGAGGATGCGCTTCATGCACTCGATGGCGTGGTCCAGATCGCCGAGGCGGTCCTCGTACACCACCGCCATCTTGTTCAGCGTGGTGATGAGCTGGTCGCGGTCCGACGTCTGGAGCAGGTCCTGCTCATACATGGCCACCAGCTCCGCGAAGCGGCCCTGGCGCTCGTAGAGGCGGGTGAGGGCCTTCTGTGCGGGGAGGTAGCCCGGCTGCAGCTGGAGGCAGGTGTTGTAGCGGGTGATGGCGTCTTCCTGGCGGCTCAGCCGCTCCTCCAGGATTTCCGCCGCCTTGTACATGCGGGCGGCCTTCTGCTTCGCGTCCTCGGCGGCGGCGACCTCCGCGTCGAACACGGAGACCAGCCCCTCCCAGTTCTGCATCCGGTAGTACAGCTTGCCCAGGCCCGCGAGGGCCGCCGCGTGGCCGGGGATGCGCGCGACAATCGCCTGGTAGCGCGCCGCCGCGTCGGACTCGCGCTTGAGCGTCTCTTCATACAGCGCGGCCAGCCGGAGGTTGGTGGCCACCAGCTCGCTCTCGTCGTTGAGCGAGCCCACGCGCGCCAGCAGCACGTCCGCCAGCTCCTCGTGACGGCCCTGCGCCTCGTAGATGCCGGCCAGCTCGCTCAGCACCAGGGGCTCGTTGGGCGCCACGCTCCGCGCGTCCAGCAGCGCGGCCAGGGCCTCTTCCCTGCGGCCCGCGCGCTCGCACACCTTCGAAATCTGGAGATACGCGGGCGCCGCCTGGGGGCCCAGGGCGGCGGCCTCGGCCGCGAGCACGTCGAGCAGCTCGTCGGTGCGCCCCTCGCGCTCGGACAGCCGCTTCATGGCCGCAAGCAGTTGCAGGTCCGAGCGGTCCAGCGCGAAGGCCTCGCGGAAGAGGACGGCGGCGGAGTCGCGCAGCTTGAGGCGCTCCTCCATCAGCAGGCCCGCGGCGGTGAGGTAGTGCGCGCGCAGCGACGGCTGCTGCACGGCGGCGGAGAGCAGCCGGTACACCTCCACCAGGGCGGGCGCGTCATTGCGCGCGGCGTAGACGGACTCCAGCTGGGTGAGGACGACCACGTCGGTGGGCCGGCGCTCCAGGCACAGCTTGAGGCAGGCGGTGGACTCCTCGTCGCGGGACAGGCGCTCCTGGAGGATGATGCCCTTCTCGAAGAGGAGCGCGGCCTGGTGACGCACGTCCCCGGTGGCGGCGAGCTCGGCGTCCAGCAACTGGAGCACCATCTGCCAGTTGCCCACGTCCGCGAAGAGGCGGCGGGCGGCGCGGATGTTGACGAGGTACTTCGGCGCCAGCTTGTAGGCGCTCTGGAAGGCCACCGCGGCGTTGCGCGGGTTCTTCAGCGGCTCTTCCCAGAGCAGGCCCACCTCATGGAAGAGCAGGGCGGCGGAGTGCGCGTCCGTGGCGCTCAGGGCCTTCGCCTCGCGCTCCAGCGAGGCGATGCGCTCCCGGGCCTCGTCCTCGGCGCTGGTGCCCTGGACGGGGGCGGGCAGCTGGGTGGCGTTCTGCGCGAGCGTCTCGGTGGCCGTTGCCGCCGGCTTCCCCGGTGCTCCAGGCACGGGCGGGGTGACCATGGGGGCAGGGGGCCGCGGGACTTCGTTGTGCTCGCTCATGAGACTGGCTCCGGATGGCCAAGGCGGGGGAGGGGCGACTGGCCGTTGGCGGTCGTAACACGCGCTTGGCCGGTCTCTCAACTTCCCGACTTTCCTGGCGATTTGGGTGCCAGGAGCCTCAGCAGGCGGCCAGGCGCGGGGCCCGTGGCGGTGGACGGGACAGGCGCCGGCAGCCGGTGGGCGTGTGACATGCCCCGCTACACGAAGGGCCCGTCTGTGACAGCGCCCGCTACAGCGGCAGGGCCCCATCCACCGCTATGTGGATGAATTGTCTGGTCAGGCCATCCTGGCATTCCAGGTGCAAACGGTCCGGGGGCAGTCCCATCGAGGTACCTCCCCCCTGGACGGTGTCATGAAGACCCAATCCCTCAAGGTCGTCGGATTCGTTGCGGCAATGCTGTTCGCCTCCTCGGCGTTTGCCAGTGGCTCGCGGCTGGCCGCGTACATGCCCCGCGCGGACGCCCCGGCGCCCCGCGCCGAGCAGTGCACGGATCCCCGCGAGCAGCTGATCAAGGCCGCTGAAGAGGCCGGGGTGAAGCTCAACCGCGAGGAGATCGTGACGGCCAGCTCCAAGGACGTCAACTTCGTGGGAACCAGCATCGAGGGCTTCGAGCAGGTCCCTGCCACCGACCTGCCCAAGGGCGTGGACGCCGGCTTCGTGTACCTGGACGCCCCGGCGACCGGCATTCCCGCGGGCTTCTACCGCCTGAACGCCCACGCGAATGAGGAAGACATCCAGAAGGGCACCTACCAGGGCACCGTTGGCCTCATCGGCGCCGACGGCAAGGAAGTCGCCCGGATGCCCGCCACCATGGAGACGTCCTCCCTGTCGGTGCCGAACCCGCTGCCCTACGCCCGCACGCGGATGGAGACCCGCGTCGGCGGCATCGGCTCGCCCGACCGGCATGAGATCATCATCATCGTCATCCACTGCCCGAACGGGACGACCATCGTCATCATCTTCTGGTAATGCCTGAGCGGCCGTCTTCACGGCGGTGAGCACGACGTCACCGGACGGGCAGACGCGCCAGACGCAGAATGGGGCTCGGGACCTTCGAGGTGCATCCTCGGGGTTTCGGGCCCCGCGTCGTTTCCGGGCGTTACTTCCGCCGCGCCCGCCACTCCTCGCGGCTCTGGCCCCAGGCCTCGATCGCGATGGTGTCGTAGGGCGGCGGCAGCTTCACCGGGCCGAGGAGCTTCGAGCCCAGCCGGCGGGCCACCTCCGCGGACGGGGTGTTCTCCGGGGCGATGCAGTGGATGACCCGCGTCCACCCGAGGTGGTCGAAGGCCCAGTCGATGGCGGCCGTCGCGGCCTCGGTGGCGTAGCCCTTGCCCCACGCGTCGCGCAGCAGGCCCCAGCCCACCTCGGTACCCGGCCATCCCTCCGGCATCCACGGGCCCACGCGCCCCACCCAGCGGCCCGTCGACTTCTCCAGCAGGGAGAACATGGCGAAGCCCTGCAGTGCCCACGAGCCGGCCATGGCGCTCATGGCCCGCCACGCCATGGCGCGCGGCTGCACGCCGCCAATGAAGCGCGCGGACTCCGGGTCCCCCGCGAGCGTCGCGAAGCCGTCCAGGTCCTCCAGCGCCGTGGGGCGCAGGATGAGGCGTGCCGTTTCGAGCGTCGGTCCGGGGGCAATCATGTTCGGTCTCCTGGTTGCGCGGCGCGATGGGAGCAGCCTTCCTGCACCGTTTCAAGCAAAGCCCGGGGTGCCGGGCCAGCGCCCCAGGCCTGGAAGACCGTTACCCGACGGGCGAGCCTCCGGTGACGCTGGGAGGCGCCGGGACGGGACATGACAACGGCTGCCCCGGGAAGCCCGGAGCAGCCGTGTCATTGCTGCGAGCCAGCCTGTGGCCGGCCTGTCCGCAGGGGCCTACCGCGCGGTGGGGGCGCTCAGCATCGAGGCCTCGTCACCGTCGAGGACGCCATCCAGGTCGCGGTCGATGCCGATGCGCGTCCCCGAGCCCGGGGGCACGCACGTGTACGTCAGCACGCCATTGCGCTGGACCACACCCTGCCGGAGCGCCGCGTCGGAGACGAGGGGCAGCGCCGCCCGGTCCACCTTGAACTGCCCACTGCCCAGGTACAGGAAGCCCGCGTCCTGCGACGACGCGCGCCCCTTCGCCACCAGGTCGCACTCGCCCGCGTCCGCGCGCTGCTTCAGCAGGTGGATGCGGGGGCCCGCCACGGCCGCGTTGCTGGCGGTGAGCGTCACCTGCTGCCCGACGATGGGCGCCAGGTTGCTCTCGAAGGCCAGCATGTACAGCTCCATGTTCTTCTTCGCCGCGAAGCCCTCGGGCGAGTCGGGGATGCCCACCGCGTTGAAGATGGGGTGGAAGTCGAACCCGCTGTTGAAGTGGAACAGCGTGGGGATGGCCCCGTCGCTGTTGAAGCCGATGCCGCGCACCTGGTCGCCCAGGAACGTGTCCGCGGGCGAGTTGCCGAAGGGGAACCCGGCGCCGAACATGCCGACCTTCTGGTACATGTTCCGCAGGTGGGGCACCTTGGGGAACAGGGGCTCCGCGTCGAAGGACGACTTGCCGTCCGTGCCGAAGAAGCCCTTGAAGGGGCCCTCGCCAGGGTTGGCATTCACGTCAATCCGGTGGCAGGACTCGCACGAGCCCTGGAAGAAGCTCGTGGTGTTGATGAAGAAGTCGCGGCCCGCCTGCTGCTGCGCCGTCAGCGAGTTGTCCAGGTTGCGGATGGGGTTGGGCGGGTAGGTGATTTGCAGCGCGAAGTCGGTGAACTTCTGCATCTCCTGCGGGGTGAGCTGTGCGCTGCGCCCGAGCAGGTCCATGAACGCGGGGTTGAACTGCTGGAAGGCGGCGACCTCGTCGAAGGCGCCGCCGTTCGGCTGGACGCTCGGGGCCGTGTCGCCGGCCGTCCGGTCTCCCCGCCAGTGCATGGGGCCCTGGTTCGCCATGCCGCGCAGGCTCTGCGTGGCCAGCGGGCCCTTCATCGGGTGGAAGGACGTGTCCTGCCCGAAGGTGGCGTCCGGCCCGAACTCGGGCAGCACCGGGACGACGGGGTTGGCGTTGGCCTTCACGGCGCCATCCGGGTTACCCAAATCCCACGTCAGGCTGTCAAAGTCGCCGAAGATGTGGCAGCTCGCGCAGGACGAGTCGCCATGGCTGGAGCTCC
>JBKGHK010000652.1:0-5709 GCA_046520375.1 Pyxidicoccus sp. 3LFB2
GCCTCGTCCAGCGACTTCGCCAGCGCCGTCCCCCAGCCGGGGCGCCAGTCCGCCGCGCGGCGCAACGAGTCGGCGACGTCGTCGGCCCAGGCTTCCACACGGACGGCGGAAGGCTCGGGCAGCGTCGGGCTCACGGCCGGGGGCGCTTCGAGCGAGGCCGCGGGAGCCTCATCCAGCGACGCCTCCAGCCGGACCGCCGTGCCTGCATCGAGCAGCCCGTCGCCGTGCCAGCGGGAGACGCGCTGTCGCAGCGTCGTCCGCACGAGGTCCTCGATGTGGGGCTTCGTGGGAGGAACGAGCACGGTGCCGCACTGGATGCACGCGTCCCCCCGTTCTCGGTTGCGAACCCACGCGCAGGCTGGGCAGATCATGATGGCCCCACCATAGCGCTTACCCGCCCGCCCTGGCGGCAGGGGTGGTGACAGTGTCACCAGGGCCCCTACCGCCAGCCAGCCAGTGAATCGCTCCCTCGGAAGGCTACCGGTGCACGTAGCAGGAGGCCGGGTCGAAGCCCGCCGGAGCGCCCACGTCCTCCTCGAAGCCCACGCTGTCCCAGGCCCGCGCGTCGATGAAGGGCGTGTTGTTCAGGTAGTAGTGCTGGCCGGTGCGGTCCCAGTAGTCCACGCGGAACTCCATGCGCTCGGCGGCCGAGTGGTACAGCACGTGCCCGAAGCCCACCGCCGCCTCCGCCATGGTCAGCTTGTGCGACGGGAAGTCGTTGCACAGCCGCTGCTCGCCATTGGCGTACAGCACCACCCGGTCCCTTCGCACGTACACGTCGAAGCGCGTGCGCGGCGCAATCAGCAGCTGGTCATCCAGCATGGGCCCCGTCAGCGTCCCGTCGGCCCGCTGCTGCTGGTACCAGCCCGGAGCCCCGATGCTCGGGTTCTGGTACTGGTCCGGGCTCACGTTCACCACGCTGTCACGCGAGGGGCGGCCCGCGACGTTCACCATGACGCGCACGTCGGACTCGGGCTGCCTGTCGGAAGGGCCCAGGGTGAAGGGCCAGCCATCCCGGGGGAACACCTGGAGGCAGTTCCACCCCTCGGCGCTCGGGTTGCGCCCGTCCGGCTGGTGGAAGAAGGGCGTGAGGATGATGTTGCCCTGGAGCGTGCCGCTGGCGTCCAGCGTGGCGCCCGCCGTCTGCGCGCCGCACAACCCCAGCCACCAGTAGCGCCGCGAGGTGCTGTTGCTGCCCACCTCGAAGGTGAGGTGCAGGTAGTTCGTGTCCGACAGCTTCGCCGCCCGCTTCGGGTACGCGATGTTGCTGGCGAAGATGTCCTGCTCCCAGTCCGCCGCCACCATGTGGAGCTGGCCCCGGTCCAGGAAGAACTGCGAGGTCTCCGCGCCGTACGTGTGGAAGTTCCAGCGGGCGTTCTGGTAGCGCTGGCCCCGCTGCGTGAGGCCCAGGTCCGGCAGCTCCGACACGAAGCGCGGCGCGTCCGCGTCCCGGAAGTCGTCGAAGAAGTCCTTCACCCGGGGGGTGGCCGTGCCCGAGGGGGTGACCCGCACCGTGGTGCGCGCGAGCACCCGGGGCGCGGCGGGCTCCGCGGGCTGGCCCGGCTTCGCCGCGGGGCCGTGGCCGTTGATGATGAGGCTGCCGTAACGCGCGCGCTGCTCGGCCTCGGTGAAGACGGAGTAGGTGCCGCGCTCGCTCACCGGCACCTCGCTCATGGTGACCTGGTAGTCCGCGTGCTTCGCACCCAGCACGCCAGGGAAGGGGCACGGCCGGTCCACCGCCTCGATGACGAGCTGCGTGGGGCCGGACAGGTCCGTCACCTCCACCTGCCGCAGCAGCTCCAGCCCCGCGCCCGCTGGCAGGTTGTGCTGCCGGAAGCCCGCGCAGAACAGCGTGGTGCCGTTCACCTGCTCCTGGCTGGACGCATCCACCTGCACGGCGGTGCCCGCGGGCACCCGGAAGACGCGGTAGTCGCGCGCGCCGGCGACTTCCGGCACCAGCACCACCGCGCTGTCGCGGCGCACCGCCACCTGCACGGGGGACAGGCGCGGCGCCTGGGCCCACGGGAGGGGCTGGCCCGCCTCGTCCGGCGGGGCGGTGTCGTTCTCCACCACCTCGGCGGGCTGGAAGTCGGGCGTACCGGACGCGAGCTGTCCGGCACCACGGGCGGCTGCTCCACCTCCTTCTCTGGCGGCTCGGGCGGCGGATTCGAGCAGGCGGTCAGGGTGAGCAGGGCAAGCAGCAGTCTTCGCGGAGAGCGCAAATGCATGAGCAATCCTTCAGGGGGTCAAAGCCGGGCCACGCGCCTCGCGGGGGGCTCGTCCGGCGGGGCGACTGTTGCACGGAAGCTGGGGCCATTGGAGCATCCCCGCACATGCGCCGCCCGAGCCCGCTGTCCCTGGTCCTGCTGCTGCCCGCCCTGGGCACCCTGCCCGGCTGCGGCGAGTCCTGCCCGGAGCGCCCGGCCTTTCCGAGACGGCGTGCGCGAGGTCCGCGCGCTGCGGCTGCCCGACGCCCTGCCCCCCTCACGAGGCAACGCGTACGCCGAGCATCCCGACGCGGCCCTGCTGGGCTTCCGCATCTTCTTCGACGCGCGCTTCTCCTCGAACCAGGAGGTGCGCTGCGCCACGTGCCACATGCCGGAGCGGAAGTTCCAGGACGGGCTCGCCACCGCGCGGGGCCTGGCGCGAGTCTCCCGCAACAGCCCCACGCTCCTCAACGCCGCGTGGCTGGGCTGGCAGACCTGGGACGGACACGCCGACTCGCTATGGGCCCAGCCGCTGGCCGCGCTGGAGAATCCGGCGGAGATGGACTTCACCCGCCTGGAACTGGCGCACCGCATCCACACCAGCTACCGCGCGCCGTACGAGGCCGTGTTCGGTCCGCTGCCCCTCCTGGAGGACACCGCGCGCTTTCCCTCCCGGGGCGCCCCGGGCTCGCCCGCCTTCGACGGCATGGCCGCCGCGGACCAGCAGGCCATCCACCGCGTCGCCGCCAACGTGGGTAAGGCGCTGGAGGCCTACCAGCGCAAGCTGGCGGCGGGTTCCTCCGCCCTGGACCGGCACCTCGCGGGGGAGGCGGATGCGCTGTCCCCCGAGGCCCTGCGCGGGCTCGGCGTCTTCGCGCGGGCGGGCTGCACCACGTGCCATGGCGGCCCGCTGCTCACGGATGAGCGCTTCCACAACCTCGGCGTGCCCGCCCTGCCCGGGGATGCGCCGGACCCGGGACGCCAGCAGGGACTCGCGCGCGTGACGGCGGACCCCCTCAACGCGCGGGGTGCCTTCCATGACGGCCCTCACGAGGACGTCCCCGGGGACTCCCCACCGTCCCCGGCGGACCTGGGCGCGTTCCGCACGCCGTCGCTGCGCAACGTGGCGCTCAGCGGGCCCTACGGACACAACGGCCGCTTCGCCACGCTGGAGGAGGTGGTGGACTTCCACCTCCAGGGCGGAGGTCGTGGCGGCACGGGCTTCCTCGGCGAGGTGAGCCCGGCCCTGGTGCCCGTGGTGCTCGACACGGACGAGCGCGCCGCGCTGCTCGCCTTCCTGCGCTCACTGGACGGCCGCTACCCCGGGCCTCCGTGGAACAACTGGCCGGAGAAGTAGTCCTCCGAGGCGCCTACCCCGCGCGGCGCACCTGGAACTCGCAGCTCGCCGCACCCGTCGCCATGCACTGGCTCTCGGTGACTTCCACCGGCTGGCCCATCTCCCGGCCGATGCCACGGATGAAGCCGATGCCCACGGCACACAGCTGGCGCTTGGAGGCGTAGGACACCCGCACGGTATTGGCATCCACGCGATGGCAGACCAGGTGCGGCGGCGTGGCCAGCGGGTCATTGCGCACGCGGTCGTGGATGCGCTCCACGTGCTCGACGACGTCCAGCACGGTCCACCCCGGCTGGATGACGGCCTTGTAGCCCCGCAGCAGGTTGGGCGCGATGAACTCGCCGAAGTCCTCGAGGATGGCGCGGGCCGGATGCCCCGTCAGCTTCGAAGCCGCGGTGACGAGCGCCACCGCCTCCTCGTCCGGATACGACTTGAAGGCGAGGTAGATGCGCTTGGAGAGCTGGGCCTGCTGCAGCAGCGTGCTCCAGCCCTGCTCACCCATCCGTGCCTGCGCGTAGCGGTTCAGTTCGTTGAAGATGATGCCGTGCATGAGGGGTGTGGACTCCTGGGAGCGCGGCGACTGGCGCCTCGCCTTCGCAGTATCCGCACACCTGTTTCACCTCGTGCAGCGTCGGCCGTGCAGCGGACGAGCGGGGCTGATGTGACTGTCCCGGTGCATCCGTGACACCTCACGCGACCTGCGCTTCCACTTCGAACTCCAGCCCGTCGCGGAAGTGGCGCGGGACCTGGTAGCGCGCCGCGTCACCAGCCCCGCCATCCGGAGGGCGCGCTGGATGTAACCGCATTTCGGTCTTTTGCGTACCCATTCTCACAGCAACTCACGCCGTGGGAGGTCCGCATGGTTTCGGTCTTCAGGAACCCGTTCCGCAGCGCCAACGTCACCCGCAAGCCGACGGAGCCGCCCCGGGCCCCCGAGCCGAAGAAGAAGGCGGCCCCGGAGCCCAAGCCGAACATGGCGCGGGCGCGGATGCAGGACGGCTTCGAGGCGCCGTCACGGACCGAGCGGAATCGGGCCAGGCTTGGCGGTGACCCGGCCGTGGACGTCGCGCAGGCCCAGAAGCAGGACGGGGCCGGGCCGGCTCGCCGCCCGGACGTCACGCGCGCGGACAAGACCGGCACGAAGCCGCCCTCGCAGACCCCGGCGGATCAGCGCTACGCGGAGCTCGCCTCGACCACGGCCGGCCAGCGCACCCTCGAGGAGCTGGACCTGCGCACCGGCGCGGAGCTTCAGGCATTCGGCGAGTCCCTGGTGGCGGAGTCCCAGTCGCCGACCGCGGAGCTGAACCCGAACAACCTCATCACCTCCGCAACCGATAAGGCCGAGGTGGGGCGGGTCATCGAAGCGGCGGCGGCCCTGGTCCCCGAGGCGGACCGCGAGCTGCTCCGCACTCCGGAGTTCCAGGAGCGTGTTGCGGACGGCGAGCACCCGGGCCAGGTGAAGGTGGAGCTGGAGGCGCGCGAGCTCTTCGAGGCGCAGGTGGCGTCGGCGTCGGACAAGCAGCCGGGTGACTGGGGCGCGGTGGACGCGGCGAACTTCCACGAAGCGCTCGCGGAGCAGGTGGTGGCGAACCGGGAGAACCCGGAGCTGGTGCGTGAGCTCCTGCACCTCTCGAGCGCGCAGCTGGAGCGCGGCGCGGAGATCCTCGGCCGGGCGACCGAGGCGAACGACTACAAAGACCAGGGCGTTGAGGACCTGGCCGCCGCCTATAGCCGGATTGGCACCGCGGCCCCCGAGGACGCCGCCGCGCGGTTGGCGGTGGGCCTGGCCTCGAAGATTGATGACGACTCCGAGCTCAACAAGGTCGACGACGGGTTCAAGGCCTACGCCGAGTCCTCCGGCACCGACCGCTTCCGCGGAATGGTGGCCGAGGCGCTGAACGCGCAGGGCAAGGGTGACGCCGCGGAGGAGCTCGTTCAGGACCAGGGCGGCTCGTCGGTGACGGACCGCGCCCGTCAGGCGGTGGAGGCCATCGTCGACCAGGTGGACGGTCCCGCATCGGCGCTCTACGACTTCCGCGGCGAGGTGGCCGAGCGCGTCGACGGGGTGCGCCGGGCCGTGGTGGACCGCGCGGTGGACGCGGGGACCGGCGCGCTTCGCACCGCCGGGGACGTGGCCACCGGCGT
>JBKGHK010000653.1:0-5693 GCA_046520375.1 Pyxidicoccus sp. 3LFB2
CGCCCAGCCTCGCACCGCGCGAGGGGCGCTCGGGGTCGATGACCACCGTGGGCAGCACCCGGGGGCTGCCGGTGAGGGGAGGGCGCGCCCGCGAGGGGCCGGAGACCAGCCGCACCGTCTTGCCCGGCAGCGCCACCTCCGTGACCTGGCAGCCGTCCAGGAAGACGTAGTGCGCGGCATGGCGCCGCGCGAGCTGGTGCACGAGCTCCGCGTCCACCCGGCCCGGGACTCCCGGTGCGGGCTCCGGCACCGTGGCGCGGAGGATTCCGTCCGCGCCCAGGGACACCGCCCCGCTCCTCGCGCCCGCCTCCGTGCGCAGCAGCAGCACCCGGTCCCCGAAGTCGTGGACGATGGCCTTCGCCACCAGGGCGATGAGCAGGGACAGCGGCGCGTGGGGCAGCTCGCTCTCGAAAGTCACCACCTCCGCGTGGGAGAGGAGGTCCTCCCGCCCCGGCGCCTGCGGCTCCAGGTGGCCCACGTCCTGCCGCAGCCCCGCGCGGGCGTGCACCAAATCCATGACGGCGTCGCGGGGAAAGTACAGGCCGCTGGAATGCGAGACGGCGCGCGCGGTGACGGCATACCGGCCGCCCACCAGCGCCTCGAAGCCCAGCGGCGTGCCGGGGCGCAGCGTCAGCAGCGGCTCGCCACCCCGGCACACGTCCAGCTCGCCGTCCAGCAGCAGGAAGCAGCCTTCCGCGTCCCGGTCCTCTTCACAGAGGACCGTGCCCTTCTCCCAGGTGGCCTCCTGGCCCTTCTCCAGCAGCTGCAGCACGACGGAGTTGCTGGTGTGCCGCAGCGCGGGCGAGCGCTTGAGCGCGTAGAGCCGCCTGCGCTGGACATCGAGGCGTGTGGAGTCTGCCATTGAGACTTCAAAGAATAACGACACCTCTCAAATACTGCACACGGGTCGCAGTTGCCCCTGTGTTGATTTTGCGCGGACCTCGCGTGTTTTCCATGTTTCACGCGGACTGCGGCGCGGCCGGAGGCGCGGGAGGCGTCGCGCGGGTGCGGGTGCCCTTCACCAGCACGTACAGCACGGGGATGAAGATGAGGTTGACGAAGGTGGACAGCAGCATGCCGCCGAAGACGGTGGTGCCCAAAGACTTGCGCGCCGAGGCCCCCGCGCCGCTGGCCAGCACCAGCGGCACCACGCCCATGAGGAAGGCGAAGGACGTCATGAGGATGGGGCGCAGGCGCGTCTGCGCGGAGTGGATGGCGGCCTCCACCACGCCGCGGCCCTCCTGGCGGAGCTGCTCGGCGAACTCGACGATGAGGATGGCGTTCTTGCTGGACAGGCCCACCAGCATGACGAGCCCCACCTGGCAGAACACGTCGTTCTGCAGGCCGCGCAGGTTCTGCAGGCCCAGCGCGCCCAGCATGGCCACCGGTACGCCCAGGAGGATGACGGCGGGCAGGGAGAAGCTCTCGTACTGCGCCGCCAGCACCAGGAACACGAAGACGATGCCCAGGCCGAAGATGAGCAGCACGCTGGTGCCCGCCTGCTTCTGCTCCTGGGACAGCCCCGTCCACTCGAAGGTGTAGCCCGCCGGCAGGGACTCGCGCGCCACGCGCTCCATGGCGTCCAGCGCCTGCCCGGTGCTGGAGCCTGGCGCCGCCTGCCCATTCAGCCCCGCCGAGCGGTAGAGGTTGTAGTGCTGGATGTTCTGCGCGCTGGTAATCGGCCGCACCTTCACCAGGGACTCCAGCGGCACCATCTGCCCGGACGCCGAGCGCACGTAGAGCGCGTTGATGTCCTTCGGCTCGTTGCGGAACGGGACGGCCGCCTGCACGTAGACGCGGTACACGCGGCTGGCGAAGGTGAAGTCATTGACGTACTGGCTGCCCAGGTAGACTTGCATCGTGGAGAATACGGCATCCAGCGGCACACCCAGCGCCAGCGCCTTCTCGCGGTCCACCTCGACGTCCAACAGCGGCGTGTTGGCGGTGTACGAGGAGAAGACGCCCCGCAGCCCCGGGTCCTGGCTTGCGCGCGACACCAGGGCCTCCGTCGTCTGCGCCAGCTCCGCCAGGGAGCGGCCGCCCTGCTGGTCTTCGAGGACGAACTCGAAGCCGCCCACGCTGCCCACGCCGCGGATGGCGGGGGGCTCGAAGGGCAGCACGCGCGCGCCGCCAATGCCAATCAGCGGGCCGCGCAGGCGCTCCACGATTCCGGCCACGCTCTGCTCGCGTTCCTCGCGCTCCTCCCACGGGCGCAGGTTGACGAAGAGGGTGCCGTAGTTGGCGCCGGTGCCCAGCAGCGAGAAGCCGCCCACGGTGAAGATGTCCTCCACCTCCGGCTGCTTGCGCAGCACCTCCTCCGCCTGGATGAGCACCTGGCGCGTGTAGTCCAGCGACGTGCCCTCCGGGCCCTGCACCGCGACGATGAGGTAGCCCTGGTCCTCGCCCGGGATGAAGCCGGCGGGCGTGAGGCGGTACACCACGAAGGTGGCGGCAAGACACGCCACGAAGGCGAGGGTGACGGGCCACTTCAGCGGTCCGGTGAGCCGCACCAGCAGCCGCCCGTACGCGTCGCGGAAGCGGTCCAGCGTCCGGTCGAACAGGCGGAACACCTTCCACTTCTGGCCCTCGTGCGGCTTGAGGAGCAGCGCGCACAGCGCGGGTGACAGCGTGAGGGCCACCAGCGCGGAGAGGCTGATGGAGAAGGCGAGGGTGAGGGCGAACTGCCGGTAGATGATGCCCGTGGTGCCGGGGAAGAAGGACACCGGGACGAACACCGCGGACAGCACGAGGGCAATGGCCACCAGCGCGCCGGCCACCTGCTTCATGCCCCGGTGCGTGGCCTCGCGAGCGTCCACGTTGTCCTGCTCCATGGTGCGCTCGACGTTCTCGATGACGATGATGGCGTCGTCCACCACGAGGCCGGTGGCCAGCGTGAGGCCGAACAGCGTCAGCGTGTTGATGGAGAAGCCGAAGGCGCTGACGAAGAGGAAGGTGCCCACCAGCGACACCGGCAGCGTGGTGGCTACCACCAGCACGCTGCGCCAGCCGTGCAGGAAGATGAACACGACGAGCACCACCAGGAGGATGGCCTCGCCCAGGGTGACGAGGACTTCTTCAATCGACGCCTCCACCGCCGCCGTGGTGTCGAAGGCGCGCTCGTACGTCATGCCCGGGGGGAAGCTGGCCTTGAGCCGCTCCAGCTCCTCCACCACGCCGTCGCGCACCTCCAGCGCGTTGGAGCCGGGGAGCTGGAAGATGCCCAGGCCCACGGCCTCGCGGCCGTTGAAGCGCAGCAGCTGCCCGTAGTTCTCCGCCCCCAGCTCCGCGCGGCCCACGTCCTTGAGCCGCACCAGCGAGCCGTCCTGCCCGCGCTGCACGACGATGTCGCCGAACTGCTCCGCGGTGGTGAGCTGCCCCAGCACGCGCACGGTGAACTGGTACGTCTGGCCCGCCGGCGCGGGCTGCTGGCCCACCTGACCCGCGCCCACCTGCACGTTCTGCGCGCGCAGGGCATTCACCACGTCCGTGGCGGCCAGCCCCCGGCGCGCCAGCTCCGTGGGGTCCAGCCACAGGCGCATGGCGAAGCGCCGCTCGCCGAAGATGCGCACGTCGCCCACGCCCCTCACGCGCAGCAGCGCGTCGCGGATGAAGACGTCCGCGTAGTTGCTCAGGAAGCCGACGTCGTAGCGGTTCTCGTTGTCATACAGGCCGAAGGCCATGAGCAGCTGCGTCTGCGACTTGTTGACGGTGATGCCCAGCGCATTCACCTCGGCGGGCAGCTGCGCGGACGCGGTGGACACGCGGTTCTGCACGTCCACCGCCGCGAGGTCCAAATCGCGTCCCGGCTCGAAGGTGACGTTGATGTTGGCCTGCCCGGTGTTGCTGCTGGTGGAGGAGATGTAGCGCATCCCCTGCACGCCGTTGAGCTGGCGCTCCAGCACCGTGGTGACGGCGCTCTCCACCGTCTCCGCGGACGCGCCGATGTAGTTCGCAGACACCTGCACCACGGGCAGCGAGAGGTCCGGGTACTGCTCCACCGCCAGCGAGGGGATGGAGATGCCTCCCACCAGGGTGATGATGATGGACAGCACGCTGGCGAAGATGGGACGGCGGATGAAGAAGTCCGTGAACATGCCGTCTCCTCACTGCGCCGGATTCGAGCTGCCGCCACCAGGACGGGGACCTTGAGGCTGACCGGAGGCCCCGGGCTGCGGTGGGCCTCCGGGAATGCCCTGGCCCTGGGGCTGGAGGGGCTGCTGTCCCTGTGACTCGGGCTGCCCGGGATTGCCGGGGGCACCTTGCGCGCCCTGGGTGCCCTGGGGCTGTCCGGGGCCGCTGCCGCCCACGCCCGGAGGAGCGCCCTGGGCCGGCTTCGCGGGGGTGGGTTGAATGGGCTGCCCGTCTCGCAACAGCTGGATGCCGCTGACCACCACCTGCGTGCCCGCGTCCAGGCCGCCCGTCAGCTCATACGAGTTGCCGGAGACCTGGCCCACATTCACCGGGGCGCGCTGCGCCACCGTGCCGCCGTCGCCCTGGCCCACCACGTAGACGAAGGACTGGCTGCTGATGCGCGTCACCGCGAAGGTGGGCACCTGCAGCGCCTCGCGCGTCTCGTACACCACGCGCGCCCGCACGAGCTGTCCGGCGCGCAGGCCCACCGTGTTCTCGAAGGCGGCCTTCACCTCGACGAGCTGGGTGGCCGTCGTGGGCGTCGGCGCGATGAAGAAGACGGGGGCCGTCACCACCACCTCTCCGTCCGCGTCCAGCACCTCCACCGGCGTGGTGCCTACCTGGATGTCGCGGGCGCGCTCCACCGGCAGCTCCACGGAGACTTCCAGCGCGCGGCTCTGGTCCAGCTGGGTGAGCGCCGTCTGCGGCGTGACGTAGTCGCCCACCTTCACCGGGTAGTCGCCCACCACGCCCGCGAAGGGCGCATTCACCTGGTAGAAGCCCAGCTGCACCGTCTGGGACTGCACCTGCGCTTCCACGGCGCGCGCGCTGGCCTCGGCCTGCTCGGCCTGCGCCACCGCCTGGTCATAGTCCTGGCGGCTCAGGAGTCCTTCCTTGAGGAGCTGCTCGCTGCGCTTGCGGGTGCTCTGGGCAAACTCGCGCTGGGCCTCGGCGGAGGACTGCTGGGCCTGGGTGGCGCGCAGCCCCGCGCGCTCGCGCCGGGGGTCCACCACCAGCAGCACGTCGCCCTGCTTCACCTGGGCGCCGGGCCGGACGGGAATCTGCTGCACGTAGCCGGCGACCTGCGGGTACACGGTGATGCTGCGGCGGGAGATGAGCGTGGCCAGGTACTCGCCGGTGTCACGCACCGGGCCGGGGGTCAGCGCCTGCACCTGCACCGGCATGGCGCGGCCCGCGCCGCCCTGGCCTCCCTGGGGACCTTCCTCCGCCCCGGAGCCCTTGCACCCCGCCCCCGCCAGCGCCAGCGCGACGAGCCCCGCGTTCCATGTTGTCACCACTCGCATGTTGCCTCCGCCAGGAATGCCTCGACTCGCGCCTGCTCCAGCTCGAAGTCCCGCACCACCAGTTGCAGTTCCGCCTGCCGCAGCGCCGCCGCGGTCTGGATGAGCTCCAGGCTGGTGCCGGTGCCCACCTCGAAGGAGCGCCGGGTGAGCCGGTCGTTCTCCTCGGCCAGCCCGCGCTCGCGCGCCGCGATGTCGCGGGCCGACGCCGCCACGTCCACCCGCGCTGCTCGAACTCATGCTGCGTCCGCCTCGCGCCTC
>JBKGHK010000654.1:0-5691 GCA_046520375.1 Pyxidicoccus sp. 3LFB2
CGCCCAGCGCCACGCTCCACGCGGCCACGCCCCAGCCCGGCACGGAGATGCCCAGCAGCGTCAGCGCGGGCAGCGCGCCCAGCAGGCCCGCCGCCGCCGGCATCGCCCCCACCGAGGACGCGGCCGTCTGGGTGATGTTGTTCTCCAGGGGCGTGTATGGCGAGCCCCGGCGGCGCGACACCGTCGCCAGCGTGCTGAAGCCCAGCACCGCCGAGGTGACGGCCCCGCTCTCCCACCAGCCCGTCTTCAGCCCCATGTACACGTTGGTGACGGCCAGCAGCCCGCCGATGAGCAGGCCCGCCGCCAGCGCGCGCACCGTCAGCTCCCGGGGCGCCACGGGCAGCTCGGGCGCCAGGGCTACCGGCGTCAGCAGCGGCTGTTCTTCGGCAGCTTCTCTTCGCGGAGTCGGGAGTCCGGAGACCGGGGGGCTCGCGGGAGGGCTCATCGCCCGGCCTCTGCGGAGCGGCCCACCAGCTCACGCAGCTGGGTGAGGTCCAGCGGCTTGGAAATCTTGAGGTTGGGGACATCGCGCAGGAAGGACACCGTGCGCGGCGTGAAGGCTCCACCCGTCATGAACACCATGCGTCCAGCCTGCTCCGGGGCGCAGCGGCCCAGCTCGTTGTACAGGTCCATGCCCGTCATTCCGGGCATCATCACATCACAGAGGATGAGGTCGAAGCGCATGCCTTCACTCACCCGCCGCAGCGCCGCCTGGGCGCTGTTGGCCGTCTCCACCTCGTGGTCCGCCGCCAGCGAGCGCTGCAGGGCCAGCGTCACGTTCGGCTCGTCGTCCACCACCAGCACCCGCGCCCGCGCGTTGGACTGGACGACGGTGGTGAGGCGCGGCAGCACCTCCAGCTCGCGCGTGGCGGCGCGCAGCACCACGCGGAAGGTGCTGCCCCGGCCCGGCTCGCTCTCCGCCTGGATGGAGCCGCCCATCGACTCGATGATGCCGTGGCAGATGGACAGCCCCAGCCCCGTGCCCACGCCCACCGGCTTGGTGGTGAAGAACGGGTCGAAGATGCGGTCCAGCACCTCGGGGCTCATGCCCATGCCCGTGTCGCGGACCTCCACGACGACGCGGCCCCGCTCGCCCGCGCGGATGACCACGCGGATTTCGTGCTCATGCGCGCGCGGGCCGTCCTCCGGAATCGCCTGCGCCGCGTTGAGCAGCAGGTTGAGGAACACCTGGCACAGCCGCGACTCGCTCGCCTCCACCGGGGCCACCGGCTCGAACTCCGTCACCAGCCGCGCGCGGTGGCGGATGACGTTGTCCGCCATCTTGCACGCCAGCTCCACCGCCCGGCGCACGTCCACCGGCATCAGCCGCGTCTCCTGCTCGCCGCGCGCGAAGACCTTCAAGTCGCGCACAATCGTGGCGATGCGCTCGGCGCCCTCCGTCGTCTCGCGCACCAGCTGCTGCAGCGACGCCACCGGGGCCGCGGGGGCCTGGTGTTCCAGCCGCTCCAGCCCCTCGCGGATGAGGTGCAGGTTGACGAGCATGTAGGCCAGCGGGTTGTTGATTTCGTGCGCCACGCCCGCGCCCAGCGTGCCCACCGAGGCCAGCCGGTCCGCCACCACCAGGTGCGCCTGCAGCTGCTTGCGCTCCGTGGTGTCGCGTTGAACCATGATGTTGGCGATGGCGCGCCCCTCGCTGTCTCGCAGCGGCACCACCACGGACTCGCACCAGCACATGGTGCCGTCCTTGCGGCGGAACTCCAGCTCCCCGGACCAGCGCCCCTGCTTCTCCAGCGCGGTGAGCACCTGGGCCGTCGTCCTGTCGGGCTCCTCCGGGCGCAGCACGCTGAACAGCGTCTGCCCCATGGCTTCCGCCTTGTTGCGGCCGAACATGCGCTCGGCGCTGCTGTTCCAGTCGATGATGCCGCCGCCCAGGTCGGTAATCACCACGCCGTCGTAGATGCTCTCGAAGATGAGCGACTGGCGCTGCAACTCCTGCTCGGCCTGCTTGCGCGCGGTGATGTCCATCACCGTGCCCGTCACCCGCGCGGGCGTGCCGGACGCGTCGCACAGCACGTCGCCCTTGCACGAAATCCAGCGCCAGCCGCTGCCCTGCGGCTCAATCCGGTACTCCACGTCCACCTGCGTCTTCTTCTCCAGCGCGGCGCGCAGCACCTCGCGCACGCGGGGCAGGTCCGCCGGGTGCACCACCTCGGCCAGGTCCATGGCCCGGCCGGACAGCTTGCCCACCGCCAGCCCCAGCAGCCGGTCCACCTGCTCGCTCCACGTCACCAGGCCGCTGAGCGCGTTCCAGTCCCAGATGCCCACGCGCGCGGCGGACAGCGCCTGGCGCAGCTGCTCCTCGCGCTGCTCCAGCACCTCGCGCTTGGAGAAGCGGAAGACGGTGACGGTGCCGATCTGCAGCCGGTCACCCTCTTGGAGTTCAGCGGTGGTGATGGGCACGCCGTTGAGCAGCGTGCCGTTGGTGGACTCGAGGTCCGTCACATGGCAGCCGCCATCGTCGGTGCGGATGATGCGCGCGTGCTTGCGCGACACGCCGTGGTCGTCGATGCACACCGTGGCCTCGGAGCCCCGTCCGATGACGTGCTCCCCCGGCTCCAGGCGGTAGGCCTTGCCGATGGCCGCCGGAGTCGTGGTGCTGATGAGGATGAGGCACGCACCGGTTGAAGACGGCGGAGCCAGCGCGAGGCCCGCGCACGTCGTGAGGTCGTCCAGCGTCGTCATGTCGATGCCCCCCGGCGCCCACATGCGGCCCCGCCCGACCCACCCAGCCCCTGTCTCCGTATGTGTCGCCACGTCCCGAAATCCAGCAGCCCCGGGCACTGGCCGTCCAATCCCCCGGGGTGTGGTGGGAAGCCGCAGCATATGCCAGCCGACACCCGGCCTGCTTGACGGGCCCCGGGCTGACGAATGGTGAACGCCCGGCCGCAGATGGCGCGACGCGGCGAGCCCTCGGGGCCCGGGCCGTGCAGCGATGACATGCGGAAGGGTGGTAGGGTCGTCCACCCATGGCGGCGGACTCCGAGAGCACCTTCCGCATCCAGGCCCGCTCGGACCTCGGTGCCTTCGCGCGAGAGCGTGGGGAGCCGGCCAAGGCCGACCGCGGCCCTGGCACCCTCGCGGGTGAGTATGTCCTCAAGGCCCTGCTGGCCTCGGGTGGCCACGGCAGCGTGTACGAGGCCGAGCACCGCATCCTCGGCCGCCGGGCCGCGGTGAAGGTGCTGCATCCCCACCTGGCGGACCAGGGGGAGATGCTCAAGCGCTTCGTGCGCGAGGCGCGGGTGGTGAATCAAATCCACCACCCCAACATCGTGGACGTCTACGACTTCGGTCTGATGCCGGACGGCAGCCCCTACTACGTCATGGAGCTGCTCACCGGGCGCACCCTGAGCCAGGTGGTCCAGGAGCGTGGCCGGCTGTCGGCCTCGCGCGCGCTGGCGTACCTGGAGCCGGTCTGCGCGGCGCTGGACGCGGCCCACAAGGCCGGCGTCGTCCACCGCGACTTGAAGGCCAGCAACGTCCTCGTCATGGAGGAGGGCGAGCGGCCGCGGGTGAAGCTGCTCGACTTCGGCATCGCCAAGCTGCTGCACGCCGAGCCCTCGCAGGAGGGGCTCACCATCGCCGGCCAGCGGCTGGGCACCGCGCACGCCATGGCGCCCGAGCAGTTCCGCGGCGGCCCCATCGGCCCGCACACGGACATCTACGCGCTGGGCGTGCTGCTGCACCAGCTGCTCACCGGCCGCTACCCCTTCCAGTGCGAGGACCGGATGGAGCTGGAGCGGCTGCACCTGGAGGCCCCCGCGCCCCGCCCCAGCGCGATTGCGCCCGTGTCCCCCGCCGTGGACGCGGTGGTGCTGCGCTGCCTGGAGAAGGACGGCGGCCGGCGCTATGGCAGCGTGGGCGTGTTCCTCGCCGCGCTCAGCGAGGCCGCCGAGGAGCCCTTCCAGCCGGCCCGCCACACCCGGCTCGCGCTCGCCGTGCACTGCGAGGTGGTGCTCGCCTCCTCCGCCCAGGACGACGACGCCGTCTATGCCGTGCTGGCCGACGTACTGGACGGCCTGGAGCAGGGCCTGCGCGGCGGGGGCTTCCTCCTCGCGCTCCAGTCCGGCACCACGCTGCTGGGCGTGCGCCCGCTGGAGAATGGCGCCCCCAGCCCGGACCGCACCCTGTACCTGCGCGAGGCGGAGAACTCGCTGCGCATCCTCCAGCATGTCGTCCAGAAGCTCGCGGACCCGGTGGGCGCCCACGTCCACCTCTGCATGCACCTGGGCCAGGCCGAGACGCGCGGCGACTCGGGCGAGTCCGAAGTGGTGGGCGGCCCCGTCACCGACGTCGGCGCCTGGCGGCTGCGCGCCGCGGATGGCTTTGCCCTCACCCCCGCCGCCTCACTCGCGCTGGAATTTCCAGAACCCGAGTAACACCCCGCAATACAGGCAAGGTGTTGAACACGGGGCATACGGGATACCCCGCGTCCTACATCGTACACACCGGGTGTCCGATTTGGGCCCGCACGGCAATTTTTCGCCCTGGTCGCATTTCATCTCACCAAGCCCCCCCGTCAGACTTCTCTCACCCATCAGTTTCAGCGCCTTTCCTTCTCGACGCTGGAACTGCTGGGGCGCGATGGCGCCCGGCCCCACCGGGCGCCTTCCACGGGGGGAGTCATGCGCATCACGCCAACCAAGCAGGGTGGAAGTGTCAGCAGTGTCTGCATTCAACGGAGCCGGGGCAGGTGGCTCGCCTGGGGAGTCCTGGGACTGACGCTGGGGTTGGGAGGAGGGGGATGCGGACCGGCAGGGGGGCCGGGCACGGAGGACGAATCGCTGGGCGTCGTCCTGGGAGAGGAACAGACAGACAACGGCCTCTCCACCAATGGCCTGTCGACGAATGGCCTGTCCACCAATGGCTTGTCAACGAATGGCCTGTCCACCAATGGCCTGTCGACGAATGGCTTCTCCACCTGGTTCAACCAGAACCCGGCCAACGCGGCGGCGGTGATGCAGTACGTGGTGAAGTGCGCGGTGCCGTCAGGGCAGACGCGCACCTTCACCAACCCGCTGACGGGCGCGACGTACACCTGGGCGGGCAGCCTGGGGCTGGCGCCGGGCTGGGCCTCGGGCCTGGTGGCGACGGAGCTGGAGCAGGAGGTGGTGTCCGGGTGCCTGGCGGCGCACGCCAACAAGTACGGCATCCACATCCCCATCTCCGTGCTGGGCCGCAACGCGCAGGGCAACGCCATTCCCTACACGTCCTGGGAGCTGAACTCCTACAGCGAGAAGGAGGCGTGCTTCTTCGGCAACCTCTTCACCGGCGACGGCATCTTCGCGGCCAATGACCAGGACTACCTGAACTATCGGGAGAGTACGTCGCGCGCCTGCGGCCTGTCCTCGAGCGCGACGGGCTCCGAGTGCCCGCCCATCGTCCACGTGGGCGCGTGCGCGAGCCTGTGCGAGCGGGCCGGCACCACCTACGACCCGAAGCCGTACTACCTGCGCTGCACCTACAACGGGAAGAACTACCGGGCCATCACCACGCGCATCCGGCCGCAGGAAATCTACCGGTGTGGCGACGGCACCTGTCAGTTCACCGAGCGCTGCGGCACCGGCACCGCCTACAACAACTGCCAGTCGGACTGCGGGACCTGTCCGTAGCAGCGCGCGCCCCCTTCGAGCCCGCGCGGCCACGCTTCGTGGGGCCGCGCGGGGCCGCCGT
>JBKGHK010000655.1:0-5681 GCA_046520375.1 Pyxidicoccus sp. 3LFB2
CGGCCGCGTGCGCGCGCGCCGGGCGGCCGGTGGAGTCGGTGACGCTGGTGGCCGTCTCCAAGCTGAAGCCGGCGGCCCTCATCCGCGAGGCCTACGCGGCGGGGCAGCGGGACTTCGGGGAGAACTACGCGCAGGAGCTGCGGGACAAGGCCGCGGAGCTGGCGGACCTGGAGGGGCTGCGCTGGCATGCCATTGGCCCGCTGCAGACGAACAAGGTGAAGTACGTGGCGCGCGTGGCCAGCGCCTTCCACGCCCTGGACCGGGTGGAGGTGGCGCGAGAGCTGTCCAAGCGGCGCGAGGGGGCCCCTGCCCTGCCCTGCTACGTGGAGGTCAACGTGGGCGGCGAGGCCACCAAGAGCGGCCTCGAGCCCGAGGCGCTGGGTGACTTCCTCACGGAGGCGCGCGCCCTGCCGGGGCTGCGGCTGGTAGGGCTCATGTCCCTGCCGCCCCCCACCGATGACGAGGCGCGGGCGCGCGGCTACTTCCAGACGCTGCGCGAGCTGGCGCGGACCCACGGCCTGCCGGACCTGTCCATGGGCACCACGCATGACTTCGAGCTGGCCATCCAGGAGGGGGCCAGCATGGTCCGCGTGGGCACCGCCATCTTCGGCGAGCGGGCCTGAAGGCCTCAGACCTCCTTGAACTTCACCCGGCCTTCCGACGTCACCGTGACGCGGAACTCGGAGCCGCAGTAGTTGCAGCGCACCTCTTCCCCATGGGCCGGCGGCTCGTCCAGGGGGTTGTGGGCGTTGCAGGACGGGCAGTCGAACTCCTTCTGGCGCTTGCCGCCGCCAGAGCCCGAGTCCTTCTCGTCATCATCGAAATCAAAGCCACCGCCGGACATCGCAGCCCTCCCTCGTACAGGCCGCCCCACGGTGGGCGGCCCGGTGCGAAGGCTACCAGCGGTGTCGGCGGGTGGACACCGCAAGCCGCATGGAGGGCGACCGGGCTCGGGCCCGAAAGAGGCGTCCGGTGGGCCGGGCATGCGAGAGTGTGGCCCCCGTGACGCTTCCACATGCCCCCATGTGGAGGGAGCGGGCATCCGTTGAATGCCTGGTCGACAGGTCCGTCGATGGAAATGCGGCACGGTGGGGCGGGTTGGGGGCGGGTCTGGCGGTCTGGTTCCAGGCTACTTAACTTCCAAGCGAGGGAGCTCACTCGATGCGTGCGCAGTCCAAGTGGGGGTTCGCGGCGGTGCTGGCGGGCCTGGTGTGGTCGGCAACGGCCATGGCCCAGGAGTCTTCCGCCAACCCGGCGTTCGGCCCCGGTGAGCAGTCCCAGTATCGGGTGAAGTACCTCGGCGTGACGGCGGGCACCGCGCAGGTGACGGTGGGCGCGCCCATGAAGCAGTGGGGCGAAGAGGTGTGGCCCATCATCGCGCTGGCGCGCTCGCAGGACGTCATCGGCGTGTGGCCCATCAAGGACAAGTTCGTCTCCTACTGGCAGGCCGGTGGGCAGCGCGTGCTGGGCAGTGACTTGCACGCCGACGAGAACGGCAAGCGCCGCCGCATGCGCATCAAGATGCAGGCGGACGGCAAGAGCGCCCTGGTGGTGAAGCAGAAGGAGGGCGAGCAGCCCCGCGAGTCCACGCGCGACATGGAGCCGGGGACGCTGGACGTGACGGGCGCCACCTTCGCGCTGCGCAACCGCGACCTCACGGTGGGCCAGGAGTACGCCTACCCTGTCTTCACCGGCAGCAAGACGTTCACCATGCGCGCCAAGGTGGAAGGGCGCGAGGCGATGAACACGGCGCTGGGGCCCAAGGAGGTCTTCAAGCTGCGCGTGCAGGCGGAGTTCGGCGGCAGCCTGACGTCGAAGCGGGACATGTTCGTGTTCGTCACCACGGACCCCAGCCACGTGCCGGTGCGCGTGGAGGCGGAGTTCGCGCTGGGGACGATGGTGGCGGAAATCACCGACTACAAGCCGGGGCGAGTCATGGCGGTGGCCCGGGCGGAGAACGGCGGGTAACGGCCGCTGGGGAGTGAAGGGGGCGGATGGGCGCGGGATGGGCGTGGGCAGTGGTGGCGGCGATGGCCGCCACTCCAGGGCCGCAGGTGGTGTCGCCCCTGGTGAAGATTCGTCCGGGTGACGCGGTGCAGGGACGCCGCGACGCCCGGCTGAGCGTGGCGCGCGGCGAGTGCGAGGCCACGCAGGTGGTGCTGCCCGGGAGCGTGGAGCGCGTCCGGGTGGAGCCGCTGTCGCTGTCGGGCCCCGGTGCCGCGCTGAAGCCTTCGGTGTGGCGCCAGGTCTTCGTGGACGTGAAGACGCCGTCCAACGGAGAGGGCCGGAGCGGCCCCTGGCCGGATGCGCTGGTGCCGGTGGAGGCCCCCATCCAGGCCCCGTCGCCCACGTCGAAGCTGCCCACCGTCCTCTACGTGGAGGTCTGCGCGCCGGAGAAGCAGGCGCCGGGCACATACAAGGGCGAGCTGCGGGTGAAGGCCGGGGACACGGCGCCCATGCCGGTGCCCTTCGCCGTGGAGGTGCAGCCCTTCGTATTGCCGGCCACCGCGTCGCTGCCGACGAGCTTCGGCGTGTCGCTGTACAGCATCGCCAAGGGCCACGGCGTGTCGCCGGAGTCGCCCGAGGCGAAGGACTTGCTGCGCGCGTACGGCCGCACCCTGCTGGAGCACCGGGTGAGCGCGCACGGGCTGAGCATGTCGCCGCCGCCGGTGCGCTTCGAGAAGGGCAAGCCGGTGGTGGACTGGCGCGCGTACGACGCGGAGATGGGGCCCTTCCTCGACGGCAGCCTGCTGCCCTCGGGGGCGCGCTTCACCACCGCCGAGGTGCGCGACAACAAGCAGGCGGGCACCGACGCGGAGAAGGCGGCGTACTACCGCACCTTCGTCGAGCACTTCCGGAAGAAGGGCTGGCCGGCGCAGCTGTTCTTCTACGCCAAGGACGAGCCGAAGCCGGAGGACGTGCCGCTGGTGCACGCGCAGGCCAAGCGGGTGCGCGCCGCGGGGGGCATCCCCGTGCTCGTCACCAGCCCGCTGGATGACGCACTGCGCGGCGCGGCGGACATCCTCACGCCCACCCTGAACTGCTTCTACCCGCGCCCCGGGCCGCAGACGTGTCGCAACGTGCTGACGTCCCGCACGCTGCGGGGGCGCCTGCCGAAGGGTGCGAAGGTGTGGTGGTACCAGAGCTGCAATTCGCACGGCTGCAACGGCGGTCCGCCGGAGGACACGACGGTGGACGCGGCCTACAGCGGCTGGGCGTCCTACATGGTGGACCACCCCGCCCCCCTCAACCGGGCCATGGGCGTGCTGGCCTTCACCTCGGGTGTGGACGGCGAGCTCTATTTCGACACCGTCTTTGCCTACAACACGAAGAAGGACCCCTGGACAGACGTCTTCGAGTTCGGCGGCAATGGCGACGGCACCCTGTTCTACCCGGGCACTCCGGCGCGGCTGGGGATGCCGGACCACCAGCCCGTGGTCAGTATGCGCCTCAAGCACATCCGTGACGGGCTGGAGGACTACGAGTACCTCCGGCTCCTGGCGGAGCTGGGGGATGCCTCCTTTGCCCAGGCGGCCGCGCGACGGCTGGCCCGCTCGGGTTGGGACATCACCCGGGATGCGGGAGAATGGGAAGCAGTCCGTCAGGAAGTCACGGCCCGGCTGCGCGAGCGGTGGGCCCAATCCGAATATGCGAAGCGCCCGGGCCGTCAGACGCCCAACAGCACCCCGTAGTCCTTGTGGAAGGAAAAGGATGAGCTCCATGCGCACCCTCCTCGCGGCCTGGCTGACGCTGTCCACCGGCGCCGCCTGGGCCCAGCTGCCGGACTCGGATGCCGACAAGCCGGAGGCCGAGAAGGCCGAGGCGACGGACGAGAAGGACAAGAAGGTCCCCCTCACGGTGGCGCCGTGCGCGCAGGCGCTGCCGGCGCTGCGCACGCCCATGGCCTTCATGCCCGGCGAGGTCCTCGAGTTCGACCTGGACGCCATGGGCGCGCAGGCCGGGAAGATGACCATGCGCGTGCAGAAGCCGAAGGACGGGCACCTGCCGGTGGAGGTGGAGGCGCAGACCAACTCCTTCTTCTCCAAGGTGCGCCGCGTCCGGGGCAGCGCCACCACGTACCTCCACCCGCGCACGCTGCGGCCCAAGCGCTACATCGAAGACACGATGGAGAACGAGCAGCGCCGCAAGGTGGAGGTGGCCTTCGTCCCGAAGGACCGCTCGGTGAAGGTGGACTACCAGATTGGGAAGCGCCCCAAGGGCCAGTTCAACTACACCTATGACAAGGACGGCCTGGACGTGGCCGGCTCCATCTACCTGCTGCGCCAGCTGCCGCTGGAGGAGAACATGCAGGTCTGCTTCGACGTCTATGGCGTGCGCCGCCTGTGGCGCATGCAGGGCGCGGTGGTGAAGCGCGAGCAGGTCACCACCCCGCTGGGCCAGTTCAATGCCTGGCACATGCAGGGCGTCGCCATCCGCCTGGACCGGCCCACGCAGAAGCGCGAGGTGCACGTGTGGATTTCCGACGACGCGCGCCGCCTGCCGCTCGCCGCCGTGGGCACCCTGGACCTGGGCGCCGTGCGCGCCACCCTCACCGGCGTCTCCCGCCCCGGCGAGAAGCGCCAGGAGGCCGGCGGCGAAGAGGACATGAAGTGGTGAGAGGCTGAGGCCCTCGCCTCGTCCTGCTTCACGTGAAGCCCGTGGCCCTCAGGCCGCGGGCTTCTTCATTTGCTGGCAGGGCTGCGTGGACGGGACGGCCAGGTGCAATCCCGCCCGACCCCTCCCAGCCTCCGGCACCGGCCGTTGCGCAAGACGTGGGCGAAACGGAGGGCCGCCAATCGACCTGCCGCGACCCGCAGGAGACGGGCGTTTCCTCTCGTCGCCGGGCCCGTGCCCGCCGCCGGAAAATTGACGGTGTGCTACCGGCCTGTAGCGTCTTGGGCATGCCCCCTCCGGCCCTCGCCCTCGCCGCCCCCGCGCTTCCGCGCCGCGCCGACCCGGTCCGCGTGGCCGTGGAGCGCCTCGCACATTCTCTTCCGGCCCGCACCGATGCGGCCGTGCTCGTGGACCTGCTGGAGGATGACCTCCGCGAAGGCCTCGACGCGCTGGGGGATGTCGCGGCCCACTTCGGGGACCTGCTCGACACCCTGCGCACCGAGGAACTGTCCCCGGTGGCGTTGATGGAGGCGGGCGAGGACCTGCGCGTGCTTCAGCGGCTGGACTACCTGCATGACGTCATCGTCCAGCTCCGCAAGCGCCTGTCCCATGCCGCGGGACTGAAGCGGCAGGCGCACGTCCGCGGCCGCTGAGTCGCGAGCACGCGACAGCGGGCCGAGCCCGCTCCGCCGGCAGAGGGCTTGGCGGAACGAACGTTCCTTCCGGCGAAGCCACCCGAGCGACGAGGCTGGGAGCCCGAACCGCAGTCGGATGCGGAGCGGAACCGCCGTTCCTTCACGCGAGGCCGCCCACCAGGGTGACTGCGCCGCATCCGCTCTTTCATCCGCTGCGAGGGAACCGCCGTTCCTCCAGGCGAAGCCATCAGGGCGAACAAGCCGCGCCGCCAGATGCCAGACGGCGCCACCGCGACTTCACGCACATGCGCCACGTCCGCGCCTTCGTCAGCTGCCGGAAGAACCGTGGGCTCCTCCAGGCGAAGCCAACAGGGCGGGCAAGCCGCGCCCGCCCCGCTGTCAGATGCTGGGCGCAACCCCCGTTCCTCCGGG